>CALFDH010000183.1 GCA_937950405.1 uncultured Meiothermus sp.
GGTTTACGGTGCTGTTCATGATGTTGCTGCTCTACTTTTCGCGCTATTACTGGGACGAGAAGGTAAAGCTGGAAGAGACCTTCGACGAAACGATCGAGGTACTGGTAGCGGCGCTGGACGCCAAAGACCCATATACCCGGCTGCATTCCGAGCGGGTGGCGGCTATTTCACAGAGCATTGCCCAAAAAATGGGGTTCGACGAGCAGGACGTTAAGCGCATCACCTACGCGGCGCGTATTCACGATATCGGCAAGGTGGCCATTCCCGACTCGGTATTGCTCAAGCCCGGCAAGCTGAGCGAACAAGAGTTTTCTCTCATTAAAAGCCATTCCTCCAGAGGCCTGGAGGTGCTACACCCCATGCGCCATCGACTGTCCAAGGACGTACAGGGGGTGATTGTGCATCATCACGAGCGCTGGGACGGAACCGGCTACCCCAGCAGCCTTAGGGGAGAGAATATTCCGCTCTGGGCGCGTATCGTTTCGCTGGCCGATGCCTACGAGGCCATGACCGCAGGCCGGGCCTATACCCGCGCCAAGGCTCCTCAGGAAGCCCTCAATGAGATAATAATGCTGTCGGGGCAGCAGTTCGACCCGCAGGTGGTTCGGCTCTTCGAGGCGTTGTGGCTCGAGGACCCCATCTGGAAAGACCGGGAGGAATTCTTACGACGCTATACCTCGCCAGCGCACTTGTCGGCCTTGTCCTCGCCCTTGCGTTCCGGGCCAGCTTCCGCGATCTTGCCCACATCGAGCTCAAAGCCGTTTGGGCCTTTGTAGGAGCCGCGCTGCTCGAAGGTGGGCTGGCTTTTGCGACCTCACGCAGCTTGATTGCCCCCGAAATTGCCGGCCCCACCGCCAAAGCCGTGGTGCTTGTGCTGGTGGGGTATGGTTTGTGGGCCAATACCCACCTGCGCGGGCTGTGGTTTGTGGGGCTGGGCCTGACCTGCAACGCGCTGGTGATTTTTGCCAACCAGGGGCACATGCCCGTGTCTGCCGAGGCACTATACAAGGTGGGCATGGAGTCCTTCATTCCCAAGCTCCAACAGCAGTACGACGCCGTTCATACCCTGATGAGCGAGTCTAGCCGGCTGTGGTTTTTAGCCGACGTGATTCCGGTGCATATCCTGGGTTATACCAATGTGATAAGCCTGGGGGATGTGTACCTGATGGTGGGCATTGCCCTCACCATTCTGGATGGGGCGTTGGAAGCCAGGCGCAAAGCGCAGGAGCCCTTCGAAATAGACCTGCGATTCTAGGGGAGTTACTTCTTGCGGAAACTAGCGGTCTAGCCAAGGGTGTATCACGATTCGTTAGAATGTCGAGGGTGATACTGTGAGCAAAAGTTACAAGATTTGCCTGATTGAAGGTGATGGTATCGGTCACGAAGTGATCCCTGCTGCTAGACGGGTACTCGAGGCCACCGGGCTCAAGCTCGAGTTCGTGGAGGCCCAGGCCGGCTGGGAGACCTTTGAGCGAATAGGCATCTCGGTGCCCGAGGAAACCCTCGAGGCCGTCCAGCACACCGACGCTACCCTCTTTGGCGCCGCCACCAGCCCCACCCAGAAGGTGCCGGGCTTTTTTGGGGCCATCCGCTACATGCGCCGCAAGCTCGACCTGTTCGCTAACGTGCGTCCGGCCAAACATCACCCCGTGCCGGGCTCGAGGCCGGGTATTGACCTGGTGGTGGTGCGCGAGAACACCGAGGGGCTGTACGTGGAGCAGGAACGCAGCTACCTCGACGGCGAGATCGCCATTGCCGACACGGTCATCACCCGCAAAGCCAGCGCCCGCATCGGCGAGTACGCCGCCCGGCTGGCCATGAGCCGCCCGCGCAAGCAGCTTCACGTAGCCCACAAGGCCAACGTACTGCCCCTGACCCAGGGCCTGTTCATGAACACGGTAAAAGCAGAGGCCGCCCATTTCCCCGAACTGCAAACCCAAGACATTATCATTGACAACTGCGCCATGCAGCTTGTGCGCAACCCCGAGCGTTTCGACGTGATCGTGACCACCAACCTGTTTGGCGACATCATCTCCGACCTGACTGCGGGGCTGGTAGGTGGGCTGGGCATCGCAGCCAGCGGCAACATCGGCACTCAGCACGCGGTCTTCGAGCCCGTACACGGCAGCGCCCCCGACATCGCCGGGAAGGGCATTGCCAACCCCGCCGCCACCATCCTGTCGGCGGTGATGATGCTGGAACATCTGGGCGAACATGAGACCGCCCGCCGGGTAGAAGCAGCAGTAGACAGGGTACTAGAACAAGGCCCCCGCACCCCCGACCTGGGCGGCAACGCCAACACCCTCCAGTTTGCCGAGGCGGTGGCCAGGGCTTTATGAGAAGCCAGTAGCCGTACCATTCCACCTGAATTACTGGTTCCAGACAGCGTAAAAAAACCTTTGCTGGCGAGTTCTAGATCGTACTGCGCAGCGTCGGGCCGGTTTTTGGTTAAGAAACATATGTTCAAATGCACCGCCGCAAGGTTAAGACCTGAGATAAAGTGGTTAATATGGGCGCTGCTACGCAGATTTACCGTGCTATACTGACACATAGTTTGAGATTTATGTGGGAAAGGGGGCAGCGTGCGTGATTTTTTTGGCGGGTTGCTGAGACCCAGGGTCGAGGCACTTGGCCTCGAGATTGGATCGGCCAACATCAAGATGGTCGAGCTGTCCGGAACCCCCCCCAGCCTGAAGAACTTGAGCATCAGGCCCACCCCGCTGGGGGTTATTCAGGAGGGTTCGATCGCCGAACCAGGTGCGCTGGCCGATGCCATCAAAGAGATGCTGGCCGAGATGCGTACCCGCAAGCGCTACGTGGTCACGGCTGCCAGCAACCTGGCTGTCATTACCCGTACCTTGCAGGTACCCAAGATGCCCCTCAAGCAGATGGAAGAGGCGGTGCGCTGGGAGGCTGAGCGCTACATCCCCTTCCCGATTGATGAGGTCGTCCTGGATTACGCGCCCTTGGACGCCCTCGAGGCCATCCCGGAAGGCGAGCAGATGGACGTAGTGGTGGGGGCGGCCCGGCAAGAAACCGTGGCCAGCCTGGTCGAGGCCCTCAAAGCGGCGGGGCTGGAACCCCTGATCATTGACGTGAAGCCCTTCGCCGGGCTGCGCACCCTGGATACCCGGCTGCGGGCCACCGACCGCGAGCCGATCACCCTGTTCCTCGAGATTGGCGCCGAGTCCTCGGCCTTGGTGCTCACCCGCGGTGAGCGACTGCTCCTCAACCGCGTAATTAACCTCTCGGGCAAGGACTTCACCGCCGCCATCTCCAAGGCTTTCAACCTCGACGCAGTGGCCGCCGAGGATGCCAAGAAAAACTACGGCCTGGCCACCATCCCCACCGAGGACGAAGACCTGCTCCTGGACTTTGACGCCGAGCGCGAACGCTTCAACCCCGCCCGCATGTACGACGCAATCCGCCCGGTGTTGGTCGAGCTCACCACCGAGCTGCGCCGAAGCCTGGAGTTCTTCCGGGTACAGGTAGGAGACCTGGGCGTTGACCAGGGCTTTGTGGCCGGGGGGGGCAGCAAGCTGCGCAGTCTGGTGCCCCTTCTGGCCGATACGCTGGGCATTCCTCTAGAAATCGCCGACCCCTGGCAGGGCATCCAGATTGATAAGAGCCGCTTCGATCTGGAATACCTGCGCAGTCTGTCGCCGGAGTTCACGGTTCCGGTTGGCCTGGCTCTACGGGGGGTGAATCCGCTTGATTAAACTCAACCTCCTCCCCAAAAACCTGCGCCGCCGGGTCGAGCCCGGCTGGTGGCGGCTGGCCGCTGCGGCGGTGGTGCTGGCCGTGCTGGGGACGGTCGCTTTTCTCCACATTTCCACCCTCTCGCGGGTACAGGCGCTGGAAAACCAGCGCGATCAGCTTCAGGTAGAGGTAGATGTGCTGCGGCCTTTTATCGCCGAGCAGAACCGCCTGAACCAGCAACAGCGCGAACTCGAGCAGTTGCTCTCGGTACGCAACCAACTGCGGGAACGCTTCGTGCCCTGGTCGGATAACCTGGCCCAGGTGATCAACCAAATCCCACGGGAGGGCCGCCGCTTTGGGGTGGCTTTGCGCAGCATCGGCACCAAAGCCCTGACCCCGCAAGAGACCCAGAGCAACGTACAAAACGGGGTCTACGATGGCAAGCCGGTCAATGTGGAGTTCAACCTCCAGGGCGAGGCCATCGGGCAGAACGCCCTGATTCGTTTCGTAGAAGCCTTCGAGACCTCGCCGCGCTTTGGCATCAACTTCCAGAACGCCAACCTTGACCAGCAACGGCAGCTCTACACCTTCGGAGCTACCGTGGGCCTGGTCGGCCAAGCCCAGGCGACCGCCAGCAACACGACAGGAGGTGAAGGTAGTGGTAGCCCTTCTCGCTAGAATGGGCCAGCGTGAGTGGGCCATTGTCGCCATTGTGGCGGCCGTGTTGCTGGGCCTGATGTGGTACTTCCTGGTAACCCAACCCCTGCAGGGCCGTATCCCGGAGATTCAGGCCGAAGTCGATCGCCTGACCACCGAACGGGATCGGGGCCGTGCAGCCCAGCGCGCCTTGCCTCAATTGCGCGAAACCATCGCCCGCCTGGATGCTGAGCGTCAGCAATTCCTGCGGGAGTTGCCGCCCACCGAGCAGCTAGGCCGGGTGCTGAGTGCCCTGGCCCAGACCGCCCGCGAGAGCGGGGTGGTGTTGCGCACCCTGAGCCGCGGCGCGGGCGACAATCAGGGTGTATCCAACGTGCGGGCCACCAACCTGGCCATGCAGGTTGAGTCTCCCTTCCCCGAGCTGTATGTGTTCTTGCGGAACCTCGAGGGCTTCCAGCGCTTCGCCACGGTCTCGGGGCTCAACCTGACCCTCGGGGGGGGCGGGCCGACTGCTACGGTGGCCCAGGCCACCAACCCCACCATCAACACCAGCCTGACCATGACGGTCTACACCTACACCGGGCAGGCCCAGCCGGCCCAGGGTGGACAGCCCACACAGCCGGGTCAGCCTGGCCAGCCGGGAGGTCGGCCATGAACTTCCTCCAACGCATGCCCCAATCGGCCAAGGTGGCGCTGGTGGCAGCCCTGTTGGTGGGGGCCGTGGCGACCTGGTATCTGGGCTTCTTCCGCCCCAGTCAGACCGCCCAGCAGCCCACCACTCCGACCCCCACACCTGCGCCGGTGGCGCCGGGCACGACCCCCACCCCCACTACGCCCCCGGCCACCACCGCACGCCCGCTCGAGGTGCTTCCCCTGCCCTTCCTGGTTACGGAGGCCACCCGACCCACCGAGCCAGCAGAACAGGAAGACACTCTTGCCAGCGTTGCCCTGGCCCGGCCTCGGGTAACGGTGCCGCCCAACCCCTTTGTACCCCTGATCATCGAAACCACGCCGCCTGCCGTGGCCCAGCCCACCCAACCGGCCCCTGCCATTGTCAGCCGCCCAACCCCCACCCCTCCGGTGGTCTCGCAGCCCATCCCGAGCCAGACGGCTCGAGTGCAGGTGCGCCAGCCCACCACCCCGTTGCCGCGTCCCAGCCTACCAGGCACCCGGCCCACGCCAGGGGTCACGACTCCTCCCACCCCCACTGCAACCACCCCCACTGCGCCCTCCGGTCAGGCTCGCTTAGCCCAGGGGACTTCCCGCGCCAGCTTGCCGGGCGTGGTTAGCCTCGGTTCGGGTTCGCTGCCCATCCGGCTGGCGCCTCTGGACCGAGAACTGACCGCCACCACTATCGAAACCCCTATGGAAGCAGCGGCCTTGGACATAGAACCTGGGCCAGCCACTGCAAGTGGCAATGGCAACCTGGACTTTGCACGGGCCGAAATTGACGCCCGGCTGACCCAGGTGCTCGAGCCCCGCAGCAGTCTGGCCAGAGGCCAGGAAGCGGTGCAGGAGAGCAACCTGGCCCGCTTTGTGCGCGAGCAAAATCTGAAGCTCTCCGGCGTGGTGCTGGGCCCGACCAGCGTAGCCATTTTCCAGAGCAAGGATGGGTTTACGGTGCTGCCGGTAGGCCGCACCCTTCCCGGTAGCGATGTGCTGCTCAGAAGCCTGAGCGTCAAAGAAGCCCTCTTGGTACAAGGTTCGGAAACCCTGAACCTGACGATGGATAACCCCTAGGCGGTGAATATGAAGCGTTTTCTTGCCCTTTTGGTGGTGTTGAGTCTGGCGCTGGCCCAGGGTACTTTGCCCCGGGATGCGCGCTTCGACCAGCCCGTAAGCAACATCGGCACCAACCTCCCTTTACCCACTCTGCTTGATGCCCTGGCCCGCAGCGTGGGGCTCTCCCCCATCCTGCGCGATGTGCCGAATGTCAGTGTCACGGCCGACATCGACAAAAAGCCTTTTCGTCAGGTCTGGGATCTGCTGATCAACACCTATGGGGATGGGCGCATCACCTACGCCCTGCTCGATAACAACGTGATCGTGGTCGGGCCCAAGGAAGTGGTAGACCGCGCCCGTGGACAGACTGCCCAGCCCCCTACCCAGCCAAGCGAGCCAGTGGCCCGCGAGTTCTATCAGGTACGCTCGGGTGACCCCGCTGCGCTGGCCACCTTTGTCCAGCAAGAGGTTCCGGGTGTCACCGTGCGGGCG
>CALFDH010000184.1 GCA_937950405.1 uncultured Meiothermus sp.
ACGCGCATTCCCGACAGCCGGAGCCACACCCGCAAGCGCCGCACCGCCACCCGTACCTGATGCACGCCCTCGGGGTTCTGGCCTTCCCGGGCGATGGGTAGGTGTTCTAGCAGGTGTTGGCGCCAGCGCTCCAGGCCAATCGCCGCCATGCCACCAGCCTAGCATCGGGTCTGGTTGTGGGCCATGATTTTGGGATGACATTCGGGGGTTCGATCAATCCTTCAAGTCGCCTAATAACTTGGAAAGTTCAGCCCCCAGTTTGGTCTGGGGTTCTTCGTGGTGGCCGCAATCTACCTCGTTGCGGTTGGCCCCGCAAACCGGGCACAGGCCCTTGCAGTCTTCTTTGCAGAGGGTGGTGTAGGGCAGCTCGAGGGCAAAAGCCTCGCTCAGTAGGGGCCCCAGGTCGAGATCGGGATGACCAAAGAGCAGGATTTCTTCTTCGTCTTCTTCGAGGGCCTCGAGGTGGGCCAGGCCGGGCTGGTAGCGCAGCATATATTGAAAATGGGCGCGTACCGGGGTGGGGGTGGGGGTGAGACAGCGACGGCACTCCAAAACGGCATTACCTGCAATTTCGCCAGATAGCCAGAACTCCTGTCCGCCTTCGCCCTCTACCCGGGTTACAGCGACTTTCCATTTGGCCGGGCCCTCCAGGGGAATGCGTTCCATTTCCAGGGTGATGTATTCCAGGATTTCGCCCCGTGCGTCGGTGCTGCCACCTTCCCGCATCAGGCGCGATAGGTTGATACTTTGAATAGGCATCTCTTTCATTTCCCTAAAGCCTACGCTGCTGGCGTAACTCTTCACTCTAGCGCCGAAAAGGCCCGGGGTCAATGGTTGCATGATTTCATGGCAGATGGCTGCAAGACAAAAGCCAGGTGCCAAAAGCGAAAAGCAAGGCAATTTCACGGCGCTCGACCCTGGTTCACGACGGCTTCTGGCGCACCCCCAACGGTAGACTGGGGGCATATGAAGCAGATTGGTATCGTGGGGGTTCCGATGGATCTGGGTCAGGGGCGGCGCGGGGTAGACATGGGGCCCAGCGCCATCCGCTATGGACGGTTACAGGAGGTGCTCGAGGACCTGGGCCACCAGGTTCACGATTATGGCGATATGAAGGTGCCGGTGGTCGAGAGCTTGCGCCATCAGCAGGAGGAACAGGGTGGTATGGGCTACCTCGAGGCCATCCGGGCGGTCTGCCTGGATACCAGCCAGGCCCTGGGTCAGATGCCCGCCGAGGTGTTTCCCATCGTGCTGGGCGGCGATCATTCCATCGCCATGGGCTCGGTCACGGGAGCTGGCCGGGGGGAGCGTATCGGGGTGATCTGGGTGGATGCCCATGCCGATTTCAACACGCCCCAGACCAGCCCCAGCGGCAACATTCACGGGATGCCCCTGGCGCACCTGTGCGGCCTGGGCGACCCCCGCCTGGTGAACCTGGGCTACCCTGGGGCCAAAGTACGGCTCGAGGATGTGGTGCTGATCGGGATTCGTAGCCTGGATGCAGGGGAGGTCAGGCTGCTGCGCGAGGGGGGGGTCACGGTGTTTACCATGAAAGAAATTGATGTGCAGGGCATTCCGGCCATCGCTCAGATGGTGGCCGACAAGTTTCGCGGTTTTGCCAAGGTGCATGTCTCCCTCGATGCCGACGTGTTGGATCCCGAGATCGCCCCGGGGGTGGGTACCCCGGTGGCCGGCGGCCTGACCTACCGCGAGGCCCACCTGCTGATGGAACTGCTGGCCGACGCCAGCATCGTCACGAGCCTGGATCTGGTGGAGGTGAACCCCATCCTGGACATTGCCAACCGCACCGCCCGGATGATGGTTGAGCTGGCCGGCAGCCTGCTGGGAAAGAAGATTTATTGATGGCCCTCTCCTGGCAAGCCTGGTAAAATCCCTCAGTGTTAGTTATTCCAGCCGTAGATATCCAGTCTGGCCGAGCGGTTCGCTTGTTTGAAGGCGATCCCAAGCAAGAAACCGTCTACTACGAAAACCCGGTGGAAGCCGCTTTGCACTGGCAAACCAAGGGCGCACGGATGTTGCACCTGGTGGACCTCGATGCCGCTACTGGCCGGGGGGAAAACCGTGCGGTGCTGCGCGAGATTGCCCAGTCTCTGGCCATTCCATTTGAGGTGGGAGGCGGGATTCGCAGTGTGGAGGCGGCCCGGGAGGTGCTGACTATGGGGGCCAACCGGGTCGTGGTGGGCACCGTGGCCGTGAAAGCGCCAGAAGTGCTGGGTCGGATGCTCCGGGAGTTTGGGGCCGAGCTGGTGGTGGTGAGCCTGGACGCCCGGGGCCTCGAGGTCGTGGTCTCGGGCTGGGCGGAGGGCACGGCCCTGCAGGTGCAGAACCTGAGCCTGCGGATGTGGGATATGGGGGTTCGTACCCTGATTTACACCGATGTACGGCGGGATGGAACCCTGGCCGGGCTCGACCTCGAGGTGGTGCGGAAGGTTCGCGCGGCCTGGCCGGGCTTCCTGATTGCAGGGGGGGGCATTGCCTCAGACGCCGACCTTCACGGTTTACAGAATTTGGGGGTGGAGGGGGCCATTACCGGTAAGGCCATTTACGAGGGCCGGATCGACCTGAAGCAGTGGGTTTAGCCGATGTGGAAACCAACTCGACTGAAAAGCCTGCTGGGGTACTGACCATCTGTTGGATATTTGTGTGTAATACCGGATTCAAAAAGATAATCACCCAAACCAGAGATTTTCAGAGGCTATCTTTTTGAATCCTAGAGCACTCC
>CALFDH010000185.1 GCA_937950405.1 uncultured Meiothermus sp.
CAAAGTAGCCCCCCACCCGGTTCTGGCGCGGGATGTGGTGCGCTATGTGGGCGAGCCTGTAGCGGCTATTGTGGCCACCTCAGCCGCTGCCGCCGAGGACGCCCTGTTGCACGTGCAGGTGGACTATGAACCCCTGCCTGCTTATCCTGCTCCGTTAGCGGCGCTACAGGCCGAACCCATCCACCCCGCGTTGCAAACCAACATTGCCCTACAGCGCACCACTTCTTCCGGCAACGTAGCCGAGGCCTTTGAGAAGGTCCACAAGGCCGTGCGGGCCCAACTCTTACAGCAGCGTGTCGCACCGACCTCGATGGAGCCTCGAGGCATCCTGGCAAGCTGGGACGGCATCCGCGAGGCCCTGACGGTCTGGTCGAGCACCCAGATGCCCCACGACCTGCGCAGTGCAGTTGCAGAAAAGCTGGGGCTGGCCGAAAACCAGGTTCGGGTCATTACCCCCGATGTGGGTGGGGCCTTTGGGGCTAAGATTAACGTGTACCCCGAGGAAATTCTGGTGGCGTACCTGGCCAAACACCTGGGCAAGAGCGTGCGCTGGGTAGAGAAGCGCAGCGAGACTTTCCACGCCACCATCCACGGGCGGGCCCAGGTGGCCGAGCTCGAGATGGCCTTCGATGCCGAAGGAAAAATACTGGGCCTGCGGGGGCGGGTGGTGGCCGACCTGGGCGCGTATGCCCTCGAGACCACCCTGGGCAACGTTCCCGGCACCATCCTGATGCTCCAGGGCCCCTATGAAATCCCGGCGGTAGAACTGGAAATGCTGGGCGTGTACACCAATGCCACCCCCACCGGGGCCTACCGGGGCGCCGGGCGGCCCGAGGCCACCTATTACCTGGAGCGCCTGATGGACATGGGCGCGCGCGAGCTGGGTCTGGACCCGGCAGAAATCCGGCGAAGAAACTTTATCCAGGGCCCCTTTCCCTACAAAACCCGCACCGGCGCCAGGTACGACTCGGGAGCCTACGAGCAACCCCTGCAGAAGCTCCTCGAGGTCAGCCGGTATCAGGATTTACGGGCCGAGCAAGCCCAGGCCCGCAGCCAGGGCCGCCGGGTGGGCATTGGCCTGTGTAGCTATGTGGAGATTACCGGCTACGGCTGGGATACCGGCGGGGTACGCCTCAACCCCGACGGCAGCGCGGTGATTTTTACCGGCACCTCCCCCCACGGCCAGGGCACCCAGAACGCCTTTGTGCAGATTGTGGCCGAACGGCTGGGGCTCTTGCCCCAGCGCATCAGCGTGGTGCAGGGCGATACCCTGGCTGTACCCTATGGCATGGGCACGGCGGGCAGCCGCACGCTTTCGGTAGGGGGTTCGGCGGTACTCAAAGCCTCCGAAGAGGTGCGGGCCAAAATTCAAAAAATCGCTGCACATCTGCTAGAGGCTGCGCCGGAGGATATAGACCTGCTGGAGCAGGGCTGGGGGGTGCGCGGCACGGACAAGTCGGTCAGCCTGGAGCAGATTCTGAGCGTGGCCTTCAACCCCCGCAAACTACCCCCCGATATGGAGCCAGGGCTGGAGGGACACGCCAGCTTTGCCCTCAAGGACGCAAACTATCCCTTTGGTGCACATCTGGCTATGGTCGAGGTAGACCCCGAGACCGGCCTGGTGCGAATTTTGCGCTACATTGCGGTAGACGATTGCGGCACCATTGTGAATCCGTTGCTTTTTGAAGGCCAGCAGCACGGGGGCATTGCCCAGGGTATCGGCCAGGCGCTCTACGAGGGCATCGTGCTGGACGACGAGGGGCAGAACCTGACCGCGAGCTTCCTTGAGTACGCCCTACCCAAGGCCGACCAGATCCCCTGGATGGAACCTCACCACCAGCAAACCCCCTCGCCCACCAACCCCTTAGGGGCCAAGGGGGTCGGCGAGGCTGGGGCCATTGCCGCCACCCCGGCGGTGGTGAACGCGGTGCTCGACGCGCTGGGCGTAGCCCATCTGGACATGCCGCTGACACCGGAGAAGGTCTGGAAGCAGCTCTTGCACTAAGCCATCATTAGGGGGCTTGCGCCGAGCTAGCAAAGATTTTTTGGAAGGCATCCTCGAGGTGGACGCTACGACCACCCTGGTAAGCCTGCGCAAAAGCCGGGCGACCAATGGTCATCGTTAGTTCGACTACCATTTGCTTACGCAGACCCTTTTGCTCCGGCGACACGGCCAGGCCCATGGATTTCTCGAGCTGATCCAGTACCCCCAAAGCCCAGGCCGCCTGTTCGAAGCCACCTCGCTTTAGGGCAATCCTGGCCAGGGTTTCAAAGCATTCATTCAAGCCATGCCGCACCCCCGCACTGCGGTAATGGGTTAGGCTTTGCAGGAGCATTTCCCAGGCTCTGGAGTATTCTTGCTGTTCACACCAGAGTGCGGCCAGGTTGTGGGTGGAGATCCCCAGACCCCAGAAATCTCCCAATTCCTGGTTGAGCTCTAGGCTTTGCTGGTAGAGCCGGTGGGCTTCCTGCCAGTGTCCCTGATCTTGGGCCAGGTTGCCCAGATAGTTAAGGAGTGCCGCCACCGATCGCTTTTCACCCAACACGCCGAAAATTGCCAGGCTCCGCTGAAAGTGGGCTTTGGCAGCTTCATTTTGAGCCTGCCCACGAAGCGCCACCCCCAGGTTCATCAAGCCTAGTGCCTCGAGGTTCTTGTCGCCCATTTCTTGAGCAATGGCCAGGCTCTGGCGAACATAGTATTCAACCCTGGGGTAGTCGCCTTGGTCGCGGGCGCTCACCGCCAGGTTGTTCAGGGCGATGGCCTCCCCCCGCCGGTCGCCGAGGACTCGTCGGGTGGTCAGGGCCCGCTCCAGATAGTCAAATGAGAGGGCATACCGACCACAGGTGCGTGCCATGATCCCGGCGGCATTGTAGGCCTCGGCCAGCGTAGCCGGGGGCACCTGGATGGCCCTGGGCAAGGTTTCTTCGAACCAGGCCAGCATCTCCTGGGCATGGCCCTTGACCTGCCAGAAACGCCACAACCGCGCTGCGAGTTGTAAACCCAGCTCGACCTCTGCACGCTGGCTCCACCACAAAACAGCGCGGAGGTTTTCGTACTCTGTGGAAAGGTAGCTATACCATTGGGCTTGTTCTGCGCCAATCAGCTTGGGGGCAATACGGGTTGCCTCGGTCAAATACCATTCCAGTAGCCGTTTTCGGGTCGCCCCGGTCAGCCCCTGGGCCTCGAGCTGGGCCAGACCGAATTGACGCACCGGCTCGAGCATACGAAAGCGCAATTGGGGATCCTCCTCGAGCGCAAGTACCATCGAGGTACGTACCAACCTGGCGTGCCACTCAGCCAGTTCTCCAGTCTCAAAAACTTGATAGTCGCACAGCATCTCAGCAGCCTCGAGCGACCAACTCCCCACAAACACCGAAAGCCGCACAAATAAATTTTTTTCGAGCTCACTGAGCAGGTTGTAACTCCATTGCAGGGCCGCTTCCAGGGTCTGGTGGTGGCGCTCCCCACCCCGCTTACCCCGCGTGAGCAGACGCAGGCTGTTATCCAGGCGGGCAACAATCTGTTCAAGGGGTAATGTTCCCACCCAGGTTGCTGCCAATTCCAGGGCCAGCGGCAAGCCGTCCAGACGACGGCAGATTTGGGCCAGATAAACAGAATGATGTGCGCTCGGCTGGTAGTGAGGCCGGTGCTGCCTGATTCGCTCCAACAAAAACCGCACCGACTCGAAGCGATTGAGATCCTCTGGACGCATATCGGCTTCCTGGCCTGGAACCTCCAGGGGTGCCACCACCCAGGCAATCTCCCCCACAATCCCCAGGGATTCACGGCTGGTGGCTAGCAACTGTAACTCTGGCAACGATTTGAGCAACTGGATGGCAGTCTCGGCACAGCCGTCAATCAGATGTTCGCAGTTGTCCAGTACCAGTAAGGATTTATGGCTCCTTAGTCGCTCGAGAATACTCTTCAGGGGTGGCTGGGAGGTGCCGTGCACGCCTAGCGTCTGGGCGATTGCTGGAAGTATCATCTGTGCTTCGCTTAAGGCCACCAGTTCCACCCACCAGACCCCACCCGCATACTGCCCCTGCAGTCTGGTGGCCAGTTCCTGGGCCAGGCGGGTTTTTCCTGAACCGGCTGCTCCGGTAAGCGTCAAGCAGCGGGTAGTGGATAGCAATTGCAGGGTTTCTTCCAAGGCTGCTTCACGGCCTATTAAGGGGGATAATGGCACCGGCACCCATCCTTGGGCTTGCGCGGGCTCGGCAGGTATCGACTGCTCGGGTGGACTCTGCAGTTGCTGCAAAACCTGTTCATACACGGCCCGGGTATGCTCGTCGGGTTCTTCACCTAATTCGCGTACCAGGGCTTCGCGCAGGGCCTGAAACTGCCGAATAGCCTCCATCCGTCGCCCCGTGCGGGCTAAGATTTGTATCATGGCCCGATGAGCAGCCTCGGTGGTGGGCTCTTTGGCAATGGCCTGCTCCAGGAAGCGACAGGCCCGGGCCAGGTCGCCCCGCCGTTCTAGCAGCTGGGCCAGCTCGAGCAGGGTTGCCAGATACAGCGAGCGAGCCTGGTCACGCTGCGGCTCCGTCCAATCCTCGTAAATGTCTCCCGGCAGCAGATCACCCCGGTAAAGCCCTACCGCCGCTTCGTAAAGTGCGACATCTTCCTGCCTGCGAGCCTGGCTCACCAGGCGTAAGAACTCGCTGTAGTCCACTTCAACGGGGCCGCCCGCATACAGCACCAGGGTCTCGTGCTCGAAAGTCAGGAAGTGCGACCTGGAACCCTTGGAAAGCCCTGGCTCGAGCATCCGACGAGCATGGTATAGGTTCTGGTGCAGATTGTTCATACCCGACTTCTCATCGAGGTCGGGCCAGAGTGCATCCAGCACCTGTTCCCGGTGAAGACGCTGCTCTGGCTGGAGGGCTAACAACTTGATGACATCGCTAGCTTTCTTCCTACGTTGGGCCTGGGTGGGCAAAATCTGGTTGCCTAGGCTCAGATAAAACGAGCCCAGTAACCCAATGCGTAGCTTCGGCTGCGGGGACATCTAGGCCCATCTTAGCAAGGTAGTAAGCGCAGATAAGTGACAGATAAGTGTTCATGGAAATGATGGGCGGCATGAGCCTGCTGAGGAGCGTTTTATGGAAAAAACCAAACGCCTGCCCAAGCAGCGAACCACTTTTATGGTTCGTTGCTGGCTGCTCCCAGGTGGCAGTCGGTGCTACCAGGTACGCCATGTGCAAAGTGGCCTGGAGGCCCAGACCGATAGCCTCGAGGCCGCCCTGCACTGGATGGAGCAGTTTCGCCTGGAGCGATTCAAACCCGAGTAACCCATACTACTCTCCGCCTCGAACTTGCTCCAGCACGCCCTACAAGGAGTATTTGGTATGAAAAGAATCCTGCCACCCCTCATCCTGCTCTTCTTTGGCCTACTGACCCAGGGTCTGGCCCAGCGGGCCTATCTGGGTGGAACCTTCGCGTTCGCCCTGAACGATAGCACCGCCACCTTTGGGGTTCAGTTTGGGGCTAACTTCACTCCGGCGTTTGGGGCCAGGGGCAGCCTGACCTTTAGCTCAGGGGGCGGGCTGACTGGATTCGGATTTGGGGTGGATGGTCTATACCTGATCGCCACGCCTAACTCACCCATCAACCCCTACATCGGCGCCGGCGTCGGGCTGGGTTTTCTTAGTGGCTTTGCTCAGGGCGCCTCGGTCTCGGGGCTGGTGTTTGGGGCCGACGGGATCATTGGGGTTGAGTACCTGCTCAACCGCCAGTTCGCCGTGTTTGCCGAGGCTCGCCCTGGCTTCGTGACCGGTACGGTCAGCGGGACAGCCGGTGGATCGGCAGTCTCGATTCCCATCAGCGGCACCACGGTGGAGCTGCGGGTTGGGGCCAACATCTTTTTCTGAACCAAGGATCAACCTCAAATGATCAAGGAGGATATATGAAGACTTTCATCAAAACCATCAGTCTCTTTCTTGTCCTGGCAGCCCTGAGTGCTTGTGGCGGCAGCAGTACCCCGCCACCCCCCCCACCCCCAGCCAACCCCACCATCGCCATTTTTGCCCTCGAGACCACCGGCAATTTTGGAGGCCAGATAAGGCCCTGCCTGCAATTCCTGGCCGCGCCAAGCGAGAACCTCCAGCTTCTGAGCGTT
>CALFDH010000186.1 GCA_937950405.1 uncultured Meiothermus sp.
AGAGCACCCCCTTCGGTCGGGTCAGTACGTCCCCATTCGGGGAAGAACTGGCCGAATCTGGTATACCTCCATTTAGGATTTGTTTATCCTTGACACGCATCAAAGGTCAAACCAACCCAGTACGCCGAGGCCGGCGCAACAGCCATCTACTCCGAGTCCTTCTAGTAACCCCATTGAATAGGGCCGCGTGCAGTTCAAGGCTTTCATGCAAGGGGATAACCCAAGGGCGTGACCCAGGCATTATGTCACACCTAAAGAAATGCTAAACTCCAGGGGTTGGTATTTGCACTAGCATTGTGGCTGGAATTGCCTAGTATTGAACCCAATTAAAGGCTTAGGGAGTACCACTTGATCTCGAGAACCAAACCAACCCCGCCCCACCAGTTTAAAATGCCCTTTATCGGAATCCCATACGCCTTTCCGGGGAGCCTTGCATAGTGGTGTGACCATGCGCAGTCTTCTATTGGCCTTTGTATTGGCGCTCGCGCCGCTGCCCAATCTTCCCTATATTCCATCGGGGAGTGAGATTCGCGTGGTGTCCCCCGATTTGCTTACGGTGTATGTGGTCTGGCAGGTAGATGAACGCAACATGGTCTTGCAAAGCAAACTGCCGGCCCCCGCCAACCGGGAGGTTCGGGTATTGTTCCGGGTGGATGGAGGCTACCGCCCCCCATACAATGGAATCACCACCCCCCGGGGGGATATCGCACTGATGATCCAAGGTGAACGTGTTAGTCTGAACGAGCTTTTGACCCGCACATACCGTCTGAACCTGCCCAATGGGCGTGTCTTGCCGGAGGTTCGATGAAACGCATTCTGCTGATTGAAGACGACCCCGAAATTGCCCACCTCTTGCAGCTCGAGCTTGGCGAAGCCGGCTACACCGTAGACTGGGCCTCGGGCGGCATGTCGGGCCTGGTGCGCCTGCGCGAAGCAGTGCCCGACCTGGTCATTCTGGACTTGGGCTTGCCGGATCTGGACGGGGGCGAGGTGGCCCGCCGCATTCGGGCCGGCTACGAAGTGCCCATCATTGTCCTGACCGCTGCCGATGCGGTCGAGCGCAAGGTCAGCCTGCTCTCCGACGGAGCCGATGACTACATCGTCAAGCCTTTCCATCCCGCCGAACTCATGGCCCGCATCCAGGTGCAGTTGCGCCACCGCGAAGGGGGCGAGCAGGTCAGTGTGGGGGGCCTGGAAGTGCATCTGGCCAAACGCCAGGTGCTCTTCGACGGGCAGGAACTGCGCCTCTCGCCCAAGGAGTTCGAGTTGCTCTCGCTCCTCGTGAGCCGTGCCGGCAAGGTATTTAGCCGCCAAGAGATCGAGGAGCATCTGTGGGGACGCCAGCTCGAGCGCGACTCCAACGTGGTAGACGTCCACATTGCCAACCTGCGCTCCAAGCTGCGCGAGGCCGGGGCCTATGGCTACCTGCGTACCGTGCGCGGGGTGGGTTACGCCCTGCGCCAGCGCGAAGCCGAGTAGGTACCTGGCCCCACCTCGAGGGCCAGGGATACAGCCCCTCAAACCAACCGAACCGGCTCTCTACCCTGGGCGCCTGAACCCCAAGACGGCTTATGTCCTTCCGCACCCGACTGATCCTGGCTTATACGATCCTGTGGGTGCTGATTCTGGCCTTGACGCTGACCATTGCGGTCTACAGCATCAATTTTGGTCTGTACGGACAGGTCGAGCGCACCCTGTTGCGCTACGTGAACGAGGTGGCCCAACTCTATGCCTCGGGCCGCGCCGGAGAGATCAGCCTGCCCCGCTCCGGCCCGGTGAGTGTGAGCTTTTACAGTTCGGGTGGGCAACTCCTGATTGCACCCACATCCGACTTTGAACAGAAAGTGCCTAAAAACTATATCCGTGCAGCCAGCAGCACCGCCAAGCCCTATTACGCCCCTGGCTTTATGGCCGCCTATCAGGAAATCCCGGGGGCGGTGGTAGCAGTCAGTCAGGACACCCGCTACATCGAGAGCATTTCGGTTACGGTGCGCAATACCCTGATCCAGGGAATGGCCTTTCTGCTGCCCCTGGGCGCCCTCCTGATTGTGCTGGCGGCCCGTCTTTCGCTCATTCCGTTGCACCGAGCGGCCTCCGAGGTGGACAAGCGCGGCCCGCGCAACCTCGAGCCCATCCACTACACCGGCCCCAAGGACGACCTGGGGGTAATGGTGGAGAAGGTCAACGACCTGCTGGGCGAGCTGCGCGAGGCCCAAGCCCGCGAACGGGCCTTTCTGGCCGAGGTTTCGCACGAACTTCGCACCCCCCTGACCTCGCTGAACGGCTACCTCGAGCGCCTCAGCCGCAACCCCGGCGATACCGAGATGCTCGAGCGGGCCCGCAAAATTGCCGCCCACACCGCCCGCATGGTGCAAGACCTGCTGGCCCTGGCCCGGGGCGAGGCCGAGCGCAGCGTGAATGCCCACATCGTGAACCTGGGCGACCTGCTACGCCAGGCTGTGGGCGAGTACCCTGGCGTGGTGCTCAAGATGCCCGCCGAGTTTCCCGAGGTACTGGGCGACCCCGACCGCCTCTTGCAACTCGCACGAAACCTTATCGCCAACGCAATACGGGCTGCCGGCGCCCCCGAAAAGGTGCAGGTGCGGGTCTGGATGGTCAAGGAACCCACCGATAACCCCCCCGACCCCTACGAGTCCGCCGACGAGCTTCGCACCACCTCCACTCCCGAGATGAAACCACCCAAGCAGCCCTGGGCCGCCTTTGCCATTGTGGACCGCGGGCCGGGCATCGCCCCCGAGGTGCTGCCCCGGCTCTTCACGCGGTTTGCCCGGGGCCCCGAGGGCGGCACCGGGCTGGGGCTGGCCATCGCCAAGCAAATTGCCGAGGCCCACGGGGGCGAGATTCGGGTCGCCAGCCGACCCGGCGAAACCCGCTTCACGGTGTTTTTGCCGCTATTGCTGGAGGAGGAGTAGTTTGGGCGCATAGCCAACTTTCTATAAACTCAAGTTACGCAACCCAGCAAAAAAGACGATAGAATAGGGGTCTTCTGACTGCACAGGAGACCCCAAGATGAGTATAACCCCGTTGGCGACCTACCTGGAAGCAATGCTGGTGTCCATCCATAACCATAGCTGTAGC
>CALFDH010000187.1 GCA_937950405.1 uncultured Meiothermus sp.
GCGGGTTCGACCAGCATCTGCGAGGAGAGCACGATGTCCTGGTGCACGCGCAAGGGCACCCGGGCCAGGCGGGCCTCGGCCTGGGCGGGGTTGGGCAGGGTTTCCAGGAAGTTGCCCCCCACGCTCCACAAGACCTCGAGGTTCCCCTCGAGCATCTCCGTTGCGGTCAGGCCCGGCTGAGCGGGCACCGCAAAGCCCCAATGCTGGGCCAGGGCCGCCGCCGTCTCGGGGTTAATGGGCAGGCCCCCCGGAAACACTGTGGCGTAGGCCCCCATCTCGGCCCCGCCCTGCACCCCCGAGTGCCCTCGGATGGGCATCAGGCCAGCGCCTTCACGCCCCAGGTAGCCCCGTGCCAGCCCCAGGTTGATGATGCTCTGCACGGTATCCTCGCCCGAGGCGTGCTGGGTAATCCCCATACTCCAGACGAGTACTGCTTTGTCGGCTTTGGCCAGCAGCAGGGCGAACTCGAGCATCTCCGCCCGGCTGGCCCCGGAACGCTGAACGAGCTCTTCCCACGGGGTTGCCAAAACCTGGGCCTTTACCGCCTCAAAGCCCCCGGTGTGCTCGGCAATGAAGCTGTGGTGAAGCCAGTTCTGCTCGATCAGGTGCCGCAGGGTTCCGGTGATGAAGGCGCTGTCGCCCCCTGGCTGAACCCGGAAAAAGCGGTCGGTAATGCGGGTGCCAAACAACGCGCTCTCGGGGTCGGAGGGAATCCAGTAGTGCTGCATGGCCGGTTCCAGGTAGGGGTTTACACACACCACCTGAGTACCGGCTTTTTTGGCGTAGTAAAGGTATTTCATCATGACCGGCTGGTTAACCGCCGGGTTGGAGCCCAAAAACACCACCAGGTCGGTGCCAATCAGGTCGCGGTAGCTGCAAGTGGTTGCGGCCACGCCCAGCGACTCTTTGAGCGCTACCGTGCTGGGGCTATGGCAGATGCGGGCGGCGTTGTCGATGTTGTTGCTGCCCAGGGCCCGCACCGCTTTCTGGACTACGTAATAGGTCTCGTTGGGGGTGCCCCGGCTGGTCAGGTAGAAGCCCATCCGGTCTGGCGGCGTTTTGCATAGCCTACAGGCAATACGATCCAGGGCTTCGTCCCAACTGATGCGGGTGAACCCCGGCTCCCCCCTGCGGCGGCGCATGGGGTAGGGGAGACGGCCCAGCGCCCGCAACTCGGCAGAGCTTTTGCTGCGCAAGCGCTTTACATCCGCCAGCTGCTGGATGTCCAGCGGCCCCATGGTGTTGAGCCGCAGGAGCCTGAGCCGGATATTGCAGAGATGAACCCCCTTGATGGTCCAGTCCCGCAGGCCGCTGGTACCCAGGGCGCAGCCGTCGCAGACCCCATCTTGCAGGATGCGCCAGGCGTACTCGAGGTTATCGGCGTTCTCGGCTACGGCCCGGAAGACCTCGAGGAAATTATTGGGCTTTTGCAACCCCAGCCCAAAAGGCCGCAGACTCACCCACGTTTCAGGGCTCCACCCTTTTTTCACCGGCCTGAGTGCCACACCATGCCTCCGCTGAATGGCCTTATTCTAAAGCTCCCTCAGGGGAGTGTTTTGTAAGCGCGGGTTGGGGTGTTGCCGACAAACCCGCCTGGTAGTTCAGCCAGTTGCCCTTCCAGTCGAAGTATTCCAGTGCCCCCAGGCGTTTCTTGTAGTCGTACTCGGAGGGTTCCTGGTAGGCATAACCCGGATAGTAAAACGCCTTACCACACTCCAACGAGAGGCGAATAGAGAACAAAATCATCAGAATGCCCAGGCTGCGCCTGGCATAAGCGGGGTCGAAGCACTGGTAAATGCTGGAAGTGGCCTGCGCCCCTTCATCCAGATAGCTGATGCCCACCAGACGACCCTGGTGGTGCAGGGTCAGGCTGTGGCAACGGCAGGGAATACGGGCCGGACGGCGCGAAACAAAGTTGTAGATACTTTCGGGAATGTTCTGGGAAAAGCGCTGCTTATGCCGCTCGAACAGCGCTTCTATCTGGGCATTCACGAAGGCCGGTTGCAACCTGAACTGCAAGTCCCGGTTCCGCTTCAGTATCCGCCGCTGGCTCTGGCTGGGGCTGTAGCAAGCCAGCCGTACCCGAAGGGGCAGCACGGTGTGGTTTTGCAGGCGACTGTAGCGAAAAAAATACACCCCAAAATGCCGCCAGCCCTGCGCCCAGAGCGCATCCATCTGCTCAGGGGCGACCTCGGCAGCCAGAAAATACTCATCCAGGCGGGGCGGCATGGTGTTTTTAGCATACTGGATTTACAAAGCGGGGTTCTTCAAGGCCTCGCAGGCATGGTTCACAGATGTCAGAAGCCGTATGCAGGTAAGCAAATCGTGGCGGGGTTGGCAAGGCCAGTAGCAAGGGGAGGTGACTGGATTGCTTCGCATCCTTCGGATGCTCGCAATGTCGAAATGTTTACCAGTTTCATTACGAAGGCTTTGCCTGACGTAATACCGAATCTGCTCAGAAGTGACCCAAAAGAGATATACAAGTCCCTCGGACGCGCCCCCTGGCGCGGCAAGGGAGGGGCGCGTTTAGCGCCGCTCACGCGCAGAGTTGGTATAAGTTGTTGTGTCAGATACGGCCACTCGATCTTCGACCTGCGACTTGCAACAGAGAGAACAGATCTCTACAGCGCCACAGAGAGTGCGGTCTGTAGCCGTCAGCAGGCTTTACTTCTGAACCGCCATTTGACCGGCTTGCAGCTCAAACCGACTTCAGGTGGGCGTGGAACAGCGGGTCAAATACCTCGGGTTTTTCCATGTGGGGGGAATGGCCGGTATCTGGAATGACCTCTTCGCGGAAGGTGCCCCCACGGGCTCTGTACTGCTCGAGCACATACCGGGTCTGGCCCACCATCGGTTGCGGGGGGTGTACCTCGTCGCCGGGCCAGCCGGGAACCACACCCAGCTTGCCCAGGGTGCCCATGTTGAACAGGCTCATGTCGCTCACAATCTGGTCTTCGGCACCGCGTACCCAGAGGATGGGGGGCTTGACAGATGCCGCTAGCATCCTCTCCACGCTATCGCCGATGTACTTGGGCGAGATAGCGTTGGCCGGGCCCCACCTGCCTGGGGCCACCCCTGGCCAATGGGGCGAGACTTCCAGGTCGCCGGGATACTTGTCCGGCCCAATCTTCTCGGAGAGCACCCCCGAGAGCAGCGCCTCCTCGCGGGGGTGCCGGAAGGGCGGCTTCCAGTAGAAGCTGTTCATGACGGTGCGGGGAGAAGCCTGGTACTCCGTACCGCGATAACCTTCGGCAATCAGTTTGGCGAACTCGGGGTTGACAATGCCGCCCCCCGAGCCGGCAAAATCTGGGGCGCAAGGGGTTCCCTGGATGTCCCTGGTGCCACCAAAGCCAAAGGGCGAGCCCGGTGCAACCACGGTAGCCGTGTAGATCCGCTCAGGGGCAGCCGCCAGCAGGGCCCAGACCACGCTGCCCCCCAGCGAGTGGCCGGCCATATGAAAGCGTGCGTAGCCCAGCATATCCATCAGGCTGAGCAGGTCGTCCACCCAGTCCATGCAGCCCCGAGTGGCGTCTACTAGCTTGTCTTCGGTGTCGCCGTAGCCCCGCAGGTCGGGAGCGATGCTGCGAAAGCCTGCGGGCAGGGCCAGCATGGTCTCTTCCCAGAAAGTGCTGCTGCTGGCGTTGCCGTGTATCAAAAGCACCGGAACTCCATCCGCAGCTCCCCGTAGCAGGACGTGCATGTTCAGTCGCGGGGTCTCGATCATCTTGGACAAAATGCCTGGCAGGTTAGGGATGGAACCCATGGGACTCTCCTTTAGGTTTGATTTGCTT
>CALFDH010000188.1 GCA_937950405.1 uncultured Meiothermus sp.
GAAATGCCTAAACGCCAGCGCTGTGGTGAGGTCGAAGAAAGCCACCGGTTCCTGGAAATGCTGGCCCCGGGCCCACTCCACAAACCGCACCACCTCGGCCTCGGGAATCGGGCCCTGATGGGTGCGGATACGTTCGCGAAAGTCTATCAGGTGGGGGCTGGTGGTGGCACCGAAAGGCTCGTCAGCCGCCTTGAAGGCCGCCTCGAGGTAGGCCACCACGCTGCCTTTGCCGTTGGTTCCAATCACATGAACGGCAGGAAACCAGGCTTCTGGGTGGCCCAGCCGTTGCAACAGCGCTCGAATCCGCGACAGACCCCTGGGCGCCCCTGCGCGACTCTGGGCGAACAACCATTCCACTGCTTCGGAATAGGTCACAGACCTCAGTCTATCCTGTTTTCCCCATACTCTCTGATACCGTTTTTATTCGAACACCTACCCTGCACCAGGAGGTAGGGAGTTAGGGTGCTGGCGCTAAAAAACCACCGCCTACATCCCACCACCCACCCCCATCTCGTGTGTCGCTGAAAATTAGCCACACACCTATAGTTGGTATAAGGCCGATAATGGGGTCATGCCGCTGCTGCAAGCCCGCCTGGAACTACAGCTTGAACAGGCCCTGGTGCATGGCTGGTTGCAGCGCCAGCTTGCCAGGGTAGACCTGCCCCTCAAACTGCTGCGCTTTTCCCTGGGCCGTTTGCAGGGAGGGGAGGTTCGGCAGCTCGAGCTAAGCAAAAACCGCTGCCAGCTAGCAGTCGGGTTTGCCAGCGGCCCGGCTGTGAAGCTGGTACTCCAGGCCCAGGGTTATCAGCCCGCACAGCAGGTGCTGAGGCTACGGGTCGAGCAGCTTGTTTTTTCGGGGTTTCGGGGTGCTCCGGTGCTCAACCTGGTACCGGGTAAGGTGCTGGAAATTGTTGCAACCCAGGCCAACCAACGCCTGCCGGGGCTTTTGGAGTTGGGCGGAAATATGGAGCTGAGGCTGTACCTCGAGCCGCTTCTGCAAAAGGCCCTGCAAGAGGCACCCCTCGGGCAGAGCCTGGGGGTGCTGGGGCTCGAGGCCAGTCCTATGGTTCGGGTGGAGGGGCTCGAGCTCGGGTCTGGTTGGTTGAACTTAGCCCTCAGCGCAAGCGGCTAATCACACAACCCGTGCTGTTGCACTCGCGGATGCGTGCCTTGAGAAAGCTGGTGCGTTCCTGGGTCATGCGGGTCGCGCAGTCCAGGTTGACGGTGCGGGAAGTGGCATCTACCCGTGTGCACTGCTGGTTGCGGCTCTTGATCCAGGCCAGTTGCGAGGTACGCAGCACCGAGCGCCCTTCAGCGTTCAGCTTGCTCACCAGCTCGCGGTACACATCGTTGATTTCTTTGTCGGCCTGCACGAAAAGCTGGGTTGCACAGTAGACGTAGTCGAAGTCTGCGCTGGGGTTGTCGCAACCTGCGGCCCATCCCCAGCTTGCCCCTACCAGTAAGCCCACCGCTGCCAGTTTTTTCATATTCCCTCCCACCCCAATCTAACCAGACAGCGCCGGATCGCTGGGTCAAATCAGCATCCGCAATGGGGTGAGATCAAATACCAAAATCTGCTCAGAAGTGACCCAAAAGCGATATAAAAGTCCCTCGGACGCGCCCCCTGGCGCGGCAAGGGAGGGGCGCGTTCAGCGCCGCTCACGCGCAGAGTTGGTAAAAGATAGCCAGGTGACCGCGTTTAAGAGCCATTCACTCAAAAAGGCTCCTCCACAAAACCCTTTTGAGCGCAATACAAGCTTTCAGATCACCTGGCGTCGCAGGTTGGAGATAAGCAAACTCGAGGCCAGCACCAACCCCGCCGCCAGCCCAAACAGGCTGCTCACTTCGGTGCGCTGGGGCTTCCAGCCCACCACCCGACCCAGGTTGCGGTAGGCTTGCCGGAGGGCTTCGGCGGACTCTGCGGCATAGTACCGACCGCCGGTGGACTCGGCAATGGCGCGCAGGGTCTCTTCGTCGAACTGCATCCAGAAGCCACCCCACTGCTGGTCGGGGTCGCCTGGGTTGCTGCGCCGGCCCAGCCCGATGGTATGCACCACCACGCCCATGTCTTTGGCGAAAGGGGTCACTTCGAGGGGATCCAGACCGCGGTTGTTGCGGCCATCCGAAAGCAAGACCACCGTGGCCGGGCCCAGCAGTTTGTCGTTGGCGTCTTTGGGGAAGGCTTTGAGGCTTTCTAAGAGACCATCTCCAATGGCTGTTCCACGGCCCATCTGAAGCAGCTCTATCTGGTCAATGATGCGCTGGTGGTCGGTGGTGGGCTCGACTTCCAGGGTCGCATACCCCGCAAAGCTCACCAGGCCTACCTTGGCGCCATCGGGCAGGGAGCGCACAAAGTTCTGGGCTTCTTTTTTGGCCGCCGTAAAGCGGTCCGGCTCAATGTCCTGCGCCCGCATCGAGCGGCTGATGTCTATCGTGACCATTACCGTAGCCAGATTATCGGGGGCTGGAATAGCGGCCTGAGGACGGGCCAGCGCCACAATGGCCAGCACCAGCGCCAGGCCATACAGCAAAGCGCTCAGATGACGCTTCCAGCGCGGCTCGGCAATGCGGGCAAACTGGGCCAGGTTGGGATAAAGCACGTGGGCACTGGCCGCTCCCTCCTGTACCCTGCGCCAGTAAACCCATGCCAGCAGCGGTACAAGCAGCAACACCCAAAGCAAAACCGGTGACTGGAACCCCAAGGCGCACTCCCTTACAGAACATCACTTCAGGAAATGAACTACCCCTCGAGTTTGCCCGCTAATCTCGTACCAAATGGTAGGCCCATTTACGGTTCCTCTTCAAAAAACATACACAAACTCAGGGGCAGAAACCGCTGCTCTGCCCCTGAAGTGATTGGGACGGGTGCTGCTTCGTTGGGGATAGCTCCTGTGCCGGCAAATCCGGGTCTATACTTTCCAGATTGCCAGAAGCCGAGATAACCTCAGGTAAACCCTCAGACCCTCGGCGTTATCCACCCGCAACCAACTGCTGCGTTATTGGCTCGGACAAAACCGATTCCCCTAGCAAATAGGCCACTACGTCGCGAGCGCTGTACTGGGTGCCAAACTGCTTGACAAAGCTACCGATACGCTCGAGGTCATCTCCGCTCGTCACCAACGGCAACTCGAGGTCGCCATTTTTTTGCACCTGGCCCTGCCCTACCGCCGCCAGAAGCGCATTGCACAGGCACTTACGTCCCTCGGTCTGGGCAAGGTCGCCCCCCTTGGCCAGGTACTGGTCA
>CALFDH010000189.1 GCA_937950405.1 uncultured Meiothermus sp.
GGAGCTCAAGGCGGCAAAACGTCTTTCGGCCGTTGCACTCGGGCGAAAGCTCGAGTGAGGATTGAAACCTTTTCAAATGACATATCCATGCTCCCTTCTCCTTGTTGCACTCGGGCGAAAGCTCGAGTGAGGATTGAAAGCTTTGGTATGCCTTTGAATCAGCGTACTATCAACGAGTATAACCAGGTCATTTTCTTTGCTCCTGGACATACTCGAGGGAACTCTTGTTACCTTTGAGTTTGATCTGTGGGGGGGCAGGTCTTTTTTGGGGGTTAGCAGGTTCGAGAACCATGAAATCGCTGGCCCACGAGGTTGGGTCTGGGCCGTAGACTCTCCTTTTGGACTTTTTAGAGAACGTGCGATTCATGGCTTTATGCTACCATTCGCCAATTGCTGGATTTCAAACTTGGCTCGGGAAGCAGAGCAAAGCCTACCAATTCCTATCGAGCGAAAGCCAAGGTAACGATTGTAACTTGGGCATGAGTCCGAATAAGCGTTCCATTAGAGTAGATACTCGAAACAAGATACTCGTCTCACCTGCGCTGCTCCTGGACACATTCACTAGACGATTTTGACCCCGGTTTTAGTTCGATCAGTTTTGGTAAAACCGGTTTGCCGGGTTTGGTCGGTTCAATAACGGCAAAGTCGTCAGGCCATTTTGTTCTTTTCTTTTTTGACTTCACGCTTCATCTCCTTATGGCAACTGTTCCACTCTGGCGAAGCTGTATGTGGATTGATCATGGAAGCCGAGCTGTTTCTTGAGTATACCCACAGCAGACATTGGGCCTGGTGTTGCTTGAGTATACGATCAGAGCTTCGGACGCCTGCCCCTGGGGCTAATCGGCCCGTTGATGGGCTTGTTTGGCTCCACCGGGCCTTGCCCAACACCGAGGGGAATATAAACACCATCCAGGTACTCGGAGGCTTGTTTGTGGGAAACAAAGCGATCTAGAAGCTGTTTAGGATCAGTTATAATTTTACGGGATTTCTTACCTAGTTCCATTGCTTCTACGGTTGCATTATAAGTTGCACCTCTATAAGGTCTAGAAATGAATCCAGACTGCGCCAGAAAAACATGCTCCGGGCGTAATACCCGAGTGATTTTCGATCATCCCAGTAGCCAAAACATAGGCGGGAGGTACTTTTCAAGCGTTGAAATCAGTATGCTTTCCAAATTTTGAGATGTGGCAAGGTGATAAAAAATCATGTAAAATGTGGTCACAACTGCGGTGGGCTCGGACTCCCATTACCGCACGCGACTCTCCTGCGACCGAGCGCAGAGAGATGCCCCTTAGTATTTGCCTAGCCTGTGTTTAAGCACCTACACGGGACAAAAGCCCGATAAATCTAATCTTCTTCCGTACTTTCGTCGGGTTTCTCCGCCTCTTTGCGCGGCTTGAGGAGCGGGAAGAGGATTACATCGCGGATGCTCTCCTGGTTGGTAAGCACCATAGCCAGCCGGTCTATGCCCAGACCCATCCCGGCGGCGGGGGGCATGCCGTACTCGAGGGCCAGCAAAAAGTCCTCGTCAATTTCGGGCTCTTCGTCGTCGCCGGCCTCGCGGCGCTTGGCCTGTTCCTCGAAGCGGGCCCGCTGGTCGAGGGCGTCGTTTAGCTCGGAGTAAATGGGCGAAATCTCAAAACCGGCCACAAACAAATCGGCCCGTTCGGTCAGGTTGGGCTTGCTGGGGTCGCGGTGGCGTTTGACCAGGGGGCTTATGGCCAGGGGCACGTCCAGCACGTAGGTAGGCTGGATCAGGGTGTGCTCCACGTAGTGCCCGAACAGCTTGTCCAGCAGCTTGTAGCTGGGCACGCTGCGGAGTTCGGGGTGATGGGCATCGGCCCAGGCCTGCAGGCGCTCTAAGTCGGTGGGGTCAAAGTCCAGACCTGCTTTTTCTTTGAGGGTAGCGGTAAAGTCTATGCGGCGGAAGGGCTTGGCAAAGTTAATCAGGTGCTCGCCGTAGCGCACCTCGGTGGTGCCGAACAGGTGCTGCACCAGCCCCGAGAGCAGGTCTTCGATCAGGGCCATCATGTCGTGGTAGTCGGCGTAGGCCCAGTAGGCTTCCAGCATGGTGAACTCGGGGTTGTGTTTGACCGAGATGCCTTCGTTGCGGTAGTTGCGGCCAATCTCGAAGACCTTCTCAAAACCGCCTACCAGCAGCCGCTTCAGGTGCAGCTCCAAAGCAATCCGCAGGTTGAACTCGTTGTCGAGGGCGTTGTGAAAGGTTTTGAAGGGCTTAGCCTCAGTGCCGCCCGCAATGGCCTGAAGGGTGGGGCCTTCAACTTCCAGAAAGCCCTGCTGGTCGAAGTAGTTGCGGATGTAGCGCACCATCTGGCTGCGAATGCGAAACACCTCGCGCACCTCGGGGTTTTGGATCAGGTCGAGGTAGCGCTGGCGGTAGCGGGTCTCGACATCGCGGATGCCGTGCCACTTGTCGGGCAGGGGGTGCAGCGACTTGACCAGGGGGGTAAACTTTTTGACCTTGACGGTAATCTCGCCGGTTCTGGTGGTGAACACCGTGCCCTCGAGGCCCACAATGTCGCCAATATCCAGTTTTTTGATCAGGTCGTAGTGCTCGGTGACGTCGCGGGCCAGGTAAAGCTGAATGCGTCCGCTCTGGTCTTGCAGGTGGGCAAAGCTGGCCTTGCCCATGTGCCGGAAGGTCATCAGGCGGCCCGCCACCCGCACAGTCTCGTCGGGCCACTCTTCCTGGGGGCCGGCTCCGGCGTGGGCGGCTAAAATCTGGGCAGCGTCGTGGGTTTTGGGGAACCGGTAGGGAAAGCGCTCGAACCCGGCCTCCACCAGAGCCTCACGGTTGGCCAGGCGTTGTTGGGTCTGTTCACTGTATTCAGGCATAAGTCCATCCAGCGTATAGAGTCTAGGCCCCAGGGCCGAAGATTGTCGAGTGGGAAGCGCAACAAAAAACGCCTTCGGCTGCTGGCCTAGGGCGTTCTGGGGGCAGAGTCGGCTAGTGCCTGACGGTTTCTACCTTGAACTCTTTTTTGCCCTTGGGGGTCTCGAGCATCACCTTGGCCCCGACCTTCTGGCCCAGCAGGGCTTTGCCCAGGGGGCTCTCGTCGGAGATTTTCATGGGGCGCTCGAGGACGCTGGCTTCCGCCGGAGACACCACCTGCACCTCCATGTGGTCGCCCTCCTTGGACTTCAGGCTCACAATGGCCCCCAGGCTGACCACGCTCACCTTGTTGCCCTCTTCCTCCATGATTTCAGCGCGGGAGAGGGTGTCGGTCAGGGAGTCTATGCGGGCCTCGATGCGGGCTTTTTCGCGCTTGGCGTCCTCCAGACCGGAGTCGTCGTAGTCGTCCGAGGACTCCATAAGTTCCTGCAAAATACGGGTGGCATCCTGCAAGCGAGCCCGTTCTTGCTCGAGCTCGGCCACCAGACGTTCATATCCTGATTTGGTTAGTTTAACTTCGCGTGCCATCCGGCCTCCTGAAACCTGAGTATCTGCGGCGCATAGCGTGTTGCGCTAATCGCTAACGATGCTGCGCCATCGTTCTGAGATTTATATGAGATGGCCTTCCTGATTCAAGGAAGAGGCCCGGCGCACCTTCTGCCGAGCCTGGTTTTAACCTTCCACCTGCTTAGGGCAGTATACCCCTTAGCAGGATTTCTCTCAAACGCTCCGGCCTGGACGCCCCCGAGCAGCTTTCGGTGTCGCGGCACAGGGCCACATAGCGAAAGTGCCGCTGGTTTTCCCCTACCCCAAAGCGGAAGAACTGCGCCGCCGTGCGGGAGACATGCCGCAAGCAGGCCTCGCAGATGATGGGCGTGGTGCTGTTGGAGCGCTCGAGGGGTTCCAGAACCAAGTGGAGCGGGCTTTCTTCAATGTGTACCCGCCCTTCTTTGTCCCGGTAATAAAGCACTTCCCCCGGAGGCAACAGCTCCGGGGAAGTTCCAGGAAACAGCTCTAAGATCAGCTCCCGCTCTTCAAAGACTTTTTCCCCCATGTTGACTGTAGCTTACCATGCCCTGACAGGGAGCGTCCAAAGCGGGTGGCATGTGGAAGGTAGCGTGTGGCCAGTAGCTCGTGGCTTGTGGCAGTTGGTGTTGCGAGTAGCTCGAGGCTTGTGGCTTTGACCTTTGGCTTATAGCTTTTGGCCTTCAGCTTTCAGCATTCGGCTACTGTTCTTGCTATCGGCTATCGAGCATCCGCTATCGACTTTTTGTGAAAACTGTAGCGAAACCTTCTTTCCTTACCTGTTAGTCAGCCTAATATTTCATGCGTATGAAGTTTGCATTGGACGAAACGCTGGACGAGCTGT
The DNA here is from genome assembly GCA_937950405.1 of uncultured Meiothermus sp. Classification (GTDB taxonomy): domain Bacteria; phylum Deinococcota; class Deinococci; order Deinococcales; family Thermaceae; genus Meiothermus. The sequence goes on from CALFDH010000189.1 coordinate 4,284, forward strand.
GGCAGTTGTCCACCCATCTGGTCTGGCAGATGCGGCTCGACCAGCAAAGGGCCTTCGAGGGCCTGGGGGTCTCTCCTATGCAAGCCTTCGCGCTGATGTGCATCTCGGAGGGCATTGACCAGCCTTCGGGGCTGGCCTTTGTGATGGATGCCTCGCCGCCGGGAATCTCGCAGCTTCTGGCGGGCTTAGAGGAGCGGGGTCTGGTGCACCGCCAACTCGACGCCAGCGACAAGCGCAAGGTGCGTATTTTGCTGACCGAGGCCGGTAAAGATTTCCTGGTACGGATGCGCAAGAACTGGAGGGAAGTTTCGCGTGAACGGTTTGCCCGGCTCAGCCCAAAGGAGATCACCATGCTAACCCAGAGTTATCGCAAGCTCACCGAACCCGCGCCCGACCGGGACACCCTACCTCCGGAAAGGGTGGTGGAGCCATGAGCGGGCCACAGGACTTAGGGAATAGAAGTCAGGGGCAAAAAGCCATGGGTGCCGTGCTGGCCCTCCTGGTGGCTGGTGCGCTTGGCTCCGGGCTGGCGCAGGGGTTCTTTGCACCCCTGGAGAACCACCCCTCGCTGTTGCAGGCCCGCCTGGGGCTGGAGGCGGCCCAGGCCCAGCTACGGGCCACCCAGAGCCCGGTCAGTCTGCAGGCCCAGGGGGGGTTCTCGTTTTTCGAGGTCACCCCGCCTCCCGGTCCCCCCACCTGCCCCAATCCCCTCAATCCGCAGTGCATCAACCTGCCAAGCGACGGACGTCAGATTACCCTGGGCCTGACCTTTACACCCTTTCCTTTTGGCGATGTCTCCGATGCGGTCAATCAGGCGGCGCTAGGGGTTGAACAGGCCGCGCTAGGGGTGCGGCAGGCCCGTACCCAGCTCGAGGCCCAGGCAGTGGAGGCTTTCTTGCGGGTGCGGTTGGCCGAGTCGGGGCTGGAAGTGGCACGGCTGGGGGTACGGCTGGCCCAGGCCAACCTCGAGGCCGCCCGGCTGCGCGAAAGTCGGGGAGCGGCCAGCCCCAGCGAGGTGCGTCAGGCCGAGGCCAACCTGCGGCAGGCAGCCATCCAGCAAGCCGACGCCGAGCGCAACCTGGCCCTGGCCCGGCAGAGCCTGACCGACCTGATCGGGCCCAGCAGCGCCACCCCACCCCGGCTGGCCGTGCCCACCGAGGGAACCCCGCCGCAGGTGCGGCAGGCCGAACTCCAACTGGCTAATGCTCAGATTGCCTTCGACCGGGCGGTGCGGGGGGTGCTGCCGGTGGTGCAGGGGAACTACACCCGCAACACCTCCGACAACGACTCGCTCACCCTGTCCATCAACTCCCGCACCCTGCAACCGAGCCTCAGCTACACCAACACCTCCCAGGGCCGCAGCGCACCCCAGGACCGCATTAACGGCACGCTGCAAATCGGCCTTTCGGCCAACATTGCCTTCGGGGTGCTGGATGCCCTCGAGGCTGCCCAGAAGCAGGTAGACGCAGCCCGTCAGGCCGTGGAGGCCGCCCGGCGCAGCAGCAAGCTGCAAGAGGATTTGCTGCGCTCTTCCCTGCAGACCACCGAGCAAAACCTGACCAACGCCCAGCAGGTGCGCTCCGACGCCGAGCGCAGCCTGAACGAAGCCCGCGAGCGTGAACGGCTGGGGCTTGCGAGCCCCCTCGCCACCCTGCAAGCCGAACTGGCCCTGGCCCAGGCCCGCCTGGGCGTGGAGCAAGCCGAACTCAACCGTACCCAGCGCATTTTGGATCTGTACCGCTTCTTTGCCCTACCCCTCAGCGAGGTGAACCGATGAAACTGGCCATCCCCACCCTTCTGACCCTCCTGACCACGCTCACATTGGCCCAGGCCCAGAACCTGACCCTGGAAACTGCCCTGGCCAAGGCGCTGGAGCAAGCCCCGGTGGTTGCCGCCAAAGTCGAACTCGACGATGCCAGGGCCAACCTCCAGAGGGTGCTTTCCGACCCCCTCCTGACCCGCCCCAGCAAGGTGCAGGCCGAGCAGCGCTCTGCCCTCGCCCAGGCCAGCTACGACCGGGCCGTGGTGCAGGCCCAGAGCAGCATTGTGGCGGCCTACACCCAGCTACTCGAGGCTCAGATTCAGGTGCGCCTGGCCCAGAAGGCCCTGGAGATTGCCACGCGGGGTCTGGAAATCGCCCAGATTCGCCAGCGCAACGGCTCCGGCACGGCCCTGGACGTGCGCAACGCCCAGAACCGGCTGGATGACGCCCGCAGCAACGCCACCCGGGCCGAGAACGGCCTGGCCCTGGCCCAGACCTCGCTGCGGAGCCTGGTGGGGCCTTTTGCAAACGTGGCCCCCTTACCGAACCCACCCGCCATGCCCGAGGCCAGCCTGATTCGGGAGCTGCTGGGCAAGAACCCCGACGTGCTACAGGCCCGCCAGCGGGCCGAGCTGGCCAACCTGCAGGTCGAACTGCTCGACCCCAGCTATGCAGCCCGGGCCGAGATAGACGCCGCGAAGGCTCGAGCCGAGCAAGCCGTGGCGGGTGCGCGGGAACTCGAGCGGGGTCTGGGCTTGCAGTACGACTCGCTCTACCAGAACCTCCAGGCCGCCCAGCGGGCCCTGGGCGTCCAGCAGGCCGCCCTGGCCAATGCCCGCGAGACCCTGTCCAACGAGAAAAAGCGGCTCGATGCCGGCCTGATTAGCCAGGTGGCCTACCTGCAGGCCGAGCTTTCCTTCATTCAGGCCGAGCTTGCGGCCCAGCAGGCCCTGGGCAACTACTACCGCGCGTACTACAGCCTGCTGGCAGGAGGTCGCTAGTGTTGGGCCGGACTTTCCTCCAAGGTGGGTTTGTGCTGGGGTTGGTGGGCCTGTTGCTGGTGGGCTGTGGCCCTCGGCGGGCGCAGAGCGAGGCCCCGCAGACCGCCGAAAGCGCGGTTTCGCGCAGCATCAAGGTGCGGGTGGTAACGCCCGAAACCGGCACCCTCACCACCACCCGCACCACCGGGGCCACCCTCTCCCCTGCCCGCGAAAGCCAGGTGGGGGCTACCGCCTCGGGCAAGG
>CALFDH010000190.1 GCA_937950405.1 uncultured Meiothermus sp.
CGGGTCTTGCCAGAGCTGCAACAGGTAGGTTCGGGTCTTCGACATGGCTCCCTCGCAGGCTCGAAGGTAGCAAAGCCGTCGTTACGAAACCGTTATGCTTGAGCGAGCTGCCGCATAAAGCTGCGAAGGGCCTGGACGCCCTGACGCAGCGACTCGGGCTCGACCCATTCTTCGGGGGTATGCGCACCGCCCCCACGGTACACACTCAGGGTGATGGCCGGTATGCCCGCCTCCACGCCTGCCGAGGCATCGGTGGAGCCCGCGGTGAACTGGGCCTCGAGGCCCACCTCCCCCAGCGCTTTCCGGGCCGCCTCCAGCATGGCCGGGGTGGCGGTGCTGCCTGCCGGACGTTCGCCCAGCACCTCGACTTCCAGCCGAACATTGAACCGGCGGGCCGCTTCCATCAAGATCTCGCGTACCTGGGAGACCTTTTGGCCCAGTACCGAGGCTTCCAGGGCCCGCAGATCGAGCTCGAAGCCCACCTCCTGGGGGATGGCGTTGATGGCCTTGCCGCCCCACAGCCTGCCCACATTCAGGCTGGTATCGCTGGTGCGCTCGAGGGCGTACATCTGGGCCAGGGCCTGCCCCAGGGCCGGCACCGGCGAGGGGGCCTCGCGGTCGCCCCAGGCATGACCGCCGGGGCCCATGAAACAGGCCCGCATCCGGTAGGAGCCCGCCGAACGGCTCACAATGCCGGGCAGATAACCATCCACCGCAATCATTTGCCGGGGCCGCAGGTGCTTGACCAGTTGGCGGGCGCCGCGCAGGTTGCCCAACCCTTCTTCGCCCACGTTAAAAGCCACCGTGCAGCCCAGGTTTACCAGCTCGCTGGCCAGGGCCATCAAGACTGCCACCCCAGAGGAGTTGTCGCCTACCGCCGGGCCGTACCAGCGGTTTTGTTCCTTGCGTAAATGCGTGGGGCTCAGTACGGTGTCAATATGGGCAACCAGCAGGCTGGAGCCCTGACCGGCCCACACATTGCCCAGCTCGTCGGTCTGGGCCTGTAACCCCTGGGCGCGTAGCTGGCGGGCAACCCAGGCTCCACGGGCGGCATCGCCGCCAATCTCGGCAATTTCGCCCAGCAGCAGCACGGGGTCGAGGGTGGTTTTGGTAGCAGGGTCGCTCATTGGGCCTTGATGATACAGGCTTTGTGCGGGCTGCGCAGCGTGGGTGTAACGCTCAACAGATGGGGGTGGTGGTGGGAGGTAGGCGGTGGTTTTCACCGTCTACACCCTACTGCCTAGCTGCCACCTCCCAGTGTATGGCTTGGGCTTTTGGCAGTTGCAAACGATAGTGCAAAAGCACCCACCCCGGGTTCCTGCGCCTACTGCTCATCGCTCTTTTCCGCCAGGCCTTCGCGCAGGGCGTAGAGGGCGGCCTGGGTGCGGTTGTTCAGGTGCAGCTTCTGGAAGATATCCGACAGGCGGTTGCGCACGGTTTTTTCCGAGAGCGAGAGTTCGGAGGCAATCTCGAGGTTGGTGTAGCCCTGGGCGACCAGGCGCAGAATTTGCACTTCCCGCTCCGATAGCTCGGCGTGCTCTTTGGGGGTGGATTCTTGCTTGGCCTTGAAGTCCTGGATGATCTGCTCGGCCAGCTCGGCATCCAGCAAGACCTCGCCCTGGTAGACCCGCCGGATGGCCTCCAGCAGTTCCTTGGCATCGGCGTCCTTGAGCATGTAGCCTCGCGCCCCGGCCTTTACCGCCTCGAAGACGTAGTCATCCTGGCGGTACATGGTGAGCATAATCACTTTGGCCTGGGGCCACTCCTTGAGGATTTCCTGGGTGGCTTGCACCCCGTCCAGACCGGGCATCTGGATGTCCATCAGGATGATGTCGGGGTGGGCCTCGAGGGCGTGGCGCAGGGCCTCGCGCCCGTCCTTGGCTTCGCCCATCACCTTGAAGTCGGGCTCGGCCTCCAGAAGGCTTTTGAGACCCTGGCGAAACAGTGCGTGGTCGTCGGCAAGTAGGATGCGAATCATTAGAGTGTATTGTACACAGAACCCGAACCCAGCCTGGTACGGGGTTGTATGGCTTGGTCTGCACGCAGGGCTGACCCAAAGCCGTTAACCTGAGGGAAAGGGCTTGGGTGTAGTTCTGGGCACAAGCGCCGAAATCGGGAAGGGTTCCGCGAGAGTGTAAAGATGAACGGTTGGTGGCTGCTTTTGTTGGCGATTATCTCGGAGGTCATAGGCTCCACTGCCCTCAAAGCCTCGCAGGGCTTTACCAGGCTGCTGCCCTCGCTGGTGGTGGCGCTGGGCTATGGGCTAGCTTTCTACTTTTTGAGCCTGACCCTCAAGACCATTCCGCTCAATACCGCCTACGCGGTCTGGTCGGGGTTGGGCACGGCCCTGATTGCAGTGCTGGGCTGGCTGGTGCTCAAGGAGCCCATGAATGGAACCATTGCCCTGGGCATTGTTTTGATTATCGTGGGGGTGGTGGTTTTGAACCTGGCCTCGAGGCCCTGACCTCAAATCATTGCGGGAATGTTCGGCCTGCCGGCTTCCCGTTCACATCCCCCTGGGCTGCCCGGTGGTTCCCAGCACTTGCTGCCACAGCTCGCTCTGGGGGTCAATCTGCTTGCGCTTTTGCGTAGCCATAGCGATGGGCACATGGGTAAAGTGCTGGTTCCAGTAGCCCACCATCATGTCGGTGCGCCCGCTCATGCCGGCATGGACGGCATGCTGCCCCAGGGCCAGACAATACTCCGAGTCCACCGCGTTGGCCGGTACGCTCCGGATAATGTAGCTGGGGTCAATGTATTTGATGGTGGCTTCGAAGCCCCTCTGGTCGAAATGCCGGCCAATGGCCTCTTTGAGAAAATGCCCGATATCCTTCAGCCTGACGTTGCCCGAAGCATCCCTGGTCACTTCTCCTTCGATCAAGTCCTGACCAGCTCCTTCGGCCAGGGCAATAACCGCATGGTGGCGGGTCAGCAGGCGCTCTTCCAGGGCGGCCAGGAAGCCCTCCAGGCTAAAGGGTACCTCGGGCACCAGACAGAAGTTCACATCGGCATTGGCCAGGGTGGCGTGGGCGGTGATGAAGCCGCTGTAGCGGCCCATCAGCTTGACCAGCCCGATCCCGTTATAGGCCCCCCGAGCCTCGGCGTGGGCAGCTTCCAGCGCCCTGGTGGCCTCCTCGACGGCGGTGGCCACACCAAAGCTGCGCTCGATCCACTCGATGTCGTTATCTATGGTTTTGGGGATGCCAATCACGCTGATGGCCAGGCTTCGCTTCTGTAGCTCCTGAACCAGGGCCGAGGCCCCGCGCAGGGTACCGTCGCCGCCTACAGCAAACAGAATTCGCACCCCCAGTTGCTGCAAGCGCTCGATCATGTCGGCGGGTTCCTGAGGGCCTCTCGAGGAGCCCAGCATGGTGCCGCCATCGTCGTGGATGTCCTGTACCATCTCGGGGGTCAGGAGCAGGGGTTCGATGCCCTGGCTGGCGGCCAATCCGGCGTAGCCATAGCGGAACCCGTAGATGCGCTTGACCCCATAGCTGTAGCTGAGGGTCATCACCACGGAACGGATCACGTCGTTCAGGCCGGGGCAGAGCCCACCACAGGTCACGATGCCGCAAGCGATTTCGGCGGGGTTGAAAAAAATCTGGCGGCGGGGGCCCGCTAGCTCGAAAGTGGCGGGTGGGTTTTGCAGCTCATCCAGCATGGAAGCCAACAACACTCGGCTGTTGTCCTCCACAAATACATCCCGCTGGTTTTGCAGAGGGCTCTGGAAGCGGGCCGGGCCCAGGATGGGAATTTGAGTGTTGGGAGTACCGTTTTGCACAGAGGCTATCTTATCGGTTGTTCGGTGCGCTGCGGCAGGGGCCTTTAGCCTCAACCTGCTTATGGGGTTCGGTATCAGAAGCGAATTTCATGGTTCCTGACACACGAAACCCATGTCTCTGGTGAGCCTGACAGCCACGGTGTACCCTGAGACCATGAGCCATCCTCGCCCAAAGGCAAGCCTGGGGGTTTTGCTGGTGGACGACCATGCGGTGGTGCGCCAGGGGCTGCGAATGTTTCTGGCTACCGATGAAGGGCTGCATGTGGTGGGTGAGGCTGAAAACGGGCAGGAGGCGCTGGAGAAAGTAGCTGTGTTGCACCCCGATGTGGTGCTGATGGACTTGCTGATGCCAGTGATGGATGGAGTGCGTGCGACCCGCCAGATCAAGGCGCGCTTTCCCGAAGTGGAGGTGATTGCCCTGACCAGTGTGCTGGACGATCGCCTGGTAACCGAAGCCATTCATGCGGGCGCTTTGGGTTATCTGCTCAAGGATACCCACCCCGAAGAACTGGTGGAAGCCATCCATGCGGCAGGCCGGGGTGAGGTGCGGCTGCATCCCGAGGCTGCCAAACGGCTGGCCCAGGAGGTACGCACCGCCGATATGCGCGAAGCCCTGACCCCCAGGGAGACCGAAATCCTGCGGTTGGTGGGGCGCGGGCTGTCCAACAAGCGCATCGCCCAGCAGCTCGAGCTATCCGAGCTGACCGTCAAGACCCACGTTTCCAATCTGCTGTCCAAGCTGGGCCTGTCCTCACGCACCCAGGCGGCTTTGTTCGCCATCCGGGAGGGGCTGATCGGGCTTGAGTGACTTTCTGTACCAGCTCGACTCCAAATCCCTTGCGGGGTTCTTATACCAAAACTGCTCAAAAGTGACCCAAAAGCGATATACAAGTTCCACGGACGCGCCCCCTGGCGCGGCAAGTGAGGGGCGCGTTTAGCGCCACTCACGCGCAGAGTTTGGTATTAGAGGCAACCCGCGATGCGATCTTGATTGCCTCGGAAAAGCGCAAGCTGGTGTACGCCAACCAGGCGGCCCAGGACTTGCTGGGTTATAGCCTGGAGGAGCTGCAAGCCAGGGACATCCTGGACTGGATCGCACCGCCCTACCGCGCATGGGTGGCCGAGCGTGTCTTGCAAAACCGCACCGCCCTGCCGGGCATCTTCGAAATAGCCCTGATACGCAAGGATGGTAGCTGGCGGTATGTGCGCTACTCCATCCTGTATCTGGAAATTGAAGGCCAGATGTACGGAGCGGCCATAGCCCACGACCTCACCGAGACCCGCCAGACCCTGCGCCGCCTTGAAGCGCTCTACCAGGCCGACGAAAAGCTCTATGCCTCCCTCGAGCTCGATGAGGTCTTGCAGGCGCTGGTAGATGTGTGCGTGGATCTGCTGGGGGCCGACAAAAGCTGCATCCTGATCTGGGATGAAACCCACCAGCACCTCATTACCCGCGCCGAGCGAGGGTTTACCTCGCAGTTTGTGCAGGTCATGAACGAGTATGCCGGGCGCGGCCTGCTGGCCCACGCGGCCCAGAGCGGCGAGACGGTGGTGGTACAGGACACCCACCAGGATGAACGGGTAGCCCGGCACGTGACCGACCCCGAGGGCATCCGGGCCTTCATGCACATCCCCATACGCCTGAATGGCGAGGTGTTTGGGGTTTTCAGCATCGATAACCTGCTCCCCCATACCCTGGGCCCCGAGGAGCAGCGGGCTTTTACCTCGCTGGCCCGGCGGGCCGCCGTGGCCATTCGCAACGCCCGCCTCTACGCCGAGGCCCAGGGTAAGGCGGCCCTCGAGGAGCGCCAGAAACTGGCCCGCAACCTGCACGACTCGGTTTCACAGGCCATTTACAGCATTGTGCTGGGGTTACGCACCGCCAAAACCCAACTGGCCCGCAACCCCGAACAGGCCCCCGCAGCCCTGGACTTCGTGATGAACCTGGCCGAAGGAGCTATGGCCGAGATGCGGGCCCTGATCTTCGAGTTGCGCCCGGAGTCGCTCCAGCAAGAAGGGCTGGTCGCAGCCCTGTCCAAGCAGGCCGCAGCTGCCAGGGCCCGCCATGGTCTTCGCCTCGAGGCCAGTCTATGCCCCGAGCCTGCTCTGAGCCTGGAAGCCAAGGAAGCCCTTTACCGCGTAGCCCAGGAAGCGCTCAACAACATCGCCAAACACGCCAAAGCCCGCAAAGTACACCTGCGCTTGCAGCAGGAAGACGGCATGGTGCGGCTCGAGATCCGTGACGATGGGGTGGGTTTTGACACCCAGCGCGAGTATCCGGGCCATCTGGGCCTGGTTTCCATGCGTGAGCGCATCGAGCGCCTGGGGGGTCGCTTCTGGATAGAAAGCAGTCCTGGTGCAGGTACTACAGTGCAGGCGGTGCTCCCTCTGCTGAATCGGGCCCGCTGACCAATGCCCAGATGTTTTTGTCGGGGGTGCGAACCACCGCCTCCCAGCCCAGCTCGGTGGGGCGGGGGGTTTGTAACCAACCCAAGCTGGTTTGGTGTTGGAGTTGTAGGTACAGGGTCCGCACATCCTTCACCCGCACCACCAGATCGGTGAACTGCCGGGAGGGCTGGGTGTGCAACTCGAGTTGGCTCTTGCCATCAGGAAAACGCAGCCTGACGGACTCGAACGGTTCAGACGCCTGCCATTGCAGCTTACGCGATAGCAATTGCAAACCCAGGTTCTGATACCAGGCCAGGGCTACCTCGAGGTCGGGCACATACAGCACAACCCGTTCCAACCCTCCAAAACAAGGGTCACAAGAAGGGGAAGATCCCCGGAGCCGCTCTCCCACAGATTTGATTAATAGCCAGCAGCAGGGGCTTTGTCCTCCTGCAAAAGTAGTAGTGTAAAAAAGTGCAAGTGTTGCTATGGCATTTGCTAGCTGCTACCCTGATTGGGTTTGCGGTGGGCCTCGAGCGCGAGCGTGCCAAAGTGGAGCGTCAGGGCTCGGCCATCGGGGGGGTGCGTACCTTCACCCTGCTGGGATTGCTGGGCGGGGTGAGCGCCCTCGGGCCAAACCTGTGGTTGCCGGCGGCGGGGCTCCTGGCAGTGGCAGGGCTGGCGGTGTACTCGCTCAAAAACAGCCGCGATGCCACCAGCCAGGTGGCCGCCCTGACCGTGTATGTGCTGGGGGTGTTGTGTGGTCTGGGCACCGTGCTGCCGGCCCTGTTTGCGGGGGCCTTGCTGCTGGGGTTCCTGGCCTTCCACGACGAGCTGCATGCTTTTGCAGGCGGTATCGAGCGGAGCGAGGTCGAGGCGGCGGTGTTGCTGGCCTTGCTGCTCGGGGTGGTCTACCCCCTGCTTCCCGATGCCAACTATGGCCCCTACGGGGTCTGGAACCCCCGCGAAATCTGGCAGGTGGTCTTGCTGGTGGCCGGGGTCAACTTTGTGGGCTATCTGGCCCTGCGCTTGCTGGGCTCCAAAGGCTTGTGGGCAGCGGCCTTGTTGGGGGGCCTGGTCTCGTCCACTGCCGTCACCCTCTCGATGGTGGCCCAAAGCCGTGCAAACCCCAGCCAGAACCCGCTCTGGGCCAGTGGGGCCGTGCTGTCCTCCCAGATGATGTTGGGGCGGATTTTGGTCTGGAGCGCCACGGCGCCTGCCCTCTTGCAGGTGCTCTGGCTCCCCATCCTGGTGTGGCTGCTATGGGGATTGCTAACGGCGGCCTGGCTGGCCCGTCGGGATCGGGATGTGTCGGAAAGTGTACCCGTGCAAAACCCCTTGCAGCTCCAGAGCGCTTTGCTCTTTGCCGGGGTCTATGCGCTGCTCAAGCTGCTGACCAAGGTGGGCCTCGAGGTCTTCGGGAGTGCGGGGGTTTATGTGGTGAGCGCCCTCTCGGGCGTGGCCGATGTGGACGCCATCTCACTCTCGCTGGCGCGTCTGACGGGCAGTGGGCAGTTGGTTTTGCAGGTGGCCTCCATCGCCATCCTGATGGCGGCTTTGAGCAATACCGTGTTCAAAACCGCGCTGTCGTTTGGAGCCAGGGGACTAGGCGTTTATGTGGCGCTGGGGCTATTGCCGGGTGGGTTGCTGGCTTTGCTGGTGGCGCTGGGTCGCTAAATGCATGCTTCACTTCCCAAAGCGCCGCTCCCGTTTCTGGTAGTCGCGCACCGCCCTTAAAAAGTCTACCTTGCGGAAGGCCGGCCAGAAGGCATCGAAGAAGTAATACTCGCTATAAGCAGCCTGCCATAGCAAAAAGCCCGAGAGCCGAATCTCGCCCGAGGTGCGAATGATGAAGTCGGGGTCGGGTACGCCGGCGGTGTAGAGCCGCTCGGAGATGTGTTCCATGTCCAGCTCGGCAGCCAGTTCTTCCGGCGACTTGCCGGTCTTGGCGGCCTCGAGCAAGAGCTGCTTGACGGCGTCCACAATTTCTTCCCGCCCCCCATAGCCCATAGCGATATTGAGGAGCATCCCGCTGTGGTGCTCGGTGGCTTTTTCCAGCTCCTCCAGGGCTTCCAGCACCTTGGGCGGGAAGCGGTCGTGCCGTCCAATCACCTTGACCCGCACCTCGTTGGCGTGGATGCGGGGATCTTGGGCCATGCGCCGCGCTTCCTGTACAAAAAGACGCATCAGGGTCTCGACCTCGGTTTGGCTGCGGTTGAAGTTGTCGGTGGAAAAGACCCAGATGGTCACGGTGGGAATCTTGAGCTCCAGGCACCACTCCAGCACCTCGTAGGCCTTCTGTACCCCGAATTCGTGGCCCTGGTGCCCTTCCAGGCCCAATTCCCTGGCAAAACGACGATTGCCGTCCAGGATCATCCCGAGATGCTTGGGTGCGTGGCCCTGGCGTACCTCGGCCTCGACCCGTTTTTCGTACCACCAGTAGAGCGGTTTGAGCAGAGTGCCAAAGAGCTGTACCAGTTGTTGTCGAATCGAACCTTTGGGAACGCGCACAGGGGATGTTGCCGCCATGGGGCACCTCAACCCATCTATCTTAGCGGGAAGTCTGTAGATAAAGTGTGCAAGTTAGCGAAACCCAGGCTCTTATCATTTGCCTGGGCATCGTCGTTTCAACCCCGCACCCGGCGACAGCAGTTACCGCCAGAATTGTATTTGGCCAAAAGAGCACCTTACTGGCCGGCGCTGTCGCCAACCTCTCCCGCAAGGGGAGAGGGAAAGGGGAAAACGATAAAAGCCTTAGCGAAACCCAGGCATTTATGGTGTGCTCCGCTGTCTCACCTTAAGCGACTCGCCCAAAGTTGAGGGGGCTGCTGCCAGGATTTTGCACGACATGAATAGGGCTCGAGCGAAACTTTTTTTGCAGCCAAAAAACTCCTGCCTGTGCAGCCAAAAGTGTTCAGCGGCGCAGACGATCCACCTTGAGTACAAAGCTCAGCACGAAGCTGCCATGTTTGGGGCTGCTCATCTGGATGCTGTTGCCCTGCAAAGTGAGGCTGGTAGGGGAGAGGGCGGTGATGGTCACGTTCCCGCTGCCGCCCCAGCTTTTGCGGTT
>CALFDH010000191.1 GCA_937950405.1 uncultured Meiothermus sp.
TGCGGGCTGCACCGCCCACCCGTACTTCAAAGTGGAGGTGGGGGCCGGTGCTCCACCCGGTAGAACCCACGTAGCCGATTAAGTCGCCCCTGGTCACCCACTGGCCCGGACGCACCACAATGCGCGACATGTGGCCATAGAGGGTCTCCTGGGCTCCACCGTGATCCAGAATAACGTGCAAACCATAACCAAAGCGACTCCAACCGGCAGTGTCTACCTGGCCAGCTCTGGCCGCATAGATGGGGGTGCCCGTCGGTGCAGCCAGGTCAATACCGGTGTGGAAGCGCTGGAATACACCACGGCGGCCAAAATAGGTGGTGATGGTAAAGTTCGACATTGGCCAGCGATACCCCGCTGCGGCCACCACCGCATTGGCCCGCCGGAGTCGGGGCTGGCTCTGGACTTGCTGTTGTTGACGCACGCGGGCCTGCTCAAGGCGCCGTTGCTCTTCTTGCTGCTTGCGGCGGGCTTCCTCGCGCTGGCGCCGCTCTTCGGCCAGTCGGCGCTCTTCTTCTTCGCGGGCTTTGCGCTCCGCTTCGCGAATTTGCAGCAGGCGGTCGTAGGTGGTTTTGGCCTGTACCCCCGGTAAAAGAACCAGATCCCCCACCTGCACATCGGTCGGCGAGTTCAGCTCGTTCGCCTTGGCGACTTCAGCAACCGAAAGCCCAAAGCGGCTGGCCAGGTCCTGGATGGTCTCGCCCTGCTTAAGGCGAACAAGCAGGCCCGGCTCTCCGGTGGGAATGTAGAGCGTAGAGCCGACCTCGAGGCGATCAAGGCTGGGCAGACCAGGGTTGGCCGAAACCAGCCCCAGAACCGTTAGGTCAAAGCGATTGGCCACCGACTGCACCGTATCGCCCCGGCGGACGATATAGGTGCGTACTCCCGGCGGCAGGCGGCTTTCCTCGTTGGCCTCTTCGACTAAGGGAATTCGCAGCACCTGTCCAGGGCGCAAGGCAACGCCCTCGAGGCCGCTGCTGTACATGATGGCCCTGGCATCTACCCGGTATCGGCGTGCTATCTGGCTCAGGGTATCGCCGGGCTGTACGGTGTAAATGACCCAACCCTTGCGGGCAGGCGAGTCTACCGCGATTTCGGTTCCTGGCAGGTTAGCCTGGGCCAGTCCCATCGGCAGACCGAGTACGCCCGTCGCCAGCACACTGCTCAAGAGTTCGCTTATGGCCAAAGTCAACCTCCAAAACTGCACATTAGCACAAAGGAGTTACCTGTAAGCTCCTTTTGTGGAACCTCAGGATATCTGGGTCTGCTACCGGAATACCCTGTGTTCCCAAGACTTCCGCAGGGAGTATACCTATTTCCCCCCCAAAGTTGCAAGGAACTCCTTGTTGGTCTTGGTACGGGACAGTCGTCCCAGCAACATTTCCATGGCTTCGGCAGGGTCCATATCGGCCAGCACCTTGCGCAACAGCCACATCTTCTGGATAACCTCCTCGCCCAGAAGCAGCTCCTCGCGGCGGGTGCCCGACTTGAGAATATCAATGGCCGGGAAGATGCGGCGCTCCTCGAGGCGACGGGAGAGGTGCAGTTCCATATTGCCGGTACCCTTGAACTCCTCGAAAATCACATCGTCCATGCGGCTACCGGTTTCGACCAGGGCCGTAGCCAGGATGGTCAGCGACCCCCCGCCCCGAATATTGCGGGCCGCCCCCAGGAAGCGTTTGGGGAAGTGTAGCGCCGCCGAGTCCAGGCCCCCCGACAAGGTGCGCCCGGTGGGCGGCGTGACCAGGTTGTTGGCCCGGGCCAGGCGGGTGATGGAGTCGAGGAGAATCAGCACGTGGCCCCCCTCCTCCACAATGCGGCGGCTGCGCTCGTGTACGAATTCGGCCACCCGAATATGGTTTTGCGGGGGTTCGTCGAAGGTAGAGGCAATTACATCGGCCCCTTCTACCGACTCGCGGAAATCGGTGACTTCCTCGGGCCGCTCGTCAATGAGCAGCACGATTACCTTGATGTCTGGCTCGTTGCGCAATACCGCCCGGGCGACTTTCTTCAGGAGGGTGGTCTTACCTGCTTTGGGGGGGGCCACAATCAGACCGCGCTGTCCCCGGCCTATCGGCGCCAGCAGGTCAATAACCCGGTTGGAGGACTCCTCTCCGGTGGTCTCGAGGATAATCTGCCGGTCAGGGAACTGCGGAATCAGGTCGTCGAACTTGGGGCGTTTGGCGGCGGCCTCGGGGTCGAGGTTGTTGACCGCCTCCACCTTCATGAGGGTACCGTAACGCTCATTTTCACGCGCCGGGCGGGCCTTACCCACGATATAATCGCCCGTGCGAAGCTGATACTGCTTAATCAGGCCCGCCGAGACAATCACCGTGCGGGACTCCATGGTGTAGAGGCTTTCCTGCAAGAAGCCATAGCCATCCTGGCTGATTTCCAGATAGCCCTTGGCAATGGCCAGGCCCTCTTCGCTGGCCTCCTGCGATAGCAAGAGCATCACCAGCTCGTCTTTGGAGAGCTTCTTGTAGTTGGGAATACCGGCTTCGGCAGCCAGCAGGTGCAGTTCGGGCAGTATGCGGCTCGAGAGCTCCTGGTAGCTGAGCGGCACCTGGCTTTCAGCCTTGCGGCGAATTTTCTTGCCGGTACGAGTCACGGTGACCTGGGCTTCGGGGTTGGGGTCGGCTGTGGTTGTTTTTGGCATTGCACTGGCTCCAGTTCTACGAGAGGGGTTCTGGGTACTACACCTGGGGGCTGGCCTTGGCCCAGTCCTCCAGGAAGGCTTTCAGGCCAAGGTCGGTCAGGGGGTGCTTGATGAGCTGCTGAAACACCTTGGCGGGCATGGTGGCGATATCGGCGCCCAGCATGGCGGCCTGGGTAACATGACGGGGATGGCGAATCGAGGCAGCCAGGATGCGGGTGCTGAGGTTTTGCACCTGGAATAGATCGGCAATCTCGCGGATCAGCTCCATGCCCTCCCAGGAGATGTCGTCTATGCGGCCCAGGAAGGGCGAGACGCACCAGGCCCCGGCTTTGGCGCACAATAGGGCCTGATTGGCCGAGAACACCAGGGTCATGTTTACCCGGATACCCTCGCCGGAGAGGGTTTTGCATGCCTTGAGGCCCTCAATGGTGGTGGGCAGCTTGACCACCACGTGCTCGTCAATGGCGGCCAGGCGACGCCCTTCGGCCACCATCTCGGCAGCCGTGGTCGAAACCACCTCCGCCGAGACCGGCCCCTGCACGATCTGGCATATTTCTTTGATGGTCGGCTCGAGCGGACGACCCGACTTGGCAATCAAGGAGGGGTTGGTAGTAACGCCTGTCAGCACGCCCCAGGCCGCAATTTCCCTGATTTCGCTCACTTCGGCAGTATCGAGGTATAAGTCCATACGGCATTTACTCCTTCCCGCGTCTGAGCACATTTGTGCGGATTTCCAGGCGAGTATATCGCTGGGTTGGGATGAGAAGCAATAGATAGATTGTTGACGCGGGGTTAGCAGCTTGCTACCATTCAGGTTAGCCGGTTGCCAGCAGCGAAATATAGCACATGCTGCACCCGGTGTAAAGAGCCGGGGACGAGTAGGCCTTCAGCGACCACAAAGCGAGCCTGGGAGGGTGCAAGCCAGGCGGCAACCTGAAAGTCGAAAATCACCCCGTGCACAGTTGGGAAGAACAGGCCAAGCCCCAGTAGACCCCAACGGGTGCGCCCGATACAGCGCGTTAGAGTGCCTGAACAGGGGCCTATAGCCGATAGCCACAGGTTTTTACCTTCTACGCTAGCAGCTATAAGCTATCAACTATCGGCGCCTTTCAGGAAGTGCGGTGGTAACGCGGGATAAACGTCTCGTCCGCACCTGAGGAACTTTAGGGCCACAGGTCGGGCGTTTTTGTTGATAAACACCCGTCTTCTGGCCCGGATAAGGGCTTCAGAAAGGAACCAACCATGGTGGAGGAGAAAAAGCTGTTTGAAGAGGTGTCCGAGACCAATTTCCCCAGGCTAGAGGAGGCCGTGCTGGCTTTTTGGCGCGAGCAGCAAATTTTTGCCAAATCTGACCAGAAACCCGCGCCAAAGGGCGAGTTCGTTTTCTATGAAGGCCCCCCAACGGCCAACGGCAAGCCGGCCATGCACCACGTACTGGCCCGTAGCTTTAAGGATATCTTTCCGCGCTACAAAACCATGCAGGGCTACCACGTCACCCGCAAGGGGGGCTGGGATACCCACGGCCTGCCGGTGGAAATTGCAGTGGAAAAAAAGCTGGGGGTGCTGGGCCGCAAAACCCTGAACCGCGAGCAGATTGCGGAGTTCACCCAGCAGTGCCGCGAGTGGGTGTTTGCCAACATCGAGGACTGGAACTACTTCACCGAGCGGATGGGCATGTGGGTAGACCTGGAAAACGCCTACGTGACCTACCACAACAGCTACATCGAGTCGGTGTGGAACCTCTTGAAGCGCATGTGGGACAAGGGCATGGTGGTGCAGAACTACAAGGTGGTGCCCCTATCGCCGCGCATCTCCTCCACCCTCTCGCAAAACGAAATTGCCGATGGCTACCGCGAGGTGGACGACCCCAGCGTGTATGTGCGCTTTCCGCTGAAGCGGGAAACCACCCCCGAAGCGGTGCGCGAGCGGCTTATGGCCCAGGGGGTGCGTCTGGAGGATCTGGACAACCTGGCCATTCTGGTCTGGACCACCACTCCCTGGACACTGCCCTCCAACACCATGGCGGCGGTGAACCCCGAGATGGATTATGCGGTAGTGCGCTCACCCTCGGTGGGGCATCTGATTTTTGCAGCCGAGGCGGTGGAGCGGCTCCGGGAGCTGCATAAAGAAGAGCTCGAGGTCGTCGCTCACCTTAAGGGGAAAGACCTCGAGTGGTGGGAGTACACCCCCCCCTTCCCCGAAGTTTGTGTGGAGCTGGGGGTGGTGAAGGAGCAGGGCGAAAAGCGTCCGGACGGCAGGCCGGTGCTGCACTTTGTGGCCCTAGCCGACTTTGTGAGCGCCGAAGACGGCTCCGGGGTGGCCCACGAGGCCCCGGTCTACGGGGCCGAGGACTTAGAGCTTTCCCGCCAGTACGGTACCCCCCTGCTCTTTGGCACCAACGAGTACGGCCTTATGCAGGTCACCGACGAGCGCGGCAAGTTCTTCAAGGATGCCGACAAGGGGCTCATTCGCATCATGAAGGAGCGGGGGGTCATGTACCACGCAGGCCAAATTCGCCACCGCTACCCCTTCCACGACCGCACCGGCGACCCCATCCTCTACTTTGCCAAGCCGAGCTGGTACATCAAAACCTCCAACTTCCGGCAAGCGCTCTACGACAACAACGAAAAGATCAACTGGTTCCCCGAACACATCAAACACGGGCGCTTCGGCAACTGGCTCAAGGACAACGTGGACTGGGCCATCAGCCGCGAGCGCTACTGGGGCACCCCGCTGCCCTTCTGGGTCTCGGAGGACGGTTCGGAGAAAATTTGCGTGGGCAGCGTGCGCGAACTCTCGGAGCTGGCTGGCCGCGACCTCTCCGACCTGGACCTGCACCGCCCCTACGTGGACGAAATTACCTTTGTCAAAAACGGCAAAACCTTCCGCCGGGTGCCCGAGGTGCTCGACGTATGGTTCGACTCCGGGGCCATGCCCTATGCCCAGTGGCATCTGTTGCTGGATGGACAGGGCCAGCCCCTCCCCGGCACTGAAGAAAACTACCGGCTCTGGCAACGCCACTTCCCCGCCGACTACATCTGCGAGGCCATTGACCAGACCCGGGGCTGGTTCTACTCGCTTCACGCCATCTCGACCCTGCTCTACGACCAGCCTTGCTTCAAGAACGTGATCTGCCTGGGGCACCTGGTAGACGAGAAGGGCCACAAGATGTCCAAGAGCAAGGGCAATGTGGTTGAGCCTTTGCCTATGTTCGACAAGTACGGAGCCGACGCGGTGCGCTGGTATCTCTTTACCGGCTCTGAGCCGGGCGAGCAGAAGCGCTTTTCCGAGCGGCTGGTGCAGGAGGCCCAGCGGGGCTTTTTGGGCACGCTGTGGAACGTGTATAGCTTCTTCGTGCTGTATGCCAACCTGGACCGGCCCAACCTGCAAAACCGCCCGGCGGTGGTGGATCGACCCGAGATGGACCGGTGGCTGGTAGCTCGCCAGCAGCAACTAGTTGAGCGGGTTACGGCCAGGCTGGATGCCTACGATGCCCGTGGAGCGGGGAAGGAACTCGAGCAGTTTGTGGAAGAACTTTCCAACTGGTACGTTCGCCGCAACCGCCGGCGTTTCTGGAAAAACGACGACCCCACCGACCGGGAGTCGGCCTACGCCACCCTTTGGGAAGCCCTGGTTACCGTAGTGCAGTTGGCCGCTCCTTTCACCCCCTTTGTGGCCGAGGCTCTGTGGCAAAACCTGGTGCGGAAGGTGCAGCCAGAGGCTCCCGAGTCGGTACACCTATCAGACTGGCCCAACGCCGACCCTGCGCTGGTAGACGAGACCCTGCTCACCCAGATGGGGGCGGTGGTGAAGGTGGTGGGGCTGGCCCGGAGTGCGCGGGCCATCAGTGGGGTCAAGACCCGGATGCCTTTGCCCAGGGTGCTGGTAACGGCCCCTACCGAAGCCGAGCTGGCGGGGTTGCGCCATTTTGCCGATGAGATCGCGGATGAGCTAAACGTCAAAGCGGTCGAGGTCTTGGGCCTGGGTGAGGCCCTGCTGAGCTACCGGGTGTTGCCTAACCTGCCGGTGTTGGGCAAAAAGTACGGCAAACGGGTGCCCGCCATCCGGGACGCACTGGCCGAGTTGGACAGTCAGATGGTGGCCAGAACCCTGAAGTCGGGGCACAGCCTTAGCCTCGAGATCGAGGCGGAGCGGCTGGTGCTGGAGCCGGGGGAGGTTTTACTCGAGGCCCTCTCGCCCGAAGGCTATGCGGCCCAGGAGCAGGAGGGTTATATGGCCGCCCTCGAGGTAAGAATTGACGAACAGTTGTTGCTCGAGGGCCTGAGCCGCGACCTGATCCGCTTGGTACAGCAAGCCCGCAAAGAGATGGGCCTGAACGTCTCGGATCGCATCCACCTGACCTACACCGCCGAGGGCAGATACGCTGAGTCCCTGGTACAGTTTGGCCAACGGCTCCAGGAAGAAACCCTGGCCCTCTCGCTGGAGCAAACAAAGCCGGTGGGCTATATCACCGAACTGTCCGATGAGGAAGGCGCAGTCAAGTTTGGGCTTCGCAAAGCCTGAGGTGCATATCGTGCGTATGCTCAGCTTTTTGCAACAAACAAGGTGGGTGGGGGTAGTAGTACCGGATTCAAAAAGATACTTCACCATATCAAAAATCCCAGGGGCTATCTTTTTGAATCCTAGAGCACTCCCTTCGGTCGGGTTGCTTCGTTACCGAGCGGTAACGAAGCAACTGAATCTGGTATAACCTGTCGTCTAGCCCCTATCCCCGCTTCATCACTCCAATAGAACGCAAAGCAGTCGGGAAACGATGTTGCTATGCCAGATTCGGTTGGTTTGGCGCCCAGTTTGTGATGAGCGCGCTACCGGACCGGCTTAAAAAAGTCGGCTTCGGTGAAAGCGAGGTTAATCTCGACCTCCATGAGCTCACCGCGGGCGGCCAGAACCCCGTCCACGTAGTTCTCCCACTTTTGCGGAACGCGTACCCCCTGAACGATCTGATAGTTGGAAAAAAAGGTAACACTCTCCCCTACCCCAGGAATATTCAGACGCTCGCCTAAAAGCAGGCCATCAGCGGCAAGCAGGTAGGTGCTCACCCAACCCTGGGTACTCACGGTCAGCAGGCGACCCGACTGATTGCGGAGGCTGCCCTGAACCACACTGGCCCGTTCGCGGTTGCTGCTGCCATATTTCAGGCCCAACCAGCCCGTGTAGAGGCTCGAGCGTAGTATCTCCCGCTCGCGTGAAGGCAGCGGCCTCAACGAGGTTTCTCGGCTCCAAAAAAAGCTCTCCTGCGGACTGTATTGTTGCAATGCCAGTGGGATTGGGTTTGCGCCGCTCAGGCTCTGGGGGTCGTAGATTTCCAATCGCACCCGGTTGTTGGCAAAATCCACCAGCAACAGGGTCACGATACGGCTCTCCTCCTTGCCATCCGGGGTGTAGTAGATGTTGGTAGTCACTTCGCGGTAAGTTTTCAAGTTTGCCAAAGCCAAGCCGCCCAGCACCGTGCGCCCCCGCTCGAGCAGCTGGGCTGCCTCGGGTGAGACCTGTGCTGCCGCCGAAGAACTGAGCGACAGCAAAAGCCAGAAGAAAGCAAAATGGCGCGTACGCATTCTATGGCCGAACTTAACATAACACCGGATGAAAAAGATAGTTTTCAATACCAAAAGCCTCTGAGGCTATCTTTTTGAATCCTGGAGTACATCCCTCCCTTCGATCGGGTTAGTTTGCCGCCGTCCGGCGGCAAACTAACCGAATCTGGTGTAAGAAAGCCTCTATTCCATGAGACGCATGCTTGTATATATTTTCACGATATAATCTGCTCGTGAAAATAATATTCACCGACATGCCGCTCGATAGGGTAAAGTTCGGGCGTGAACTTCAACCTCTTGTTGGAGCAAAACGGTCTCGACGTGCTTTTCGTTTCCAACCCCTACAATGTTCGCTACCTATCGGGGTTTGTGGAAGGTAAGGATGCTAAGGTTGTCATTACCCGCTTTGGCGCTACCCTCATCACCGACGGACGTTACATGGTAGAAGCGGCCCAGCAGCGCTTTCCGCACCGCATCCTGCTAAAGCGCACGGAGATGAACCGGATGCTCTGTGAGTTTTTCCAGGGCCGGGTGGGCATCGAGGCCGACCACCTGAGCGTGGCCACCCTGGAAGGCTTCAAAAAGGATTTTTCAGACCTGGAGTTTGTTTCCACCACCGGGATTATCGAAAACCTGCGCAAGCACAAGACCCCCGAAGAGATTGCCCATATCCGCAAGGCGGCCCAACTGGCCGACCAGGGCTTCGAATATATTCTGCCGTACATCAAGCCAGGGATGCGCGAGATCGAGGTGGCTTTGGAACTCGAGTTCTTCCTGCGCAAGCATGGCTCCGAGGGCCTGGCCTTCGGTACCACCGTGGCCTCGGGGGAACGCAGCGCCATGCCCCACGGGGGGGCCAGCGAACGCAAAATTCAGCCAGGGGATCTGGTCACACTGGATTTTGGCTGTGTGGTGGGCGGTTACTGTTCCGACATGACCCGCACCGTGGCGGTGGGGCAGGTTTCGGCAGAGTTACAGCGCATCTACCAGGCTGTGCTGGAGGCCCAGACGCTCGCGCTCGAGGCCGTTGCCCCTGGCAAGAAAGGCCAGGAGCTGGACGCGCTGGCCCGCGACCACCTCAACCAGCGGGGCTACGGCGAACACTTCACCCACGGGCTGGGGCACGGGGTAGGTCTGTTCATTCACGAGGCGCCCGGTCTGGGCCAGACCTCGGAGGACGTGCTCGAGGCCGGTAACATCGTCACCATCGAGCCGGGCGTCTACATTCCCCAGGTGGGCGGTTGCCGCATAGAAGACCTGGTGTTGATCACCGAGCAGGGGCACGAAGTCCTCTCCAAAAGCCCTAAACACTTGATCGAGCTATGAAGCGTTGGGTTGCTCTGCTTTTGTTTTGTGGACTGGCCTGGGGACAGGGCTATGTGGTACAGCCTGGCGATACCCTGGAACGCATTGCCCGGCTGTTCCAGGTCAGCGTAGCCGACCTGATGATGCTCAACGGCCTGCTCGAAGACCCCTTGCC
Organism: uncultured Meiothermus sp.; assembly: GCA_937950405.1. GTDB lineage: Bacteria > Deinococcota > Deinococci > Deinococcales > Thermaceae > Meiothermus. Next base: position 9,692 of record CALFDH010000191.1, read on the forward strand.
CGTGGGTCTGGAGCTGGAGGTTCCGGCCTCGGACTGGGACCCTATGAACCTGGAGGTGCTACCCCTGCCCGACCAGATAAATGAGCCTGTCCAGGTGGAGGAGTCTGTCCCATGGGTCTTCATCCGTCCGCCCTCAGCCCCTGAGGAACCCAAAGCGCCCCCCCCTGCTGTCCGTACAATCCAGCAGGGCTGGGCCTCCTGGTATGGGCCCCGGTTTCATGGCCGCCGTACCGCCAATGGGGAGCGATTCAACAAGTTTCATCTGACCGCCGCCCACCGCACCCTGCCCTTCAATACCCGTGTCCGAGTGACCAACTTGCAAAATGGCCGGAGTATCGTGGTGCGGATCAACGACCGGGGCCCTTACATCCGGGGCCGGATCATAGACCTCTCTTATGCCGCTGCACGACAACTGGGAATGCACCGGCAAGGGGTCATTCAGGTCAAAGTGGAGATCCTCAATTGAAATACGGTTTTCATGTGTCCATTGCCGGCAAGCTGGGTGTTGCCGGGGCTGCCGAGGAGGCCTACCTGCTCGGCCTGAGCGCCATTCAGATTTTTTCTAAAAGCCCGCGCAGCTGGAAAACCCGCAGCCTGAAAGCGGTCGAGATCGAGGGCTTTCGGGCCCGCAGGGAAAACCTGGGCGGCCTGCCCACAGTGATTCATGCCTCTTACCTGGTGAACCTAGCTGCCGAGGGCGAGCTTTGGGAAAAGAGCGTGTTCAGCCTGGCCGACGACCTGGTCAAAGCCCAGATGCTGGGTATCGAATACGTGGCCGTGCATCCGGGTTCGGGGCCAGCCGAAAAAGCCAGGGCGGGCGCTTTGAAGGCCCGCGAGCTGGCCGGACTGGGTAAAAATGGTCCCTGGCTACTGCTCGAGAACACCGCAGGGGGCGGCGAAAAGCTGGGTGCCAGCCTGCACACCCTGGCCGAGTTAGTCGAGGGTACCCCGCTGGGGGTTTGCTTCGACACCTGCCATGCCTTTGCCGCCGGCTACAGCCTTGCAGAAGCCCTGGACGAGCTCGAGCAAACCGTTGGCCTGCACCGGGTACCGGTGATCCACCTCAACGACTCGGTAGGCGAACGGGGTTCGCAGATTGACCACCACGCCAACCTGATGGAAGGCGAAATTGGCGAGGAGCTGATGGATTTTGTACTCGACCCCCGCCTACAGGACAAGATTTTCATCATGGAAACCCCACGCGGTACTCGTGAGGACGCCCACAACCTGCGGGTTTTGCGCGGGTGGCTGAGTTCGACCTGAAAGGGATCTTCCGTTATCGCTGATTTATTACTTTAGAGAAGCTGTCTTGAACCGACCATAGACTATGAACTATCAGCTACTGACCCTCGACCACACTACAAACCAAACAGATTGAAGAACTGGGTACGCACCGTGCTCAAAAAGCTGCTCAGGGGTTGGCGGAGCACCGTCAGCAATAACAGCATCGTCACAATCGCGTAGGTGGGGTTCATCTCCAGTCGCCAGATGTAAGGATGCCAGCGCAGGGGTAAAAAACTCTGCAAAATTTTGGAGCCATCCAGGGGTGGGATGGGCAAGAGGTTAAAAACCGCCAGGGTCAGGTTGATGCTCGCCGCTACTGCTGCCGCCTGAATGATGACCTGTAAAAAACCGCTGGAGGTTTGCAAGTAGCCCGCATCCAGCATCCAGCGTAAGAGCAGCGCCAACAGTGTAGCGATCAGCAAATTAATCACAATACCTGCAATCGAGACCACAAAAAGCCCGACCCGGTAGTGGCGAAAGTTGGGCGGGTAGATGGGCACGGGCTTGGCCCACCCAAAGCCCACCAGCAGGATCATCACCGAACCAATGAGGTCGAGGTGCTTGAGGGGGTTGAGGCTC
>CALFDH010000192.1 GCA_937950405.1 uncultured Meiothermus sp.
TGTGGCCCAACCCCAGGCCTACTGGGGCAACCAGCGTGTCTGGCAACAGATTCTGGGCACCCTGGGTAGCGTACCGGCGGCCCGTGGCACCCAGTTCTTCCAGGAAGCCCGCGCCATCATGGTCAAGACCCAGGCCGACTATGTAGCCGGGCGTTTCCCCAATGCCAAGGCAGCCCTCGACGCCGCCGCCCAGCAAATCTCACAGGCCACTGGCCTGCCCATCGCACGCTAAGCGTTTTGTGGGGGTGGGGGCAACCTCACCCCCAAACTTTTACAACAGCAGAATCCTTTTGGAGCATCCCCTAAGATGCAACTAAATAACCAGACTTTTTTCCTGGAGGAAGCCGTATACTGCCCGGCAACACCTACTGCCGTACGGGAGGACGCGTGAAACGTAGCGCGACCCCTTATCTTTTTCTGAGTCCTTACCTGGTAATTTTCGCCCTGTTCTGGGCCTGGCCGATCCTCGAGTCGCTGTTACTCTCGTTCCAGAACACCCGGGTTTCCCCCCCGGTCTGGAACCTCAGCGTCAACTGGGGCCGCATCCTGGGCGATGCGGCTTTTTGGGACGCCCTGCGCAACACGGTGCTGATTCTGGTCATCCAGGTACCCCTTATGCTGGCCCTGGCTACGGCTTTAGCGGTGGCGCTGAACTCGCAACTGCTGCGGGCCAAGGGCTTTTTTCGCTTTGCTTTTTTTGCGCCGGTGGTGGTAGGGGCAGTGGCCTACTCGGCGGTGTTTCGGCTGCTCTTTAACCAAAACGGCGCGGTCAATGCAGCCCTGGGTACGGAGCTCAACTGGATCTTCGACCCGGTGGGCGCCATGGCCGTCATCATCACCACCCTTACCTGGCGCTGGACCGGTTACAACGCCATCATCATCCTGGCCGGGCTGCAAAGCATCCCCAAAGACATCTACGAGGCCGCCGAGATGGACGGGGCCAGCCCCTGGCAGCAGTTCTGGCGCATTACCCTGCCCAGCCTGCGCCCGGTACTTTTATTTTGCCTGGTGCTCTCCATCATCGGCACCTTGCAGCTTTTCACCGAGCCCTGGCTCATCACCAACGGCGGCCCCGGCACGGCCACCACCACCCTAGGGGTGTACCTCTACCGCCAGGGCTTCCAGAACATCAACTTTGGCTATGCCTCGACCATCGCCTACGCCATCACCCTGCTGGCGCTGGCCTTCTCCATCATCCAGCTCAGGCTGTTTGGGAGGGAGTCGTGAAGCGGCGGCTGTGGTGGCGCAGTTTCTGGCTGCACCTGTTCCTGACACCCCTGGCGCTGGTGTGGCTGGCGCCCTTATGGTTGATGTTCGTCTTCTCTACCCACCCCGAGACGGCCATTTTCAGCACCCCCACGCCGGTCTTGCCGGGCAATCAGTTTGCCGTCAACCTGCAAAGCCTGCAAGCCGACACCAACTTTCTGCGTACCCTCTTCAACAGCGTGATGGTGGCGGGCATCTATACGCTGCTCTCGATCTTTTTGACCAGCCTGGCCGGCTACGCCTTCGCCCGCTTCAACTTCTGGGGCAAGGGGGTGGTGTTCTCGCTGGTGATTGCCACCCTGACCATTCCTTACTTCGCGGTGGTGATTCCGCAGTTCATCCTGGTGGCCCGCGAGGCCAAAACCCTGCTGGCCATCCTGATCGGGATGGCAGTATTTGGCGGGATTGCAGCCCTTTTGGCCTGGTTGAAGTTTTCAGCAGCCCTGGGGCGGGCCGTCTGGCTGGGTTATGCGCTGGCTGCGGTGGCTTACCTTTTCTTTGGGGTTCCCGCCCTGCGCGAGGCCCTGACCTTCGACTTCCGCCTGACCAACACCTACTGGGCGGTGATCCTGCCCTCGCTGGCCAACAGTCTGGGGGTGTTTTACATGCGGCAAAACTTTCTGAGTGTGCCGCAAAGCCTGCTGGAAGCCGCGCGCATAGACGGGGCTGGTGAGTTTCGCATCTTCTTTAGGGTGGCGCTGCCGCTGGTGCTTCCGGCCATGGCGGCGCTGGCCATCATCTTGTTCCTGGCCTCCTGGAACGACTACCTGTGGCCCTTGTTGGTGCTCTCGGACCGGGCCATGCAAACGGCTCCGGTCGCGCTGGGTTCTTTGATCGGGCTGACCCGGGTCTCGTGGGGGGGGATTATGGTGGGGGCGGTAATGACGACGCTGCCGTTTTTGATCTTGTTCCTGTTTTTGCAACGCTACTTTATTGCCGGCATCACCGCGGGAGGAGTGAAAGACTAGATGATTAGACCGTTGCAGACCGCCCTCGAGTCCAACCACTACATCCTGAGCCCCAGCCTGCTAGGGGCTTTGACCCCCAGCCACCCAGGTCAGGCGGTAGGGACGCTTTTCGAGCAGTACCAGGCCCAGGGGTATCTGTGGTTGCGGGGCTTCTTGCCCAGGGCCGAGGTGATAGCGTTTCGCCGACACTTCTTTAGCGCCTTTCGGGACACCGGCATCCTGGCCGCGGGCAGCGACCCCGCCGAGGGCCTCTGGTCAGGCCAGGCCGAAGACCGCGCGCTAGCCGCAAAGCGCCTGATGGAGGTAGTACGGAGCGCGGCCTACGAGGCCTTTTGTCTACATCCGCGGTTGTGGCAGTTTTTGGACGAGTTTCTAGGCGGCCCGGCTTATCTGCACAAGCGCAAGATTATCCGATACACCAAGCCCAGCGAAAAAAGCGCCACCGGTGCCCACTACGACTTGGTCTACCTGCGCGGCGGCACCGACCGTTTTTGCACGGTCTGGATACCCATCGGCGACTGCCCCATTGAGATGGGCGGGCTGGTTTACCTCGAGGGTTCCCATGCCAGAGGTCAGGCCCTGGAGACCCAGTTCACCCAGCAAAACCAAGCCCTCCCGCCCGAAGAACGGCTCAGCGCCTTCAACAAAAACATGGGCGAGCAGGGCTGGATCAGCAAAGACCTGCCTGCTCTGGCCGAGAAATTTGGCAGCCGCTGGTTGGTAGCCGACTACGAGGCCGGCGACCTCATGATCCACTCGCCCTACATGATCCACGCCGCGACCAACAACCTAGACCCCCAGGGTCGGCTCCGCCTCTCCACCGATATCCGCTACCAGAACGTGCGCGACGAGATCGACGCCCGCTGGAGCAACCACTGGAGCCTCGAGGACATGTTGTAAAGCTGTGGCAAATCAAAAGCCACACAATTTGGCTCTAGACCCAAGATTGACAACAAATTAACATCGCAAACCCGCACCCCAATCCCCTCTCCCTAAGCTATGCTAGGCGTCTGCTACTACCCCGAACACTGGCCCCGCGAACGCTGGGCCGAGGATGCCCAGCGCATGCGTGCGCTGGGCCTTAGCTATGTGCGCATTGGCGAGTTTGCCTGGAGCCGCCTCGAGCCCGAGCCCGGACTCTTCGACTGGGCCTGGCTGGATGAGGCCATCGAAACCCTGGGCAAAGCCGGGCTCAAAGTGGTGCTGGGCACCCCCACCGCCACCCCGCCTAAGTGGCTCATAGACCGCCACCCCGAGATTCTGGCGGTGGACAAGGAGGGCCGGGTGCGCGGCTTTGGTTCGCGTCGTCACTACAGCTTCAGCAGCCGGGTCTACCGCGAGGAGGCCCGCCGCATCGTGACCCTGCTGGCCCAGCGCTACGGCCAGCACCCCCACGTAGCCGGCTGGCAGACCGACAACGAGTACGGCTGTCACGACACCACCCGCAGCTATGGCCCCGAAGACCTGCGGGCTTTTAGGCTGTGGCTCCAGGCCCGCTACCCCCACATCGAGGCGCTGAACGAAGCTTGGGGCAACGTTTTCTGGAGCATGGAGTACCGCTCCTTTGCCGAAATTGACCTGCCCCACCAGACCGTCACCGAGGCCAACCCCGCCCACTGGCTCGAGTTCTACCGCTTTAGCTCCGAGCAGGTAGCCGCCTTTAACCAGATGCAGGTAGAAATCTTGCGGGCCCACTCGCCGGGGCGTTTCATCGCACACAACTTCATGGGCTACACCCCGGACTTCGACCACTTCAAGCTAGCCCAGGACTTAGACATCGCCGGGTGGGACAGCTACCCCCTGGGCTTTACCGACATGGACGTACTGCCCTGCACCGAAGCGGAAAAAGTCCGCTACGCCCGCACCGGCCACCCCGACATGGCCGCCTTCCACCACGACCTCTACCGCGGGGTA
>CALFDH010000193.1 GCA_937950405.1 uncultured Meiothermus sp.
TTTGCGATTAATGCGGTCGAGCCCAGCCTGATACGGGTGGAGGCCGACGAAGTGACCTATAACCTCCATATTCTGATTCGCTTTGAGATTGAGCTGGCTTTGTTGCGTGATGAGCTGGATATAGACGAGGCCCCCGAGGCCTGGGATGCCAAGTACCAGGCCTATCTGGGGGTTCAGTCGCCTGCAATTCGGGACGGTTTGATGCAGGATGTGCACTGGTCGGCGGGACTGATTGGTTATTTCCCCACCTATTCACTGGGCAACCTTTATGGGGCGCAGTTGTTTGTGCAAGCCGAAAAAGACCTGGGGCCGTTGGAAGCCCAGTTTGAGCGAGGCGAGTTTGCGCCCTTGCTGAACTGGACCCGGGAAAAGATTCATCACCAGGGGAGCCGCTACTGGCCCCGCGACCTGCTAAAGCAGGTGACGGGCGAAGACCTCAACCCGCAGTACCTGGTGGACTACCTGAACCGCAAATTTGGCATGCTGTATGCGCTGTGACCTCAAAAAGTCTGAGGCTGGGTGAGTGCTTGAGCAGCGACCTGATGGACCACCGCCCTGAACTTTCCCCAGTCGGCCCAGGTAGCTCCCAGTTCTTTGGAGAAATCGGGGGGTAGGCCCTCGAGTTTCTGGGCAATTTCCAGCAGACCCGGCGCGGCAACCTCTTGAAAATCGCTGATTTGCTCGAGGTGGTCTTGTGGTTGCGGCGTGCCGTAGGCAGCCAGCATGAAAACATAGCTATGAAAAAGGCGGCCATCGTTATGTTGATAGGTAATGTGGGCCAGATACCGCAAAATTTGGGCTTGCAGCCCGGTTTCTTCCAGACTTTCGCGCTCGAGGGCTTCCATTACCGATTCGCCAGGCAAAATACTCCCGGTGGGCAAGCGGTAAACCGCAGCAGGATAAAAGGGTTTGGTGATAGTCAGAAGCTTACTGTTGGGTCGCTGATACACGAGACAAACTTCCGCAATACGGGTTCTGCTAACCGCCAAATAGGAGTTTGTGCCCAGAATACGGGTGACCTCGAGGGGTTTTCCAAAACGCCAGGCCAAATCCTGAAGTTCTTGCTGCATGACAGTAAAAATACCACACCGCGTAGTCCTATCTTTTGTATAGAGCCACTAAGCCTGGCTTTTATTGTTTTTTCCTCACCCTGTGCCCTTGTTGGTGAGGGTGGCGACACTGCCGGTTAGCCTTGAGCTTGCTTTGTCGAATGGTTACTTCTCGTGGCGACGAGGTGTCGCCAGGTGAATGGGGCTGCTACCAATCTACTCTTGCAAATGAAAATAGCCTGCATGCGCAGTCCCAACTTACAGAGCTACTAACTGTCCTGTGCTAACGTAGGACTTCGGTATGGTGGAGCGAATCTATCTGGCCAAACCCAGGGGTTTTTGTGCCGGGGTGGTTATGGCCATTGAGGCCGTGGAAAAGGCGGCCACAGAGCTGCGCGACGAGGGCGAGCTGGTGGTCTACCACGCCATCGTCCACAACGATGTGGTCGTCAAACGTCTGGAAGAACAGCACGGCGTTCACTTCGTGGAAGACCTGGCCGAAGTGGAACAACTGCGAACAGAGCTTGCGAAGGCAGGCAGAAAGCTGAACGAAACGGTGGTCTTCTCGGCCCACGGGATTCCCCCCTGGCTGCGAACCGAGGCGGCGGAGCGCAACCTGTACCAGATTGATGCCACCTGTCCGCTGGTTACCAAGGTGCACAGCGAGGCCAAGCGCTATGCCCAGGAGGGCTATACCATCCTCTTAATTGGCGACTCTGCCGACCACCAGGAGATCAAGGGCACCCGTGGCGAGGCCCCGGAGAACACGATTCTGGTGGCTGTCCATACCCATGTGGGCCGCGACCCCCGCCTTGCCGACCCCCATACGGTCGAGGTGCCCAACCCCGAAAAGGTGGTGGTGCTGACCCAGACCACCCTTTCGGTAGATGATACGCTCGCCACCATTGACATCCTCAAACAACGTTTCCCCAGGCTGGTTGTTCCCAGCCGCCACGACCTTTGCTACGCCACCAAGAACCGTCAGGATGCCGTCAAGCAGATTGCACCCCAGGTGGACATGTTCCTGGTGCTTACCAGCCTGGCCTCCTCCAATGGAATGCGCCTGCTGGAGCTGGCCCAGAGCCTGGTAGGCCGGGCCGAGCGCATCAACACCGTGCAGGACATTCGGCCGGAGTGGCTGCAGGGTGTGCGCTCCATTGGCATCACCTCGGCGGCCTCGACCCCGGACGACCTGGTGCAGGAAGTGGTGGCCTATTTTCGGCAGCAGAACCCCAATCTGGAACTGATTGAAGAGGGGGAGTGGGAAGATATCGAATTCCGTGAGCCAAAAAGGGTATCGCCTAGCGAGTGGTTGATCAGCAAAAGGTAGTATTTGAAAGCTAGCCAACTTAGACTCTTACGCAATGGTTCAAGCACTTATTCCCTTTCAAACTCCACTAGCCCCACCGTTGAAATGGGCTGGAGGGAAACGTTGGTTAGCTCCAGTAATACCACTTCACGTTACATCCTTCACTCTAGGCCACCAGTGGAAGAGGATGTGCCACTGAAGGGTCTGTGGGCTACGGTCAGCATGGAGGAAGGATGCAACAAAAAAGGATATAATACGTGAACGTTTCTGGCTAAAACATAGCAAAAGGCGTTTGGTAGAGCCATTTGTGGGGGGCATGGGAGTCACGCTTTCGTTGATGCCGGAACACGCATTGCTAAATGATATCAATCCACACCTCATCAATTTCTATTTGCATTTGCAGCGTGGCCTTCAAGTAAGGGGCGTTAATTTTGAAAATAGCCGTGAAATTTATCAGGTAAACCGAGAACGATTCAATCAGCTGATACGTGAAAACCACGCTGGTAGTACGGAGGCTGCGCTGCTGTTTTATTATCTGAATCGGACGGGTTACAACGGACTTTGCAGATTCAATCGGCGTGGTTTTTTCAATGTTCCTTTTGGTAAATACAAGACCATAACTTATATGTCAGACTTTAGACAATATCGTGTAGTGTTCGAAAACTGGGAGTTTTGCACAAGTGACTTTACTCGGCTTCAGATTAGCTCTAAAGATTTTGTATATGCAGATCCTCCCTACGATGTGGAGTTCACGCAGTATAGTTCAGATGATTTTACCTGGGCAGATCAGGTGCGTTTAGCAAGATGGCTTGCCCAGCTTGACGTGCCCGTCGTGACATCCAACCAGGCCACAACCCGGATCCTTGACCTGTATACGAGTTTGGGATTTGATGTAGAGGTTATCGAGGCTCCGAGAAGGATAAGCTGCAACGGAGATAGAAGCCCTGCACAGGAGATGATAGCTTACAGAGGGGTTTAATGTCAGCCCAGACCGCCTCGGGAAAAACTTTAGAAAACATGCTGGCTGCCGCGCTTAGGCATCAGGGTTATAGATGGCTGGAGCAAGTTAGAGTCCCCAACTCGTTGGCTGGACGCCAGCATACCGTAGATTTTGTAGTCATCATTCCAAAAGTGGTCACCTTTCCAGAAGTGGTACTCGTTTCGCTAAAATGGCAGGGTTCTAGTGGAACTGTGGAAGAGAAAGCGCCCTTCGAGGTTGTCCGTCTTGTGCATCTACTTAGCCAAAATGAGCTAACTGTGCAAAAGGGCTCAAAATCCAAGAAAAATTTTACGGAAACCAAGCTGCGCCCCCAAAAGGCATATATCGTGCTTGCCGGCACTGGCTGGAATCAAAGTCTTAAGAACTGGTACATTTCGGGTGGGTTGCAGACTTACTTCCCACACTCAAACATTCATATCATAGACTTTTACGATTTTATGAATCTGGTTAATAACAAAGCACTGTAGTCCAATGAAATTTTTGAATTCATCCCGTTGGCTCTTGTCCGTCGCGCCCATGCTGGACTGGACGGACCGACATTTTCGCTATTTGCTGCGGCTCATAAGCAAGCGTACCCACCTCTATACCGAGATGGTGGTGGATCAGTCCATTCTGCTGGGTCACCGCCCCAGGCTGTTGAATTTCAACCCCGAAGAGCACCCGGTGGCCTTGCAGCTTGGAGGCTCGGTGCCGGAAAGGCTGGCCGAGGCCGCCAGGATAGGGGAGGCGTGGGGCTACGACGAAATTAACCTGAACCTGGGCTGTCCCTCGGAGCGGGTACAGGGGGGTAGGTTTGGGGCCTGCTTGATGCTTTCGCCTGACCTGGTGGCCGACTGCCTGGCTGCGATGCGCCAGGCGGTGAAGGTGCCCGTCACGGCCAAGCACCGTCTAGGGGTAGACGAGGTGGAAGACTACGGCTATGTGGCTCGTTTCATCGAGAAACTGGCGGGGGTGGGCATCGAGGTCTTTATTGTCCACGCCCGCAAAGCCTACCTGAAGGGGCTCTCGCCCGCCGAGAACCGCACCGTGCCGCCCTTGCGCTACGAATGGGTGTACCGGCTCAAGCAGGATTTCCCCCACCTGACCATCGTGCTCAATGGGGGGGTGCGGAACCTGGATGAAGCACAGGCCCACCTGGCACGGGTGGATGGGGTCATGCTGGGGCGGGCCGTTTACGAAGACCCGTTTGTACTCGAGCAGGCCGACTCAAAGCTATTTGGGCTGGCCCACGCCACCACCCGCCTGGCCGTAGCCCAGGCCATGCTGCCGTACGCCGAGACGCAGCTCGAGCAGGGTACACCCCTCTGGGCCATTGCCCGGCACATGCTCAACCTGTTCAAAGGGCAGCCCGGAGGCCGTTTGTGGCGCAGGTGGCTCTCCGAGCGGGCTTGCCGGCGGGGGGCCGGGGTTATGGTGTTGCAGGAGGCGCTGGAGCAGGTGCAAGCCGAAGCGGAGACGCAGAAGCGTAGAGCCCTTGTGTAACAGCATCGGGCCCCCATGCAGTTTGTTAATATCCCGTTTACCACTTGGTTCTAGGCTTGTTAATGCAGTCTGGAAAGCTAAAGGCTGGGGTGGGCCATGACCCAACCCGCCTGCCGACACAAGCGATAGAATCAAAGGATCAATCATGCGGATTTTACTGGTAGAGGATGAAGCCGGTCTGGCGGGGCCCCTGGTCGCCCTGCTGCGACGCGAGCGCTACGAGGTGGAGTGGGCCGATAACACCGCCCAGGCCCAGAATCTGGTAGACGAGCACGAGCCCGACCTGATTGCCCTGGATGTGATGCTCCCAGAGGGAGACGATGCGGGGTTTCGTTTGGCCCAACAACTTCGCCAGGGAGGTTACGGTGGGGCCATTTTGTTTCTCACCGCCCGCGACACCGTGGAAGACCGGGTTTTGGGGCTGGATCTGGGGGGGGACGACTATCTGGTCAAGCCCTTTTCCCTCGAGGAGTTCCTGGCGCGGGTGCGGGCGCTGCTGCGGCGGGGGGGTACTACCCGCCAGACGGTGCTCGAGCGCGGCCCCCTGCGGGTAGAATTTGCTGGCCGAAAAGTGTACTGGAACCAGCGGCTGGTTTCGCTCTCGGATAAGGAATTTGCCCTACTGGAGCGCCTGGCCTTGTACCCAGAGCGGGTCTTCGGGGTGGACGAACTGCTGGAGAAGCTATTTCCCAACACCGAGTCGGGCCACCGGATTCTGCGGGTATATGTACATCGTTTGCGGGAGAAGTTGGGGGAGAATGTAATTGCCACCCTGCCTGGGGGCTATGTCCTGGGAGTCTGACCGATGCGAGTGCTGCGGCGCAAAACCGTCCAAGCCATCCCGGTAGCCCTGCCCAAGCCCAAAGGCTGGGTGTTGCTGGGCGGGTTTCGCAGCCGCCTGATGCTCAGTTTGTCGGCAGTGGTGGTGCTGACGGCCTTGCTGGTGGGGGGGCTGGGGTTTGTGCGCTTTCAGGACACCCTGGGTCGGGAGGCCCGTCAGGACCTCGAGTCCGTGACCAATGTGGTGGAACAGGCGCTGGTAATTACCCCCGAGCAGGCCCTGCTCGACCCGGGCCGCCTGCCCAGGCTGGTCGAACTGGGGAACAGCCGGTTTCGGGTGTTGCGGGCCGAGCAGATTTTTCTGGAAATCGGCGGGCGCTTTCCCACCGAGGCCGCAGGCTGGCTGAAAACAGAACGTTTGCTGGAGCAGGGCTTTGTGCTGCAGGCGGCGCTCGAGACCCGCACCCAAAACGAGGCCCTCCAGGCTTTCTGGCGCACCGAACTGCTGGCCCTGCCGCTCTCGCTGCTGCTGGCCCTGGTTGCGGCCTACCTGCTGTTTGGCTATCTGATGCGTCCCGTGCGACATCTGACTGAAGCCACCCATGCCATCGCACAACAGCGCTTTCCCAAGCCGGTTCCGGTGCCGCCGGGCCAAGACGAACTGTCCGACCTGGCCGAAAGCTTTAATCGCATGACCCAGGCGGTAGAAGGGTTCCTGGAACGGGAGCGTAATTTTGCCCGCTACACTTCCCACGAGCTGCGTACCCCCCTGGCAACGCTGCGGGTGCAGATCGAAGCCCTGGAGCAAGGGCTGCTTTCCCCCGAGGAATCGCTACCGCCCATCAAGGTCAGTCTGGAGCGCCTGGAGCGTCTGCTGGCGGGCTTGCTGGCCCTGACCCGCAGCCCCCAGCGAGACCCCCAGCCGGTGGGGGTGGGCTTAACGTTACGTTGGGTAGTGGAGAACCTTAACCCAGAAGAGCGGTCGCGTATTACCCTGGAGGGAGACCTGGAGGCCCAGGTGCTGGGTTATGAAGAGCTATTGCAGCAAGCCCTGGGTAACCTGGTGGGCAATGCGCTCAAGTTTAGCCAGGAGCCTGTCCAGGTTGAAGTCCGGCAGGAGGCCATGATCCACATCCACATCCGAGATCGGGGGCCCGGCGTGCGGGAGGAAGACCTGCCGCGCCTGGGCAACCCCTTTCTGCGGCTGCAGCCCAGGGTGGAGGGGATGGGACTGGGCCTGGCCCTGGTACGACATATCACGACCCTGCTGGGTGGCCGGCTCGAGTTTCGCAACCGGGCGGAGGGTGGCCTCGAGGCCATCCTGAGCCTGCCCAGGCTCGAGGTGAAGCGTGCGTAGTCTTCGCTCGGCGTTTTGGCTGTGGATGGCCCTGATCCTGGCTGTCCCCCCGGTGCTGGCTGCAAGTGTGCCGGCCAGCAGCCAGCCCGACCTTGCGCCCGATGCGCCTGTGCTGGTGCAGCGCGGCAACGGAAACGGGAACGGCAATGGCAAAGGAAACGGTAATGGCAATGGTAATGGCAACGGGGGTGGGAGCAGCGGGGGTAACGGCAACAGCGGCGGTAATGGAAACAGCGGCAACAGCGGTTCGGGCGGTAGTAACAAGAGCAGCGATAACCCGGGCCCCAATCCCAACTCTAACGCCAACCCCAACCCCTCGAGCGCCCGCCAGCCTCGTAGCTACATGGGCCAGGTGACGGTGAGCGCCGCCGGTCAGGTCATCTCGGGAAATGTGCGCATTCAGAGCAGCTCGCCCTGGTTGAGCCTGGCCATTCCGGGTATGTGGCTCGAGGCCACCGGGGTTTGGGAGGGCGAAGTGTTTGTGGCTACCGAAGTGAAGCTGCACAGCCCCGTGCCCTGGGCCTTTTATCAAGGCCCCGCCAGCCTGGTGGGAGCCTCGCAGTACCAGCACGTCAGCGCCTGGCTTTCCAATAACCGCTCGGACCCCTTCCTGGCCCTGCGAGCCGCCAGCGAACAAAACCAGGTGCGGGCGGTGGCCTACTTCGACGGCAACAAGTTCCGGGCCCTTCCGACCAGCTTTCCCGTTCCGCCGGGGCTTAAGCCCGGCTGGTACGAACTGGTGGGCTCGGTGGGGGCTCAGGGGCTGGTCTGGTCTTCGGTCAAGGCGTTCCCGTAAGAAAAGGGGCCAGGGGTCAGGGAACAGGGCTCCGTCAAGAGCGGCCAATGAAAAGCGATAGGCAAACTACCCTGGATCAAGCAGCAAGCGAGCCCAGCTTTGAGCTTAATTTCCCCTAATACCGGATTCAAATAGATACTTCACCAAACCAAAAACCCCAGGGGCTATCTTTTTGAATCCTAGAGCACTCCCTTTGGTCGGGTTAGTTCGTCACCATTCGGTAACGAACTAACCGAATCTGTTATAAAACACTGGCACAATACTTTTCTAGAACTGCTCTAAAGCTCATCAGATTGGGCTGTAGCGTCCCGCGTTGCTTTGCACCAAACCCTTGAGCTCGAGCAGCATCAGCACCGAGAGGGTCTCGGCGGTAGACAGGTTAGCGGTTTGGGCCAGGTCATCGGGCAGGGCCTCGGAGAGCTCGAGCAAGGCCCGGTAGACCTGGGCTTCGGGGCCCTCGAGGGGTAAAGTCTGCTTTCGCGGGGCCCGAACCCCCAGCGCGTTCAGCACATCCTCGGTATGCATCACCAGCCCCGCCCCGTCCTGAATCAGCCGGTTGCAGCCCAGCGAGAAGGTGTCGCCGGGGCGGCCCGGTACGGCCAGCACATCGCGGCCTAGTTCCGCCGCAAACCTGGCAGTAATCAGGCTGCCGCTTTTCTCCCCGGCCTCCACTACCAGCACGGCTTTGGCCAGCGCGGCCACAATACGGTTGCGGCGGGGAAACAGACCCGCCTGAGGTGGGGTTCCTAACGGAAACTCCGAGAGCACGTTCATCTTTTCGGCCAGGGTACGGTTCTGTGCGGGATAGAACCGATCCATGGCACTGCCCAACACCCCCAGGGTGTAGCCGCCCCCCTCCAGAGCGCCCTTGTGAGAGGCGGTATCAATCCCCAGGGCCAGCCCCGAGATGATGCCCACCCCGGCCTCGGCCAGTTCGCGTGCTACCTTGTGCGTCCAGGCGATGGCCCAGGGGCTGGCTTTGCGGGTGCCCACTACGGCAATGTTGCGCTCGGAAGGTGGTAGCTCCCCTTTCAGGTACAGCACCATAGGGGGGCTCTCGAGGTGACGCAGTACCTCGGGGTAGTCGGGCTCCCAGAGCCCAATCAGCCGCAGGCCCAGCCGGGCTGCCTGCTCACGCTCCTGTTCGGCCCGGCCCTCCTGCAAGGTTTTGGCATAGCCCGAGGCAATTTCGCGGCCCAGCAGTTCGGCCACCGCCTCCACGCTCAGGTCGGTGGCAAGGGCTTGTTGCAGGCGGCTGGGGCCAATCTGGGGGGCGAGTGCAAGGGCCAGGGGGTCGTGCATAGCTCGCATCAGGATAGCGGATGGGGGAGAGCCTGGAGGTTCATCTTTCGCGCTCTTCACAGACGTGGCCGTCCATCCCGGCGGCCACTGTTCTTTCCTGGACAAAGGATTCTTAGCCCCGTTTGGCTCTATTTTTGTGAAGAGCGCTCTATACTAAAGCGGTGACTGAAGGAACCACCTATTCCGGATTTGTGGCCCTGGTGGGCAAACCCAACGTAGGCAAGTCCACCCTGCTTAATTCCATGCTGGGGGTGAAGATCGCTCCCATAAGCCCCAAACCGCAGACCACCCGCAAACGGGTGCGCGGCATCCATACCGAGGGCAACCGGCAGATTGTGTTTGTGGACACGCCTGGCTGGCACGAGGCCGCCGATGCCATGAGCGAGTACATGATTCGCCAGATTACCGATGCCCTGGCCGAGGTCAACGTGGTGCTCTGGCTGGTGGACTTGCGCCACCCCCCCACCCACGAGGACGAGCTAGTAGCGCGGGCGCTGCGCCCCCTCAAGGGACAGGTGCCCATTTTCCTGGTGGGTAACAAGGCCGATGCCGCCAGGTATCCCGATGCAGCCCTGCAAGCCTACGCCGAACTGCTGCCGGGGCTGGAAACCCGCATGATCTCGGCCCAGAACGAACGCGACGCCAAAGCCCTGCGCGACGAGGTGCTGGCCCTCCTGCCCGAAGGCCCCTTCTTCTTCCCCGAAGACTACGCCAAGGGCGACCAGACCCCCGAGGAATGGGCCGCCGAGATTGTGCGCGAGGAAGCCATGAAGCGGCTGAAGGAGGAGATTCCCTACTCCATTGCCACCAAAACCGAGGAATTTGAGCTCCGGGACAACGGCATGTTCTATATTCAGGTTAACATCTATGTCGAGCGCGAGAACCACAAACCCATCCTGATCGGTTCAGGGGGGCGGATGCTCCGCGAGATTGGGGCGGCAGCCCGCAAGCAGTTGGAGGTTTTTCTGGCCCACAAGGTCTATCTGGACTTGCAGGTCAAGGTGTACCCCAACTGGCGCAAAGACCCTGAAGCCCTGCGAGAACTGGGCTACCATTGAAGCATGGAGGTCGGGCGCTTTTTGCTGGGGCTGGGCCTTTTGCTTGTGGCCCTGGGTCTGGTTTGGTTGTATGCGCCTGGGTTGCTGAGCTGGTTTGGTCGCCTGCCGGGAGATATTCGCATCGAGCGGGAGGGATTCCGCTTCTACCTTCCCCTTACCTCGATGGTGCTGGTTAGTGTGGGGCTGAGCCTGCTCTTCAACCTGCTGCTTCGCTGGTTTCGCTAAGTGCCTACCGCCTCTGTTTTGCATAATGGCATGATCGAAAACCATTCGGGCATTGCGCCCGGAGCATGATTTTCCAGTGCAGCCTGGATTCATCTCTAGACCTTATAAGGGCGCAACTTAGAACCAGATTGGGGCTTTCCGCGAATGACGAGCCTTCCGGGGGCAGCGAAAGACCTTAACCACGCCCTTTTCCCGATGGCCGAATGTTTTGTTGTGAGCGGTAAAATCTCCTAGGAACCCGCTCCGCCTGCTGGTTTGGGAGGGCTGTCCTGAACCCCCAGCGGGATGGCATTCTGCTGGGAGATACGGCTGTACATGGTGTTCGCAATTGAGTAGGCGAACTGCTTCATGGTCTGGGCGTTGGGGCCTGCGTAGTGCTCGTCTATGGTCTGGGTAAAGAGCTCGAGCCATCGCTGGAAGTGCTCGAGTTTGAGCGGTTTGCGGGCATTCAGCAGTAGATGCTTGTACATCATGCCGCCCTTGTAAGCGCCGGTATGCCACAGGATGTTCTCCCAGAAGTCGTGGATGACGGGCAGGTGATTCATCAAGTCCAGGCCCTCGAATAAGTAGCCAATCTGTTCGTCCTGAAGGGCCTTGGCATAGAAGCTGTCCACCACTACTGCGAGGTCGGCTCTGGAGGCTATGTCGTTCACGTAGCAAACCTTATGCCAAAGAACCGCCCGGCTGTAGTGAGCAAAGCCCCGATTCGATTAAGCCCAGGGAAAGTTGATGCAGGTTTATCCCCTTTTGGTGGGGTGCTTTGCCCCGAGAGAGATAAATGAAATATTAATGTGAAGAGCTTCGTAACATACAGGCTTTTCGAGGTGTGAGTTAAGTTATGAAATTAGCTTTTTTGCGTCTGCATGGCCCTAAACGATTGTTGCGAACAAATCTGGCTTCCCCCCCAAATAGGGGCACTCTACAAGCCCCAGGCGTTCTACAATTGGCATTGAGCTATGAAACGGGTAGGGGGCCTGTCGCTGGTTGAAATTATCGTGGGGTTAGCGATCCTGGGTATTTTGCTGACGATTGGACTGGGCTACTTCAACCCCGACCGCATCGCAGTTTCTCAGGCCAGCGAGGTCTTGTCCTCGCAGGTCACTAGGGCGCGCCTCGAGGCTATTCGCAACAACACCAATGGTGGCATCACCATCAACACGACTGGCAACGGTAGCCTTCAGGTTTGGGTGCTGGACAGAACGACCAGCAACCGGGTGGTGCTGCAAACCCTCACCCTCGGCCAGGGGGATTTTCCCCGAGTCCGGTGCCAGTCTGCTACCCAGACAGCCTCAACTTCCTCTACCACCAACTGCCCCAATGCCGGAACCTACAACTTCACCTTCGATGCCCGTGGGGTTCCGCAAGAACAGGGCCGCCTCGGCATTGTGTTGAGCAATTTTGCGGGCAATTTCCAGCGCACTATTTGTATTAACCAACAAGGTCGCAGTCAGGTGGTGAATGGTACATGTCCATAAGGGGTGGGGAGATGCGCAAGTCCAGCGGGATTAGCATTGTGGAACTTCTGGTAGCGCTGGCCATTATCGGCATAGCCTTTGTGCCCCTGGTGCTAAGCCAGCTTTCCAGCCTGCGAGCCAGCGCCCAGACCGGGCTGGCCTCGCAGGTCAAGGCTGCTGCCACGGCGGAACTGGAGCGCCAGACCGCCCTGGTGCTGCAAGTCGAGTCGCCCCCCTCCAACAACAACCTGCGCGACGATATTAGCGCCAACAAAAGTTTTTACTTTGTTGATTACTTCCATACCTGCCCCAACCCCATACCCTTGCCCTCGCCACCGCCGAACAACTCCTCTCGCACCGCTTTGCGCAGCGGCATCAACTGCGACAACGGCAGCGGTACCACCAGCAACCTGAT
>CALFDH010000194.1 GCA_937950405.1 uncultured Meiothermus sp.
GCCGTATCGCGGCAGGGGATTTAGCCGCTACGGATGCGCTGAATGGTACACCCCTGGCTCCGGCCGCCGGTGCGCGTACCCTGGGTGAGCTCGAGCGAGCCCTGCGGGGGGTCTTGCTAGCCAAGGCGGGTACGGGCGCAACCGATAGCCTTGGGGGCGGGCTGGTGCTCGACTACATCCAGCGTAAGCAGTGGGAGGCCAGCCGCATCCGCCTCCTGGCCCGGCGCGCCTACTTCAACCTGCCAACCGATGCCGTCGCTAAGGAGGTCGCATGAAAATCGGCGTGCTGACCGATGCCGAAACCGCCTCTGGTTACCGCATTGCGGGTCTCGAGGCGGTGGCGGCCACCGCCGAAGAGGCCGCCCAGAGGCTGGTGGAGATGATTCAGTCTAACCAGTACGCGCTTGTAGCGGTAGACCAGGGTCTGCTGCCCGACCCCATCAAGGCCACCGAGCGGGTCATGCGAGGGCGCAATGCGCCGGTGCTGCTCTCGCTGCCCAACCTGCTAGATACTTTCAGCGGCGGGGGCGATGCCAAGGCCTATATGCGTCGGCTGGTGCGGGAGACGATTGGGTTTGACATTAAACTATAGGCCCATAGCGGATGGCTGATTGCCAATAGCAAAACAACCAATCGCTTTTTCGCGGCTAGCCATCTGCATCCGACAAAGGAGGAAATGTGGGAACCATCAAAAAAATCGCGGGGCCGGCAGTAATCGCCGAGAACCTCGAGGGCGCCAAGATGTACGACATCGTGCGCGTCGGAAAAGAAAAACTGGTAGGGGAGATCATCCGCCTGGATGGCGACACCTGTTTTGTGCAAGTCTACGAGGACACCAACGGCCTGATGGTCGGTGAGCCAATCGTTAGCACCGGACTGCCTCTGGCCCTGGAGCTTGGGCCGGGGTTGCTCAACGGCATCTTCGACGGCATCTTGCGTCCCCTGGACAAAATTCAGGCCGCCTCGGGCATCTTTATCAGCCGGGGTATTGAGGTGTCCTCGCTGGATCGCAGTAAAAAGTGGGACTTCACCCCCCACAAAAAGGTGGGGGACGAGGTCAAGGGCGGCGATATTCTGGGCACGGTGCCGGAGTTTAGCTTCACCCACAAAATTCTGGTTCCACCCGACAAGGGCGGCAAAATCAAGCATATCGTGGGGGCCGGCCAGTACACCATCGACGATACCATCGCCGAGCTCGAGGACGGCACCAAGCTGCGCTTGGCCCACTACTGGCCGGTACGCAAGGCCCGCCCTTTCCAGCGCAAACTCGACCCCAACCAGCCCTTCCTGACTGGGATGCGCATCTTGGATGTGCTCTTCCCCCTGACGGCCGGCGGTACGGCAGCCATCCCCGGCCCCTTCGGCTCGGGCAAGACCGTAACCCAGCAGTCCATCGCCAAATACGGCGACGCTAACATCGTGGTGTATGTGGGTTGCGGTGAGCGCGGCAACGAGATGACCGACGTGCTGGTGGAGTTTCCCGAGCTGGAAGACCCGCAGACCGGCCGCCCCTTGATGGAGCGCACCATCCTGGTGGCCAACACCTCCAACATGCCCGTGGCCGCGCGTGAGGCCAGCCTCTACACCGGCATCACCCTGGCCGAATACTTCCGCGACCAGGGCTACAAGGTCTCGCTGATGGCCGACTCCACCAGCCGCTGGGCTGAGGCGCTGCGCGAGATTGCCTCGCGCCTGGAGGAGATGCCGGCTGAAGAGGGCTACCCCCCCTACTTGTCCTCGCGCCTGTCCAGCTTCTACGAGCGGGCCGGTAAGGTGGTCACCCTCGCGGGCGAGCAAGGCGCGGTCTCGGTCATTGGGGCGGTTTCACCAGCCGGTGGCGACTTCTCCGAGCCAGTCACCCAATCCACCCTGCGCATCACCGGGGGATTCTGGGCCCTGGACGCTGGGCTGGCCCGGGCGCGCCACTTCCCGGCCATCAACTGGGCCCGTTCTTACTCGCTCTTTTTGAACATTCTGGAGCCCTGGTACCGCGAGCACGTGGCCCCGGACTTCCCCGAGGTGCGCGGCCAGATTATCAGCATTCTGCAGCGCGAGGCTGAGCTACAGCAGGTAGTACAACTGGTGGGGCCGGATGCCCTGCAGGACGCCGAGCGCCTGGCCCTCGAGGTCGGCCGTATTGCCCGGGAGGACTTCCTCCAGCAAAACGGCTTCGACAAAGTGGACGCTAGTTGCTCCATGGCCAAGGCCTACGGCATCATGCAGATGATTATTGCAGCCTACAAGCAGGGCGAGGTGGCCCTCTCCAAAGGGGCGACCATCAGCGACTTCCTCACCGACCCAGTCATCGAGAAGATCGGGCGGGCCCGCTACGTGCCCGAAGCCGAGTTCCCAGCCTACAAGGCCGAGTTCGACCAGATGATCAAGACCGCCTTCATGGGCGCGGTCAAGGCGTAAAGGGGGCCAGGGGTCATCGGCCATAGCCCCCGACCCCAGGCCTCCCCCAACGGAGGTGAATGATGCTCAAAAAGGAATATAACGCCGTAACCTACGTCTCCGGCCCGCTTTTATTCTTGGAGGGTGCGGCCGATCTGGCCTATGGCGCCATTGTCAACATCGACGACGGCACCGGCCGCATCCGTGGCGGCCAGGTGATCGAGGTTTCTGACCAGTACACCGTGCTTCAGGTCTTCGAAGAAACCTCGGGGCTGAACCTCGAGAAGACCACCGTTTCGCTGGTGGAAGATGTGGCCCGCCTGGGCGTCTCCAAGGAGATGGTGGGCCGGGCCTTCAACGGGATTGGCAAGCCCATTGATGGCCTGCCGCCGGTGGTGGCCGACAAACGCCTGCCCATCAACGGGGCGCCCATCAACCCGGTGGCCCGCGAGAAGCCCGAGGAGTTCATCCAGACCGGGGTCAGCGCCATTGACGTGAACATGACCCTGGTGCGCGGCCAGAAGCTGCCCATCTTTTCCGGTTCGGGTCTGCCGCACAACGAGCTGGCCGCCCAAATTGCCCGCCAGGCCAAAGTGCTGGGCGAGGGCGAAGGTTTCGCGGTGGTGTTCGCGGCCATGGGCATCACCCAGCGCGAGGTGAGCTACTTCATGCAGGAGTTTGAGCGCACCGGGGCCCTCTCTCGCTCGGTGCTCTTCCTCAACAAGGCCGACGACCCCACGGTGGAGCGCCTCCTGACCCCGCGCATGGCCCTCACCGCCGCCGAGTACCTGGCCTTCGAGCACGACTACCACGTGCTGGTGATCCTCACCGACCTGACCAACTACTGTGAGGCCCTGCGCGAGATCGGGGGTGCCCGCGAAGAGATTCCGGGCCGCCGGGGCTACCCCGGCTATATGTACACCGACCTGGCCTCGCTCTACGAGCGCGCCGGGGTGGTGCACGGCAAGAAGGGTTCGGTCACGCAGATTCCCATCCTCTCCATGCCCGGCGACGACATCACCCACCCCATCCCCGACCTGACCGGCTACATCACCGAGGGCCAGATTTTCATTGCCCGCGACCTGGCCCAGCAGGGTATCTTCCCGCCTATCAACGTGCAACCCTCGCTCTCACGCCTCATGAACAACGGCATCGGCAAGGGTAAGACTCGCGACGACCACAAGGAGCTGGCCGACCAGCTTTTCTCCAGCTACGCCCGCGGGGTCAACCTGCGCCGTTTGGTGGCCATCACCGGCGAGGATGCCCTCACCGAGACCGATAAGAAGTACCTGCGCTTCGCGTCCAACTTCGAGCAGAAGTTCATCAACCAGGGCCAGAACGAGCGTTCCATCGAAGAAAGCCTGAACATCGGCTGGGCTTTGTTGGCTGACTTCCCCGCTTCCGAGCTCAAGCGCATCCGCCGCGAGTACATCGAAAAGTACCATCAGAAGACCGGCAAGCTCGAAGAGCTGGTGCGTGCCTGAAGGAAGGAGGTAGGTGGTCGGGGCATGGGGCTAGGGCCGTCGCAGCGTTCTGCCCCTTAGGCCCACCTTCCACCGCCCAACTATGGCAGAAGCCGTTTCACCGACCCGATCCACCCTGCTGGCCAAGCGCGACCAGAAGCGGCTGGCCTTGCAAGGGGTGGAGTTGCTCAAAAACAAGCGCGATGCGCTGATTGCCGAGTTCTTCGCCCTGGTGCAGGACTCCATCCAAGCCCGCGAGGCGCTCAACGCTGCAGCCAAGGACGCTTACTTCAGCCTCTTGATCGCCAAGGCTTTTGACACCCCCGAGGCGGTGGAGTCGCTCTCCGGTACGCCCCTCGAGGTGCAAATGGAGATCGAGAGCCTTTACGGGGTTAAAGTGCCCCGCATTTCGGCGCCCGAGGCCGAAACCAGCTTGGCCTTCAGCCCGATTGGGGTGGGTGCCAAGACCCTCGAGGCCGCGACTGCCTTCCGCAAGCTGGGAGAGGCCATCATTAAGGTGGCCAATACCGAGAACCGCTTGCGCAAAATTGGCGAGGAGATCAAAAAGACCAACCGCCGGGTGAATGCCCTCGAGCAGATTTCCATTCCAGAGATCAACGAACAGATCAAGTTCGTCACCGACACCCTCGATCAGCGGGCGCTGGAAGAAGTGACCACCCTCAAGCGCATCAAGGCCGCCATTCTGCGCCGCGAGGCGGAGGAAACCGGTGAAGTCTCGGCCCATATCGAGAAGGGTGCGGGGCTTTAGGCGCCTACTGCAATCCTACGAATTCGGGGTGCTGGCAGCCCCGAATTTTTTATTATCAAGGCTGCAAAATTTTGCTTATACTGGATTCGAAAAGTTAGTCATACCGGATTCAAAAAGATAATCACCCAAACCAAAGACCTTTAGAGGCTATCTTTTTGAACCCTAGCGCACACCCCTCCCTTAGGTCGGTGAAGAAGGCGTCTGCTTTCAGTCGGGTTAGTCCATCACCGAACGGTGTCGAACTAACCGAATCTGGTATCAGATACTCAATGCCCTAGAATAAGCCGCAATGCTTGATCTTTTCGTTGCCCTGGGCTTGTTCTTGTTGGCATTGACGGTTGTAAGCCGCTTTGGCTGGGC
>CALFDH010000195.1 GCA_937950405.1 uncultured Meiothermus sp.
GTACATGATGGAACTGGCCAACTGGTACGTGGAAACCAGTGCAAAGCACTCGATCGGCTTCTTCCAGATTGGCGGGGGCATCGCGGGCGACTTCCCCATCTGTGTGGTGCCCATGCTGCACCAGGACATGCAGCGCCCCGACGTTCCGGTGTGGGGCTACTTCTGCCAGATTTCCGACTCCACTACCAGCTATGGCTCCTACTCTGGTGCGGTGCCCAACGAGAAAATCACCTGGGGCAAGCTGGCGGTGGACACGCCCAAGTTCATCATCGAGTCGGATGCTTCGATTGTGGCACCGTTGATGTTTGCTATGGTGCTGGGCTGGTGAGCCTGTTGCTGATTTCCTCAGATGCTCTAGTGGTCTGGTAAGTAAATTTCTGTGTTATTCCGAACGTAGCGAAGCGAAGTGAGGAATCTGATGCACCTCAATCCACAGTATTCACAATACCCGTGCAGCACGAGATTCCTCGTTGCACTGCGGGCGCCTCGGAATGACAACATGCAGTCAAGTGCAGAAGTTAGGTTCATTGAAGGCATCCCAAATTTTTTGTTACCAGACCACTAGGTCTTCAGCCATAGGCTGAATAGGTCGCGTGAGCGCCCCCTTGACAGCAAGGGGGTCGGGCTTTAATATTTTGTCCAAATTAGGTTCATTCAATAAACAGGTGGTTCATTCAATGAAACCCCTCGAAGCCATTCCCACCCTCGAGCGTCCCCTGTACCTGCTGGGGTTTTTCAGCGAGGAGCGGCCCTACTGGGGCCTCTCGGAGCTGGCCCGGGCGAGCGGCTGGCCCAAGGCTACCTGCCTGCGCAGCCTGCGGGCGCTCGAGCAGCATGGTCTGCTGGTGCGTGACCACGACCGCTACCGCCTGGGCACGCGATTGTTGCACCTGGGTACCCTGGTCAAGGCCGCCTACCCGGCCCGCCAGGTGGCCCTGCCGCTGATGCAGGCCCTGCGCGACGCCACGGGCCAGTCGGTGCAGTGGGTGGTGCGGGATGGGCTGGAGGGGGTGTACCTGGAGGTGGTGGAGGCTCGCTCGAGGGTGCGCCTCTACATTGCCCCTGGGCGGCGAGCGCCCCTGTATGCGGGGGCTTCCACCCGGCTTCTGCTAGCCTTTGCGCCGCCAACAGTGCGGGAGGGCATCTTCCAGGGGGAGCGTAAGCGCTACACCCCGGCCACGCCGGTGGGCCGGGGGTCTCTGCAAGAAATGCTTTGCGAAACCCGTAAAACTGGATTTGCCGCGAGTTTTGGGGAGCTCGAGCCCCACTCCGCCGAGCTGGCTGCGCCCATTCGGGGCCCCGAGGGCGAGGTGGTAGCGGCTTTGAGTCTGGCCGGGGCAGAAGCGCACTACCGCGACCCCAAAACGCTCTCGGGTTACCTGCAAGCCCTGAGCCAATCGGCACGGGAAATATCCCAGAGGCTAGGGTTTGTGGGACCCTGGCAGGCCGACCTCGAGGGTTTTTTGCGCTCGCTTCTGGCTTTGGAGCCGTAAAGGAGGATGGGTATGCACAAACTCGTTGGACTCTTGGCAAGCTTGACCCTGGGCGCCGCCCTGGCCCAGACTCAGTGGATTATGGCCACCCCCTACCCGGATGGCAACTTCCACACCATCAATATCCGCGAGTTCGCCCGCGAAGTGGAAACCGCTACCCAGGGCCGGGTGGTGATCCGGGTGAACAGCGGGGGCTCACTTTTGCCACACCCGCAGATTTTGCCTGGGGTGCGCAATGGCCAGATTCAGATGGGCGAGGTGCTCATCTCCTTGCTGGCCAACGAGAACCCGGTCTTTGCCCTGGACTCGATTCCCTTCCTGGTGAGCAGCTACGACGATGCCCAGCGGCTTTACCGGGCCTCCCGCGCCGAGATCGAGAACTGGCTTGGCCGCCGCGGCATGACCCTGTTGTTCTCGGTGCCCTGGCCCGGGCAGGGGCTCTACACCAAACAGCCGGTGAATAGCATCGCTGACCTGCGGGGGGTGCGCTTCCGTGCCTTCAACCCCGCCACAGCCCGTATCGCCGAACTGACCGGCATGGTGCCTACCCAGGTTGAAGCCGCCGACATTCCCCAGGCGTTCGCTACCGGTATTGTGGCGGCCATGATGACCTCTCCCTCGACAGGGGTGGACAGCCAGGCCTGGGACTTCACCCGCTACTTCTACGACCTCAAAGCCTGGATTCCCAAGAATATGGTCTTTGTGAGCCGCCGGGCCCTGGACAGCCTGAGCCCCGCCGACCGTGAGGCGGTGCTGGCGGCGGCCCGCCGGGCCGAGCAGCGCGGCTGGCAGGCCAGCCAGCAGGAGGCTTCCAGCAAGACCGCCATCCTGACCCAGCGGGGCATGCAGGTACAGCAACCCAGCCCACAACTGGTGGCCGATCTGAAAAAGGTTGGGCAGACCATGACCGATGAGTGGCTTCGCCGGGCGGGGGCTACCGGGGTCAACATCTACCGCACCTATCTGGGTAGATAAGCCCTGGGGTGGGTGACCTGGTGCCGTAAGGGCTATTGGTCACCCGCCCCAACCACAGGGAGCGCCTTATGCGAAGGTTCCTGGATGGCCTGTACCGCTTCTCGAGCCTGGTGGCAGGGCTTCTGGTGGTGTTTATCTTTGTGATTATTCTGGCCCAGATTGTCGGGCGGCAGTTGGGGGTGGCCATTCCCTCGGCCAACGAGCTTTCGGGGTTTGCCATGGCCGGGGCGGTGTTCTTTGCCCTGGCCCCTACCCTGCGGGCGGGCGCTCACATCCGGGTGGGGGTGCTGGTTCGGCGGCTTCAGGGTAGGGTGCGGCGGGGCCTCGAGCTTCTGGTAGGCGGGTTTTCCCTGCTGGCCTCGGGCTACGCTGCTGTTCAACTCTGGCGGCTGGTGCTGGACTCTTACCGCTATGGCGACCTGGCCCCAGGGTTGTTGCCGCTGCCCATCTGGATACCCCAGAGCCTTCTGGCGGTGGGGCTGACCATCTTTACCATTGCCCTGGCCGATACCCTGGGGGCTTTGTTCCGGGGCGAACTCCCAGCCTACCTCGCCGAGGGCGGGGGACAGGAGTAGCTTGTGGAACTGACCCAGGTGGCGCTTTTTCTGGTACTGCTGCTCCTTTTGTTCCTGGGTAGCGGGGTCTGGATTGCCCTGGCTTTGCTGGGGGTGGGCTGGGTGGGTTTGCAGTTCTTCACCAATACCCCGCCAGGGGCCAGTGTGGCCAGCAGCCTGTGGACCTCGGTCTCGAGCTGGTCGCTGGCAGCCTTGCCCATGTTTATCTGGATGGGCGAGATTCTCTACCGCACGCGCCTGGCTGCTGACCTGTTTGAGGGGCTTTCTCCCTGGCTGCGCAGCATTCCGGGCCGCCTGCTGCACATCAATGTGCTGGCCTCGGGCATCTTTGCTGCGGTTATCGGCTCTTCGGCGGCCACCACCGCCACCGTGGGCAAAATTGCTCTGCCCGAGCTCTTGCGGCGGGGCTACCCCGAGCGACTGGTGCTGGGCTCGCTGGCCGGTTCGGGTACGCTGGGCTTGCTGATTCCGCCCTCGGTGATGATGATTGTCTACGGTGTGGCCGCCGAGGTCTCGGTGGCCCGGCTCTTTATAGCGGGGTTGCTGCCGGGGCTTTTGGTAATGCTCTTGTTCATGGGCTGGGTGATGCTGGCAGGGCTCCTCAACGCACCGAAGATGCCCCCGCCCGACCCGCCCATGCCGCTTGGGCAGCGCCTGCGCGGGCTCTTGAAAATCCTGCCGGTGCTGCTGTTGATGGTAGCCGTCATTGGTTCCATTTATGCGGGCGTGGCTACCCCTACCGAGGCGGCCAGCCTGGGGGTTCTGGGAGCCCTGATCATTGCCTTTTGGAGCCGTAGCCTGAGCTGGCAGGGCTTGCTCGAGAGCCTGATGGGGGCAGTTCGTACCAGCAGCATGATTGGCTTCATTCTGGCCGGGGCAGCGGTGCTCTCCATTGCCATGGGCTTTACCGGCATCCCGGCGGCCCTGGCCGCCTGGGTGGGCGAGCTCGGGCTTTCCAAGTATGCCCTCCTGGCGGTGCTGATGGCCCTGTTTCTAGTGCTGGGGGCCTTTCTGGACGGCATCTCCATTATTGTGCTGACCACCTCGGTGATCCTGCCCCTGGCCAAGGCGGTGGGCATAGACCTGCTGTGGTTCGGCATTTTTCTGGTGATTGCGGTGGAGTTGGCCCAGATTACCCCGCCGGTGGGCTTCAACCTGTTTGTGCTACAAGGCCTTTCGGGGCGAGACATCTTTTCCATTGCCCGCGCAGCCCTGCCCTTTTTGTTCATGCTGCTGTTGGCGGCAGCACTTATCACGGTGTATCCGGAGATTGTGACCTGGTTGCCCCGGACGATGACGGGCGGCTGAGGACAGCTAAAGGCCAGTGTGGGGCCAATGGACAATGACCCATGGCCGAGGAGAGGGTCAATCGGTAGTTTATGAACTATGGTTTATAGCCAATGGACTATCGACCAGTGACCATTGACGATATACTTTCACCCTTCAGCCTCGAGCTTATAAGTGAGGTTTCATGCAGATAGACCTGAACGCCGACGCTGGTGAATCGTTTGGCCACTGGAAGCTGGGGTGGGACGAAGAACTATTTCCGCTGATTAGCTCGGTGAACGTGGCCTGTGGGTTTCATGCGGGCGACCCCATGACCATCCGGCACACCCTGAAGCTCGCCCAACAGACCGGGGTGGCCGCGGGGGCGCACCCTGGTTTTCCCGACCGGGTGGGGTTTGGGCGGCGCGAGCTGGCCGCCACCCCCGACGAGGTATACGCCGATGTGCTTTACCAGGTGGGGGCCCTGAGCGCTTTCTTGAAGGTGGCCCAGACACCCCTGCACCACATCAAGGCCCACGGGGCCCTCTACAACCGGGCTACCAAAGACCCCGAGACTGCTCGGGCCATTGCCCAGGCCGCCAGGGACTTTGACCCGGCCATTCCTCTGGTGGTGTTGCCCAATACGCCTCTCGAGGTCGAGGCTCAGAAGCTCGGGCTCCGCACCATTGCAGAGGCTTTCCCCGAGCGGGGGTACAGCCGGGACGGACGGCTGGCACCCCGAGGTACGGCGGGGGCCTGGATTCATAGCCCAGCCGAGGCAGCCCGGCGGGCGGTGCAGATGGTGGTGCGAGGCGAGGTAGAAGCGGTGGACGGGGGGATGGTGCCGGTACGCGCCCAGACCCTGTGCATCCACGGGGACAACCCCAGTGCGGTGGAGATCGCCGGGGCTATTCGGGAGGCCCTGCGGGCCGAGGGCATTACCATCCAGACCTACTGAAGCGTTATTCACACGCTTATCCACAACCTGTGTACGGCGCCTCTCATGACCCTGACCGGTATTTATCTACCCTTTTCCGAACAGCTTGACCTCGAGGCTAATGCAAAACTGCGGGCCCTGGTACAGGCCTTGCTGGCCGACCTGCTGCCAGGGGTGACCGACCTGGTGCCAGGCTACGTGAACCTGTACCTCGAGTACGATGCCGAGCGGGTGTCTAAAGCACAGGTAGAGCGCTGGGTGCAGCAACACCTGGAAGAATTGCCCAGCCTGGAACCAGGAAAACAGGTCGAGATTCCTGTGCGGTACGACGGGCCCGACCTCCCCTGGGTGGCGCAGGAGACCGGCCTCCCGGTAGAAGAGGTGGTGCGCCAGCACAGTGAGCCCCTGTACCGGGTCTTTGCCACCGGCTTCACGCCGGGGTTTCCCTTTCTGGGGCCATTGGTACAGCCCTTGCGCTTGCCCCGCCGCCGCAGTCCACGGGCCCTGGTGCAGGCCCACTCGGTGGCCATCGCGGGGAGCCAGACTGGGATTTATCCGCTACCCTCGCCGGGGGGGTGGCATCTGATCGGAACAGCACTGACCCAGGTTTACAACCCCCTGCGGGAAGGTGTTTTTTTGCTGGAGGCGGGCGACCAGGTGCGGTTCGTGCCTGCCCAGGGCCCGACCCCCGAAGTACCCGGCGAGCGACTTCTGCTGCCCGGCGAACCGCGGCACCCGGTGTTGCGGGTGGAGGAGCCGGGCCTGCTCGACCTGGTGATGGATGACGGGCGGCGGATGGCGGGGCGCTTTGGGCTGGCGGCCTCGGGGGCCCTGGATGCGCGTTCGGCGGGGCTTGCCAACCGGCTGGTGGGGAACCCGCCCCATGCGCCCATCCTGGAGTTGACCCTGAAAGGCCCCGTCCTGAGCGCACTCTCGCCGGTGGTGGTGGCCTTTGCAGGCTACGGGATGCTGCCGCTGGTTAACGACGAGCCGGTGATGGGGGTCCAGACCTTCGCCCTGCGAAAGGGTGATTTGCTGCGCTTCCGGCCCACCGGGGAAGGGGCCCGTGGCTACCTGGCGCTGGCCGGCGGCCTCGAGAGCGAATGTTTCTGGGACAGCGCCAGCACCGATGTCAAAGGCTTGATAGGGCGACCCCTCCAGGCCGGGGACGTGCTGGGGGTGAGCGAACACCGGGGGGCTCGAGCAGGGTTTGCCCTGGGCCAGCCCGCCCTTACGCCCAGGCGGGTTCGCTTGCTTCCGGGGCCGCAGCACACCCCAGAGGCCCTGCAAGCCCTGTGTGCGGCCCCTTACGAGCTGGTATCGGGCGACCGGATGGGGCTTCGCTTGGCGGGGCCGGAAGTTCCTGGCGGTGAGCTGATTAGCGAGGCTACCCCCCTCGGCGCAGTGCAGATTACCCCCCAGGGCCAGCCCATCGTGCTGCTCAACGACCGCGGGCGCATCGGCGGCTACGTCAAGCCGGCCCTGGTTCACCCGGCTGACCTGCCCTGGCTGGCCCAACTGCGCCCAGGGCAGAAGGTATGGTTTGTGCGGGCTGGCTAGGGAAGGTTTGGACAAGTATGACCCTGACCGTGTGCTGGATGGTTTACAGCTTAGCCTCCACTTGCCACAATACCCTCCAACCGAGCAACCCTGTTCGGGAGGTGGTTGGTGGATACCCGCGTCAAACGTTACTTGCGTAGCCAGTTTCACCTCGAGGCTCCCCTTTCGCCGGGGCGCTTCGAGAGCGAGCTGGCCAAGCGCATCGGGAGCCCTTCCCGACGAAGACCGATTCTGAATGCCTGGAAAGCCTATCTGGAGGCCGACGGGGGCAACCTGGAAGCCGTGCGAAGTTTTTATGCCACGCTGCTAGGCTACCCACGGGAGCGGTTGGAAGCCCTGGTGTATGCCATGCACCTGCCCTTCATCGAATTCTATGTACAGGCTTTGCCCCCGTACCTTCCTGCCGAGGGCAGGGTTTTGGAGGTGGGGGCTTTTACCGGGGCCCTGGTCAAGTTGTTGCAAGAAGCCCGGCCCGAGCTGGAGTGGCACGCCCTCGAGGGGGTACCGCAAGCAGTGATGCTGGGGGAAGCCCGCACTGGCGATGTCGTACAGTGGCACGAGGGGTGGTTCCCCATGCAGCAAGACCTGCCCCCGATGGATGCGGCGCTGCTACTTTCCTGTCTGCCCGAGGGGTATCTGGGCGGCTTACCGGCGACCCTCGAGGAACCAGCCTATTTCCAGCATTTTGACCTGTTCAAGCGCTTGCAGGGTTTGGAGGGATTGCTCAAGCCGGGCGGAACGCTGGTCTATGCACACGGCCCTTTTTTGGGCAAGAACCCCCAAGCAGCCTCAAGCGCCTTGCAGCAGTTGGGTTTTGGCGACGTGCAGCAGGTGGGTGAGGGCGAGTATACCCTCATCACCGCACGAATGCCCGAAGTGTTGCGGCCCCCCAAGCCGTCGGTGCTTCAGGTTCATCCCCCAGACCCCGTTCCAGCCCGTTTGGGGGTGGATCCCCCACCAACCGCCGGCGAGATATGGGCCTTGCTCGAGGAAGGCGCCTATGCCGAAGTGCTGGCGCAGGTGCCGGCGGATATGGGGGGAGAACTGGCCTACCTGCGTGGGCGGGCTTTGTGGGCTCTCTCACGTTTTGCCGAGGCCGACGAGACGCTGGCGCTGGCCGCTCGTCCGGAGGCTGAGGATTTGCGGGTGTTGTGCTGGGCCGAACTGGAAGACTACCGCCGGGCCTTACCACGTCTGGAGGAACTCGCCAGCCGGGGAGGGCGCTTCAAGCTGGCTTTGGGAAAGGTATATCTGGGGCTAGGTCGGTTATCTGAAGCCCTGCGCCAGCTTTTTGAATGTGGTTTACCCGAGGCCGAGGTGTATCTGCAAGGGGCCCTCGAGCGCACCGAGGAACGGGCCCTGCGGCGCTCGAGGGAGGGCGATTGGAGCGAGGTCAGCCGCCTGGTGGAGTTTGTGGAAGATTTGTCTCCCACCCTGCTCACGCGGGCGCTTCTTCGACTGGGGTTACAGGCAGCCTTGCAGCAAGGTCTGTGGGGCCGTGCGGCCCGCTACGCACAGCAGTTGTATGTGCTGGGGGAGTCTCAAGGGGCCTTGGGGCTGGCCCTGGCTAACCTCAAGGTGCGGGGGCCGGAGGCGCTGGATGGGGTGCCGCTGGGCGACTTGAAGGAAGCCGAGCCCTACCTCACCGATGCGGTGGCGCGGGCCGAAGACCCGACCGCTTTGCTGGCCCTGGGCATGCTGCGCCACCGCGAGGGGCGGCACCCCGAGGCGGTGCGCTATCTGGAGCGGGCCGCCCGCGAATCGAAAGGCGAGCCTGCCGCAACGGCCTACCACCTGCTGGCCATCTCCAAGCGCTCACTAAGCTATCCCTTGCCGGAAATCCTGGGTGACCACAAGCGGGCCCATGCTCACCGGGCCTATCCGATTCCGATGCTGCACCGCCTGGCCCAGGAGTCCCTGCAAGCCGACGAGCCGGTGCTGGCCAGGGAGTTTCTGGGCCGGGTGCGCGAGGCGGGATTGCAGCACTTTAGCGACATCGAGCCGGTGTTGAAGCTGGTCGAGAACCTAGAAGGGCCTTGGGAGGCTTTTCGGATGCTGGTGCAGTGGCTCGAGCGCACCCTCGAGCCCCCCCTCGAGCACCTGGAACGGGCCTACCGCCTCTCGCGCACCTTCTCCCAGAGCAGCGAGGCCGAGACGGTGCGGGGGCAGTACCTGGCTGCTTTGTATAGTGCTGGACAGGCCCTGGGGGCCGAGGGTCTGCTGCTATCGGAGCTGGCCCGCAACCCCGAGGCCCTGGAAGTGCTCTATGACCTGGCTGAACACTACGAGCGCACCGGAGCCTACCAAAAAGCTACCCAGACCTGGCGCAAGGCGCTGGAGGTGGCGTACTACTGGGATAAAGACCTGGAGCTCTCGCGTGAAATTCTACGCAATCTGCTTTTTTTGAACCCCAACGACCCTGAATTACGGCTCTACCTGGAAGAGCTCAAAGCCACCTCCAAAGCCCTCTCCCGTCTGGATGGGGTGCCCGATGTTTTGGCCAGCGCCACACCCGAGGGGTTGATGCGCGAGGGGCTACCGCGCTTCCACGGCGAGTATCTGATTGTGGTGGGGGGGCATACCCAGCTGCGAAGCCGCATGGTGCCCCTCCTCGAGGCCCAGGGCTTAAAGCTTGACTGGTTCGATTCTGACGGCCACACCGCCGGACGAGAGATCATACGGCGCATCCAGAGCCGCCTCGAGCGGGCCCACGGCCTCATGATCATCAGCAGCTATGTGGGCCACGACCTCTCCGAGCCAGTGCGGCTGGAAGCCGAAAACCTGGGAGTGCCGGTCTACATCACGCCCGGAAGGGCCAGGGGCCTCACCGGATTCTTGCGGGCGGTGGCCGAGTTTGCACCGCAGATCTTCAAAAGGGCGCTAAGTGGAAGCTAATACATCTGCAAGACAATTTCCTGAGGTTGGTCACACCCCCTCATTCTCTGAAAGTTGCTTACTGTAGCCTGTTTTCGACCTGGAGCTGCCCGCAAGTTAGGGGTTGACAATCTTCCAGCACACCGTTCGTTGCTTATTTTCGGTCAGGATATGCCTGGAATCTTGGTCGTCCCTGCGAGGCCGTTAACGCAGCGCCGCGGTGCGGCGTAGGGGCCAAAGCAGTCCATTGGCCTGGGGAGTGATTTTGGATTGGTTCGCGTACTCTGGATGCTCGCAAAGGCAATTTCTGTGTTCACTGGCTTTTTGGAGCTCGAAAAACTCCTGTTGGCGCTGCACTAGCGTAGTGTCCATCAAAAGAAGCTTGGTGTATCTAACGTGGTTACTGGCAGCATTATGCGAAGAGTCTGACCAGACACCCTGCACTAGAGCCGTCTTAATCAAGTGGGGCAAAACCGATAACGGCCTTAACGCTTCGCCACAAAAACACGTCCTGAAGCTATTTATCGAGGAGGACGTTACTTTACCGGCTGGCGTAACGCTGATTTTGGCCCCCTTCCTTGCCAGGGGCTACCTAAACTGTCGGCTAGGTGAAGATATGAACCGGCAAACGTCACAACACAAAGCACTGGGCTCAGTGGTGTTATTGGGCCTGGCGCTGCTGTTAGGGGCTTGCGGGGGCGTTCAACCCACCCAGGCTCCGCCTTCCAGTTCCAATAACCTCGTTTGCTACCTGAAGTCAGCCCAACACACCTGAGTGCATGAGGTTGTGGGCAGCGATTTTGAGGTTGACCCTG
>CALFDH010000196.1 GCA_937950405.1 uncultured Meiothermus sp.
CGGCAACGAGTACCTGGACTGGTTTGGCGGCATTGGGGTGCTGAATGTGGGGCACAACCACCCCAAGGTGGTGGAGGCGGTGGAAAAGCAACTGCGCCGCTACCTGCATACCTGCTTTCCTGGGGTGGCCTACGAGCCCTACATCGAACTGGCCGAGCGGCTGGCGGCCACCGCGCCCATCTCCGGCGATAAGAAAGCGTTCTTTCTGAACACCGGCGTGGAGGCCACCGAGAACGCCATCAAAATCGCTCGCGCGTTCACCAATCGGCCCGGCGTAATTGCCTTCCGGGGCAGCTTCCACGGGCGCACCCTGATGGGGATGACCCTCACCGGCAAGTCCAACCCCTACCGCCAGAACTTTGGCCCCTTTGCCCCCGAGGTCTACCATGCGCCCTACCCGAGCGAGTACCACGGCATAGACACCCGCAAGGCCCTGGACGGTCTTCACGAGGTTTTCGACACGCAGATTGCGCCCGACCGGGTAGCCGCTGTCATCATCGAGCCGCAGCTTGGTGAGGGGGGCTTTGTACCCGCACCCAAACCCTTCCTCAAAGCCCTGCGCAGCCTCACCCAGAAGCACGGCATCGTGTTTATCGACGACGAGGTTCAGACCGGCATGGGCCGCACCGGCAAGTTCTGGGCCATCGAGCACGCCGAGGTTGAGCCCGACCTGATCTGCTTTGCCAAGAGCATTGGCGGGGGGCTGCCCATTGGCGGGGTGCTGGGCAAGGCCGAAATCATGGACGCCCCAACGGTGGGCGGTCTGGGCAGCACCTTTGGGGGCAACCCCCTGGCCTGCGCCGCAGCGCTGGCAGTGCTGGACATCTTTGAGCAGGAAAACCTGCTGGAAAAAGCCCAGAAGCTCGGGGACATTCTGCACGAGGGCTTTCGCCAGATTCAGGCCCGCTTCCCCCAGATCGTGGGGGACGTGCGCGGCCTGGGCCCCATGATTGCCATGGAGCTGGTCAAAGACCCCACGTCCAAGAGCCCCGACGCCCAGCTTACCCAGCGCCTGCTGGAAATCGCCCGCGAGAAAGGGCTCCTGCTGTTCAAAGCCGGGATGCACGCCAACGTAATCCGCTGCCTGGTGCCCCTGGTGGTGAGTGAAGAGGAAGCCCAGAAGGGCCTGGAGATTCTGGAGGCGAGCCTCGAGCAGGCCCTGAGCGAAGCCAAGTAAAGCAGCATTTCCTACCTCCCGTAACCGCGCGGGAGGCGATTTGTTTATCGAACGCAGGGCAGATAGCGCATGCGTGGCAGTCTTTTCCATGGGCATTTTGGCTGAGACCGGGAAATGCCCTTGACCAGCTTTCTTGACCGGTTGACCCCAGGGTAACTCCAAACAGCCCACAGACCTACCCTGGTCAAACCCGCCAGGCTTTTGGTAATCTATGCCGCAATCATGACCGTTGCAGCTCGGCCAAAAGCCACGGGGGAAACCCTTTCCATCCAGAATCTGGTCAAGCAATTCGGTGACTTCACCGCCCTTGGGGGGGTGAGCCTCGAGGTTCCCTCCGGCGAGTTCTTTACCCTCCTGGGACCCTCGGGCTGCGGCAAAACCACCCTGCTACGGATTATCGCGGGGCTGGAAGTTCCCACCGAGGGCCGGGTGGTGCTTTTGGGCCAGGACATCACCCCACTACCCGCCAACCAGCGCCCGGTGAACACCGTCTTTCAGAGCTACGCCCTGTTTCCCCACCTCTCGGTTTGGGAAAACATCGCCTTCGGCCTCAAAAGCCGCCGCATGGACAAGGCCGAGGTAGAGCGGCGGGTCAAGTACGGGCTGGAGATGTTGCAGCTCGAGAAGTTCGCTGAACGCCTCCCCCACCAGCTTTCGGGCGGGCAGCGGCAACGGGTAGCCCTGGCCCGGGCCCTGGTCAACGAGCCACAGGTACTGCTGCTGGACGAGCCCATGAGCGCCCTGGACGCCAAGCTGCGGGCCGAGGTGCAGGTGCAGCTGCGGCGCTTGCAGCAGCAGTTGGGCCTCACCTTTATCCTGGTCACGCACGACCAGGACGAAGCCATGGCGGTCTCGGATCGCATCGCCCTGATGCGGATGGGCCACCTCGAGCAGGTCGGCACCCCCGACGAGGTCTACGAGCGGCCCCGCACCCGCTACGCTGCCGAGTTTCTGGGCGCCGCCAACCTCATCAAAGGCCAGCGGCTTCCCATGGGTTTCGAGGCCTCCTTTGGCAAGCTGGCCCTGAACCGCACCCCCCCCTGGGACGAGGGCTATGTGGCCATCCGCCCCGAGCGGGTGCGGCTTTCCGAGGTCGAACCGCGGCAGAACGGCCTGCGGGTACAGGTGCGCGAGGCGGTCTACCGGGGAGCCTATCAGGAGGTCTGGCTAAAGCCTGGCGACCTCCGCGTCCGCGCCGCCCCCCACCCCACCCTCCAGGCCGGGCAGGAACTCTGGGCCGAGCTGCCGGTAGATGCGCTGGTGGTGCTCGATGAATAAGCTCATCGTCTGGTTTGGCGAACTCACCACCCCGGCCAGGCTCTACCGGCGGGGCTTATGGTTCTTGTTACCGGCGGTGGTCTGGATTCTGGGCCTTCTGGTGATTCCCGGCCTTTCGCTGGTGGCCCTCTCCTTCGCCGAGCGGGGGCAGTACGGCGAGGTGGTCTGGAACTTCACCCTGGAAAACTACGCTCGCCTGCTGGGCTACGGCATTTTTGGCTGGAGCCCCGATACCGTGCTAATTCTTTTGCGTAGCCTCTGGGTGGCCTTCGTCACCACGCTGGTCTGCGTTATCCTGGCCTACCCCCTGGCCTTCTTCATTGCCAGCAGGCCGCCGCGCACCCGCTACCTCTGGCTGGCGCTGGTGATTATTCCTTTCTGGACCAATCTGGTCATCCGCACCTATGCCTGGCAGATGCTGCTGGCCCCCGACTTTCCCTTCGCCAAGCTCGCCCAGACCCTGGGCCTGCTGGCCCCGGACGCGGGCCTTTATCCCAGCCCGCTGGCCGTTTATATCGGCATGATTACGGCTTTTCTACCGTTTGTGGTGATGCCTTTGTTCTCCTCGGTAGAGCGGCTCGACTGGAGCCTGGTAGAAGCCGCCCAGGACCTCTACGCGAACCGCTTCCGCACCTTCTTCCAGGCCGTCTGGCCCCAGACCCTACCGGGCCTTACGGTCGGCGTCATCCTGACCTTCATTCCGGCCATGGGCATGTTTGTCATCCCCGATTTGCTGGGCGGGGCCAAGTATCTGCTGGTGGGCAACCTGATCCAGCAGCAGTTCTACGCCAGCCGCGACTGGCCCTACGGGGCCGCGGTCAGCCTGGGCCTGATGCTGCTGACCCTGGTGGGGCTGGCCCTCTACCGCCGCAGGGGGAAGGATGTGGATCTGGTATGAAGAGAGCCGATCGTCCATGGCGGATGGTTCATCAAAAGGCCATAGACTATAGACCATTGGCCATTTACGGGAGGGTTTTATGCGCCTGAACCCCCTGATTGGCATCTCTGCCATCGCCACGCTGGCCTTTTTGTACCTGCCCATGCTGGCCGTGGCGGTGCTCTCCTTCAACAAGACCCGCTATGGCCTCACCTGGTCAGGGTTTACCTGGGACTGGTATGTGCGGCTTTTTAGCAACCCGGAGATCCTCGAGGCCGCCCGCAACACCTTCGTACTGGCGCTGCTTTCCACCGTTATCGCTACCGTGCTGGGCACACTTTTTGCCATCGCCCTCGAGCGCTACCCCTGGCCTCGGCGAAGCCAGGGCTTGCTGGAAAACATCCTCTATCTGCCGGTGGTCACGCCCGACATCATCTTTGCGGTGGCCCTGGTGGTGGCCTTTGGGGCATTCCGGATGGTCTCGAGCCTCTTCGAACCGGGCCTCTTTACCATGATTCTGGGCCACGTGACCTTTCAGATTGCCTTCGTGGCCCTCACCGTGCGCAGCCGCCTCAAGAGCCTGGGCCACGACCTCGACGAGGCCGCCCGCGACCTCTACGCCAGCTACGGCTACTACGTGCGCCGCGTCCTGCTGCCCCTGCTCACCCCCGGCATCGTGGCCGGGGCCATGCTGGCCTTTACCCTCTCGCTCGACGACTTCGTAATTAGCTTTTTCACCGCCGGCCCCACCTCCCAAACCCTGCCCCTGCTCATCTACGCCTCGGTGCGGCGCGGCGTGACCCCGGAAATTCACGCCCTCTCCACGCTCATCTTTTTGCTTACGGTGCTCCTGGTGCTGGCCTCCGAACGCCTGACCCGGCGATGAGCAGCCCCATGCAGAAACATGAATCCCTGCGGTAAACTAAGCACAACCCGGAGGAGAAATCATGAACCGCCTACTGGCTCTACTCGGCTTCCTGGCCTTGCCCCTGGCCCTGGCCCAGCCCCGCGAGATGCGGCTTTTTATCTGGTCGGAGTACATGGACCCGGCCATCATCAAAGCCTTCGAGCAGAAGTTCAACCTGCGGGTACGCATAGACCTCTACGAGTCCAACGAAGACATGCTGGCCAAGCTCCAGGCCGGGGGGGTCTCGCAGTACGACGTGATCGTACCGGGCGACTACATCATCCCCACGCTGGTTCAGCTCAAGCTGGTGCAGCCGCTGGACCAGAGCAAAATTCCGAATCTGAAAAACCTCGACCCCAAGTTTGCCAACCCCCCTTTCGACCCCGGCAACCGCTACAGCGTGGCCTACCAGTGGGGCATGTCGGGCATCATGTACCGCAAGGACCGCGTACCCACCCCTACCAGTTGGAGCGTAATTCTGGGGCCGGGGGCCGACAAGCCTTTTGTGCTGATGGACTCCATCCGCGAGATGATGGGGGCCGCGCTGCGCTTCCAGGGCAAGTCCATCAATACCAAAAACCCCGCCGAGGTACGGGCTGCCGGCCAGGTGCTCCTGAACGCCAAGAAGAACCCCCGCTTCCTGGGCTTTGAAGGCGGGGTGGGGGCCAAAAACCGGCTGGTCGCGGGTACGGCCACCTATGCAGTGGTCTACAACGGCGACGCCCTCAAGGCCGCCGACGAGAACAAGAACGTGGGCTTTGTGGTTCCCAAGGAGGGGGCCGCGCTCTTCCTGGACAACATGGCCATTCCCGCCCGTGCCCCCAACCCAGAGGCCGCCCACCAGTTCATCAACTTTATCCTGGATGCCAAAATCGGCGCCCAG
The DNA here is from genome assembly GCA_937950405.1 of uncultured Meiothermus sp. Lineage (GTDB taxonomy): Bacteria > Deinococcota > Deinococci > Deinococcales > Thermaceae > Meiothermus. The sequence continues at coordinate 5,123 of CALFDH010000196.1, forward strand.
CTCTCCAACTTCAACCGCTACGCCACCCCCAACAAGGCCGCCCTACCTTTCATCAATGCTGCCGACCGCAAGAACCCGGCCATCTACCCCGATGCCGCTACCATGGCAAAGCTCGAGTTCGTCCTCGACCTGGGGCGCGAGACCCGCCTCTACGACGAGGTCTGGACGGCGGTAAAGAGCCGCTAGAAGTACGGGCTCAGGCCCAAATCAAAGCGAATCAA
>CALFDH010000197.1 GCA_937950405.1 uncultured Meiothermus sp.
GTCGCTGGTTTTCTCGCCAAAGCGGAAGGCCGGGAAGGGGCTGGTGGGGGTGAGCAACAGGTTGGCCTGGGTAAAAGCATCGTCCAGGTCGGCTTTTAGTTTGGCTCTGGCTCGCAGGGCCTTGCCGTAGTAGGCATCGTAATAGCCCGAGGAAAGCACAAAGGTCCCCATCAAAACCCGCCGCTGTACCTCGGGGCCAAAACCATGTTCACGGCTTTGCATCATGGTATCGGCACTGTCCAGACCCGGCACCCGCAAGCCATAAAGGGTTCCGTCGTAGCGGGCCAGGTTAGAGCTGATCTCGGCGGTATTGACGATGTAGTAAGCCGCCAGGGCATATTCCAGGCTAGGGATGCTGACCTCCACAAAGCGCACCCCCCGCCCCTCCATCACGGTGCGGAAGCGCTCGAGGGCCTCCAGCACCCCTGGTGAATTCCCCACTGCCAAGGCTTCCTTAACGATGCCAACGGTTATTCCCTGTACCGGAGCCTGCAAGGCGGCCACGAACTGAGGAACTACCTCCAGGCTGGTACTGTCCCTGGGGTCATAACCGCTGACCACATCGCTCAGCAGGGCCAAGTCGGCAACCGAGCGGGCCAGCGAACCCACCTGATCCAGGCTGCTGGCCGTGGCCACCACCCCATAGCGCGAGATGCGACCATAGGTGGGTTTGAAGCCATACACCCCACACAACGCAGCCGGCTGCCGCACGCTACCGCCGGTATCGGTGCCGAGCGCCACCGGCACCATATCGGCGGCTACGGCTGCCGCCGAGCCCCCCGAGGTGCCCCCCGGCACCCGCTCCAGGTCCCAGGGGTTGCGGGTCGGGCCAAAAGCTGAATATTCGGTGGAAGAACCCATGGCAAACTCGTCCATGTTGGCCTTGGCAATTACAATGGCCCCCGCTCTTCGCAGCTTTTCAACGACCGTAGCGCTATAGGGGGGCACAAAGGAAGCCAGCATTTTCGAGCCGCAGGTGGTTTCCAGGTCCTGGGTGCAGATGTTGTCCTTGACGGCAACCGGAACCCCGGCCAAGGGCAGGTTTTCCCCTCCGGCCAGGCGTTCTTCCACGGTTTGGGCTTCATGCAGGGCCTGGGGGTTCAAGCGGATAAAGGCGTGGATGTGGGGCTCGAGCTGCTCGATACGCTGCAAGTAGTGTTCCACTGCCTCGCGGGGTGAGCGCTGGCCCGACTGGATTTGCTGCACAATTTCCTGCGCCAACATACCGCCCCATGATAAGGCTGATGGAGCCGAAGGTGGCAAATATGGCTTTGGTGCGTGGTTGTAAAGGTGTTGTTTATGGGTTGCAAGTCTCGGGTCAAAGGCCCCTTTTCTGGGCTTACGGCAATTTGTCAGTGTGCTTCGGGGCAAGCATCCGGATCACCGGCCCGAACTGAGCCCAGCGCTCACAATCAAAACCAGCCCTGGATGCTGCTTTCAAACCAGCTTTGCACCCCAGGCCAGGCAGCCTCTCCGCCAAACGGCAAAAAGCTAACCGAACCGGGCTCCTTGCGGAACCAGGTGTACTGGCGTTTGGCGTAGGCCCGTGTTGCTCGCACCACAGCTTGCTGGGCCTCCTGGAGCGTGTACTCGCCTCGCAAATAGCCTGCTACCTCCTTGTAGCCGATGCTCTGCAAGGCGGTGGGCATATTTGGATACTTTGCCAGCAAACGCTCGACCTCCTGCACCAGCCCATGCGCAAACATTCGCTCGACCCGGGCCACAAGGCGCGGCTCGAGCCACTGCCAGTGGGGCCACAAAATCAGTTTTTGGTACCGGAACCGGGGCGCACGCCTGGGTATCCTGGCCGGTGGCATGCCGGTACGGCGCAGTATCTCCACCGCCCGCACGATGCGGCGGGGGTTGCGCTGTACCCGCAGGGCATCTTCGGGGCTGGCGGCCTCGAGCTCCGCCAGCAAGGGCTCAATTCCCCGCGTCTCGACTACGGCCCAAAGCTCGGCCTGAAGCGCCGCATCGGGCCCCGGTAGTTCGTGCAGTCCCTCCGACAGCGCACGAATGTAATAGCCGCTGCCCCCCACCACCAGAGGGATTTGGCCCTGGCTCAGAATTTCTTCAATCGCTTCTTCGGCGTGGTGCACATAGTCCGACACACTAAAGGGCTGGTCAGGCTCCAGCAAATCTATCAGGTAGTGCCTGACCCGTTGCTGCTCGGCTTTGCTGGGCTTGGCCGTTCCAATGTCCATGCCCCGGTAGACCATGCTGGCATCGGCAGAAACCACCGACAGCGGGTAGATCTCTCCCAGGCGCAGGGCCAGCTCGGTCTTGCCGGTCGCGGTAGGCCCGGTCAACACTGGAATCAGCGCAGGGGGTTGAGATTTCGCATCACGCATAGCGCATAGCCCAGGCTCTAATCATGATATTCTCAACAGCATGAGCATTGAGCGCTTTGATGCCATCGAGCGTTTACAAACCATCCGCCAGCAGCTCGACGAGCTCTCGAGACGGTTTACCTCCCAGGAAGCCCTTGGCGAGTGGGTGCCGGCGGTGGATGTACTCGACGAGGGCACACAGTACCGCATTCTGGTGGATGTGCCGGGCGTAAAAAACGACGACCTGGAACTACACGAGCAGGGTCAGACCATCACCCTGGCCGGTGTGCGGCACCCCAGGGTGGGCAGCTATGCACGCCAGGAGCGCTCTACTGGGCCATTTCGCCGCACCCTGACCCTACCCGAGGCCATAATCCCCAACAGCGCTCAGGCCTCTCTGAAAAGCGGGGTGCTCGAGCTGGTGGTGCAAAAAGCCCGCAAATCCCCTCGCAAGGACAAGAAGTGAATCAAACCCCGGCAGCTTGACGGGTCTTGCTGGATTGCCTGGTCGGCCTGGCTCTCGTCGTCATGACTCTGAACAGCCTATGCACCCCCTTTGAACCTTGGGGCAAAGCCATATTGCCAGACCTAATACCAACTCTGCGCGTGAGCGGCGCTAAGCGCGCCCTTCACTTGCCGCGCCAGGGGGCGCGTCTGAGGGACTTGTATATCGCTTTTGGGTCACTTCTGAGCAGATTTGGTACAAACGATTCCCCTCGCCTTCGCCAAGAGGGAGCAAGGGTGTGGGGTTGGTTTCCACCACCCACCCTCTACCGCCAGTTGCCCCCCATGCCTCCATGTCGGCAGTCCCCGTAAAGTTTGGAATTACAATATCTCCTGTACCTCTTTGGTCACCACAGTGTGACACTTGCGGCAGCGCGGTTCGTAGGCTTCGCTGGCCCCCACCAGAATCACCGGATCGTCGTAGCGGGCCGGTTTGCCGTTCACAAAGCGCTGGGTGCGGGTCGCGGGAGCTCCACAAACCGGACACACCGCGTAGAGCTTTTCCACATATTCGGCCCGGGTCAGCAGGTCGGGCATGATGCCAAACGGTTCACCACGAAAGTCCATGTCGAGACCGGCGCAAATGACCCGCACGCCCTTGTCGGCCAGTTCCAGCAGCAACGGCACCAAAGCCGAATCGAAAAACTGCGCCTCGTCCACCGCTACCACATCGGGGAGGGGGTCGGTCAGGTGGGCTCGCAATTCTGTTGAATCGCGCACCGGAATGGCTTCAGCGCGCCTGCCATCGTGGCTCGAGACATCGGTTGCGTGGTAGCGGTCATCTATCCGTGGCTTGAATACCAGTACCCGCTGCCGGGCAATCAGGGCCCGTTTGATGCGCCGAATCAGCTCGTCGGACTTTCCCGAGAACATTGGCCCAACCACAACTTCAATCCAACCCTGGTGGTGCGGAAGATGGGGCAAGCTCATAACCGGGGCCTAGCATATCGTATTAGCGGCAACGTTGGCAGGAAGGGGCGCAAGGCGGACTGCCGGCATTGGTTGAGGGTCTATGGTCTATAGTCCATGGTCTATTGCCTTACAAGTTTGGATACCGATTAGCGCATCTCATCACAGCTCAAACAATAAACAGGTGAGCGACTGCCCGCCTGTCTGAACGCAGGGCGATTACTGCTTCTTTGCGGCTTTCTTGCCGTAGCTGCCACCGAACTTCTTCTGGAACTTCTCGACCCGGCCCTCGGTGTCCACAAAGCGCTGCTGGCCTGTCCAGAAGGGGTGGTTGCCGCTCCAGACTTCGACGTGAATCTCGGGCTTGGTGCTGTAGGTATGCATGACCACCTCACCGTTGCAGATGATCTTGCAGGGAACCAGCTTGGGGTGAATTTTCTCTTTCATGCTCTCTCCTGCGCACGGATTTGGCCGTGCCGTCAACTTTAGCACTATAGCAGGTCTAGGCGGTCAGGGCAAGACTGGGTTAAAATCGCGCACACCATGACTCGAGGGGTACGCGGCGCCATTACCGTAGAAGAAGACAGCCGGGAGGCCATCCTGAGTGCCACCCGCGAGCTATTGCAAAAGATGCTCGAGGTCAACCAGATCACCGATTTCGACACCATTGGGGCCATGATCTTTACCCTGACCGACGACCTCTGCGCCGCTTTTCCCGCCGAGGCTGCCCGGCAACTGGGGATGCAGATGGTTCCGCTCATCAACTCCCGCGAAATTCCCGTGCCGGGTGCTTTGCCCAGGGTGATTCGGGTGATGATGCTCTGGAACACCGAGATTCCCCAAAAACAGGTCAAGCACGTCTATCTGCGCGAGGCAGTGCGCCTGCGGCCCGACCTGGAGAGCGCACAATAAGGGCCAATGGCCGATGGTTGATAGTCCTTGGTCAGAGATGCTTTTGCCATCAGCCATTGGCTATCGGCTATCGGCTTCTCAGCGTACCTTGGCCCCTGGCGGCAGGTCTTGCTCCGGCGTGACCACCACAATCTTGCCCTCGGCATTCTCGCCGGCCAGAATCATGCCCTGCGACTCCACGCCACGCAGGACCGCAGGCTTCAGATTGGCCACCAGCACCAGCTTCTTGCCCACCAGACTCTCGGGGGTGTAGTCCCTGGCGATACCCGAGACCACCTGTCGGGTGTGATCCCCCACATTGAGGGTGAGTACCAGGAGTTTGTCGGCCTTGGGGTGTTTTTCGGCCTTGACCACCTCGGCTACCCGGAAGTCCACCTTGGCAAATTCATCGATGCTGATTTGCCCGTTGGCAGCGTTCGGCTCGGAGGAAGGCGCCGCTTTCGGCTTTGGGCCTTCGCTTTTGAGCTCCCCGACCTCGAGCTTGGGGAATAGGATCGGCGCCTCCTGAGGGATGGGAGTGCCCGCAGGCGCAAGCCCCCAGGTTTCGGTCTGGGCGATGGTGTAGTCGCCGAGCCCCAGGGCTGCTCGCAGTTCCCGGGCTTTGGTCGGGAGGGCCGGCTCCAGTAGCACACTGGCAATGCGCAGCCCCTCTACCGCCGTGTAGAGCGCATCCTCGAGTTCGGGCCTGCGGCTCTCGTCGCGGGCCAGTTCCCAGGGTTTGGCGTCGTTGACGAACTTGTTGAGGCTCCGCACATACTGGAGCACTTCCTCCAAAGCCAGGTGAATGCGCAGGGCGTCCACCTCCTTGCGCACTTTTTCGGCGAGGGCTACCCCGGCTTTGGCAATTTCAGAGTCGGGCGCGGAGGGGGCAGGAATTTTCCCCCCGGTGTACTTGAGCAGCATGGTTCTCACCCGCGAAAGCAGGTTGCCCAGGTCGTTGGCCAGGTCGCTATTGAGCCGCTGTACCACCACTTCCTCGCCAAAAGGGCTGTCCGAGCCCAGGGTGGTATCGCGCAGCAGCGCGTAGTGCACCGCATCCACCCCAAACTTGTCCAGCAGGGCCAGCGGGTCTATGGCGTTGCCCAGGCTCTTGCCCATCTTGCGCCCATCCATGGCCAGAATGTGCCCGTGCACCACCAGGCGCTTGTAAATGGGCAGACCTGCGCTTTTGAGCATGGTGGGCCAGAAGATGGCGTGGGGTTTGAGGATGTCCTTGCCGATCACGTGCCAGGCATGGGGCCAGTACTTCTCGAAGAGGCCCCGGCTGGCCAGCGAGGAGGCATAGGCCAATAGCGCATCGAACCACACATAGGTCACGTGGTGTTCGTCCCAGGGGATGGGAATGCCCCAGGGCACGCGGTCTTTGGGGCGGGAGATGGACAGGTCGCCAATGGGCTCCTTGAGAATTTCCAGCACCTCGTTGCGGTAGGCCTGGGGCTGGATTAGCTCGGGGTGCTCGTGGAGGTATTCCACCAGCCAGGGACGGTATTTTTCCATGCGAAAGAAGTAGTTGGCCTCCTTTCGCCGGATGGGTGGCTCCGAGTCGCCGGGCAGGATGCCATTCACCAGCTCCTTCTCGGTTACAAAGCGCTCGGAGCCCACCGAGTAAAGCCCCTCGTACTCGGCGTAGTAGATATCACCCGCTTCGTAAACCTTGCGCAGGATCTCCTGCACGAAGCGCTTATGGCGCTCCGAGGTGGTGCGAATGTAGTCGTCGTAGCTGATGAGCAGGCGCCGGTAGGCGGGCTGAAAAAGCTGCTCCGAAACGTAATCCACAAACGCCTGCGGCTCTTGCCCGGCATTTTTGGCTGCCCGCGCGATTTTTTCGCCATGCTCGTCGGTGCCGGTTACGAAGTTGGTCTCGTAACCATCCAGCCGGTGAAAGCGGGCCAGAAAGTCGCAGATGATTTTCTCGTAGACATGGCCGATATGAGGCGCCGCATTGGCGTAGTCAATGGCGGCGGTTTCGTAGAAGATTTTGCTCACGGGTAACTCCTTCGATCTGGAGGTTCCGGGGCCTCCTGAGGGGTAGCCTGGAAACACTCTGCAAAAAAACCGGGGCGCAAACGCGCCCCGCCGATAGCCTTCTGGCTGCTATCGTCGGGACATTCGCATCATTCGAGCTAACCGGCGCCCTGTCACAGTCCGTATTTTATTCGCCCAAACCTGCGTTTGACAAGTTTGACACCAGCGAAAGGCTTTTGGGCTATGTGGGAGGCGTGCCCAGGCACTCGAGCCCCCCCGGCCCAGCCACAATCGCCAGGGTGGCCAGGCCCACAAAAAGCCCACTTTCCACCACGCCCGGAATACGTTTGAGTTCGGCCTCGAGGCTTTCAGGGTTCAAAATGGGGCCAAAGTTTACATCCACAATCAGGTTGCCCCCATCGCTGTAGAAAAACTCGTCGCCATCCATGCGGAGGGTGGGCTCGCCCATGCGCGAGAGGGCGTGCATGGTGGCACGGTAGCCAAAGCGCACAATCTCCACCGGAACCACCCCACGCCCCAACTGGGCTACTTTTTTGGTGTGGTCGGCAATCACGATAAACTGCCGGGCGCTGGCCTCGACAATCTTTTCCCGCAGCAGAGCCCCTCCCAGCCCCTTGATCAGCGAAAGGTCGGGGGCAATCTCGTCGGCGCCATCAATGGCCAGATCCACCCCGTGGGGCTCGAGTTCGCAGAGGGGAATCCCCAGGTCGTGGGCCAGGAGGGCCGTAGCCTCGGAGGTGGGCACGGCCATTACGTTTGAAATCTCGCCCTCGCGCAGCCGACGGCCCAGCTCCAATACCGCGTATCTGGCCGTGGAGCCGGTACCGAGCCCCACCACCATGCCCGACTGAACATACTTGACGGCCTCGAGGGCCGCTTGTTGCTTGTAGATATCTAGGTTATTCATAGATTCCTTGATAGCCCTGCCCCTCTAAGGCAAGGGCCCATCCAGAATACCGAATTTGCGCCGATGGCTGGGCCGATTGCCGGTTTTCTCGAACGCGATGCAAAAACCCTGCAGGCTCTGGAGTTCTTCCTCTGCAAAAGAAATAGCCGCCCATCCAGGCGGCAGGGTCGGTGTGCGAGCCTGGGTCGTCTCGAGGTCGTCAAATTGCTTGCTTTTGTAGCTCAATCAGCGCTTCGGCCACCTCGAGGGCGTGTTGGTCGGGTTTGACCTTGTCCCACACCTTTGCCACCCGGCCCTTGGGGTCAATCAGATACGTATAGCGAAAGACGCCTTCATACTCCTTGCCCATAAAGTTCTTACGGCCCCAGGCCCCATAGGCACGGATCATGTCCTGGTCGGGGTTGGACAGCAGCGGGAAGTTGAGACCGTACTTGCGGTGAAACTTGTCGTGGCTCTTCACATCGTCGGCAGATACGCCAAGCACTACCGCTCCCAGCTCTTCCAGGCGGCCTTTTTCGTCGCGGAAGTTGCAGGCCTCCTTGGTGCAACCAGGGGTGTCGTCCTTGGGATAGAAGTAAAGGATTACCCACTGCCCCCGGTAGTCTTTCAGAGTGTGTACCTTGCCTTCCTGGTCGGGCAGGCTAAAGTTCGGTGCGGGGTCGCCAACGTTCAGCATAGCAGGCGAATGATACCTCAATCCCTACAGACTCCAGTGTTGCCTGCACTTCAAGCACCCTCTGCTCATACCGACTTTACAGGGTTCCTCTGCCTTCTCCCCTTGGGACGAAAGTGGCGAACCCCCCCATAAAAACTATCAAAAATCAAGGATGCGACATTGGCTGCCCCTGTGCGTCGTCGAATGAGAGGGTTGACCTGGAATTAAATCCAACATCGTTCCGACGCTGAACCTAACCGAGCTTATAACCAAACCTGCGCAGAATATCCTTGCGCCACTGGATATCCTCCTCGGCCTCGACCCCTAGCGGCTTATGACCATCCAGAACCCCCAGGATTCCGCGCTGGTCGTCCTGTTCAGCCACAATCACCGCGAGCGGATTAGCCGTGGCCGCGAAAATCCGCACCACTTCGGGCGTGGCCTTGACCGCGTGGAGTACGTTGATGGGGAAGAAGCCCTCGCCCAGCACAATCAAGAAGGAGTGGCCGGCCCCTATAGCCTCTGCGTTGCGCACGGCCAGCTCCACCAGTTCAGCCGATGTGCCGCTCTTGCGAATCAGGCGCTTGCCGGAGGCTTCGCAAAAGGCCAGTCCAAACTGAATGCCCGGCACAGCCGTCACCAAAGCTTCGTGCAAGTCCTCGACGGTCTTGATGAAGTGGCTCTGGCCCAGGATTACGTTCAGGTTTTCCGGTTTCTCAACCCTGACAATTTGAAGTTCCATGCCTTATTTAGGCACACTGAACTTTACCAGGTCAACCGTGGCGCCATCCGGGGTCGCGTAGCGCACGATACCCACCCCAGGGACAAAGAAAATCTCCATTACCTGACTACCGCCGCCGCTCGTGACGGTGGAGGTTCGGATGACGTAGGCGTTGAAGCGGCCTGCCGGAACGTTCACCCCTTCAATGCGTAAGACCTTGCCCAGCAGGGCCACACTCTGGCCACCGAAATTGCTGCGCCCGCCCCATTCCTGTCCCAGTACCAGAGGAGGGGCTGGATATAGTTGCAGGGGCGGGTTGTAGCGCTGCACTGCCTGGCCGACTATCAAGCCCTCCAGGAACACCCCCTTGTCCGGGGTGTAGCGCAGCAGGTCGGCGCTGACCGGTTGCCGGGCGAGCCTGCGCTCGAACACCAGCATCCCGTTTTGCTCGCGGGTGAAGACCTGCTCCATGCCGGAGGAGTACGTCCAGGAATAGCCGATGCCGTTGGGGTAGTAGGCAGTAGGCGCGGCCAGCGCCCCCAGCAGCAGCAATCCAAATGTCAAGAGTCGCTTCATCCTTTTTATGCTACGCCCCCTCGAGGCAAATCAAGGTGCATTCAGCCAGCGCATGGGTTGGTGAGTTGTACCATGTTTGCTTGAACACTCTACAAACTAAAGAAGCAGTGAGGCAGGGCGCAGGGGTTTGGGGCAGGGGCAGAGGTGTTGGAGACCCACTACCTATCTCCTGCCACCCCCCTCACCTTGTGTAGGGTTGGAAGTTGGTCACACGCCTAAAGTTGCTCTTGGAAGGTTACTCTTCCCTGCCCAACTCGTGACCGCGCAGTGTAGCGGCTTCCACGGCCTCGATCAGGGCTGCCCGGACAGCACGGGCCTCGAGCGCCGCCAGACCGTGGATGGTGGTGCCGCCGGGGCTGCTGACCTCATCCTTGAGCACTGCCGGGTGCTTCTTGCGGAGCAACTCGCCGGTAGCGATGAGCACATCGGCGGCCAGTTGCAGGGCCTGGGCCCGTGGGATGCCCTGCTTCACCCCGCCATCGGCCAGGGCCTCGGCCACCACCGCCACATAGGCCGGGGCCGAGGCAGACATGCCGGTGAAAGCGTCGAACAGGCGCTCTGGCAGGTCGTAGACATCGCCCACCGTGGCAAACAGGGCCCGTGTGAACTCGAGGTCGCCCGCCTCTTCGGCTTCGCGGGGGCCGGTGATGGCGGTGGAGCTTTTACCGATGGTGGCCGCCAGGTTGGGCATACACCGCACCACCCGCCGGGTGCCCAGCCGACGCGACAACACCGCCGTGGAGACCCCGGCCATGATGGAGATATAGCCCGTGTTGGGATGGGCGACCTGCGGGGCCAGGGTAGCAAGGTCCTTGGGCTGCACGCTCAGGAGTATCCGCTCACAGCGGCGCAGATCTTCCAGCCGCAGGGGGGTGACCCCGGTCTCGAGGGCCACCTGCTGGGTGCGCTCGGGGGTATCCAGTATGCCAATATCGGAAGCCTCGAGCATCTCCGCCCGTAACAGACCCTCCAGGATGCTCTTGCCCATCTTGCCCACGCCGACAATCGCCAATTTCATGGCCCCAAGTCTAGCAGGCGGTGGGGACATGGGGAACAGGGCTTGCACCGTCTGTTGCTTTCGGGTCAGGCTCTCATCATTTGTCTGGGCATCGTGGTTTCAACCCCTCACCCGGCGACAGCGGTTACCGCCTGAATTGTTTTATTTGGCAAAAGAAGCACGTTAATAACCGGTGTCGTCGCCACCCTCTCCCGCAAGGGGAGTGGGAAAGGGGAAAACGATAAGAGCCTGGCTATCGGCTTTCAGCATTGGGCTTTGAGCCTCTTCAATTGCTATACTCCTGTGGTGCTGATTCTCGCACTCGACACCGCCACGTCTTATCTGGTGCTGGGCTTGCCCCATGCCGAGCGAGCCATTCGCCTGGGCCGGCGCCATGCCGAGGTGCTGTGGGGAGAGCTCGAGGCTTTTCTGCAGCAGGCCGGGGTGGGGCTACGCCAACTGGACGGGATTGCTGTTGGGCGCGGGCCGGGCTCTTACACCGGGCTACGGGTGGGCATTGCGGCGGGGTTGGGGCTGGCTCGGGGTCTGGGGGTTCCGGTCACCGGGGTAGAAACCCTGGAAGCCACCGCCCTGCGCTACCGGGGACGGGTCACGGTGGCCCACACCACACGCAATGGGCTCTGTTACACCGCCAGCTACCAGATTGAAGCGGCCCGGTCGGAAACCCTGCAAGCACCCCATCGCAGCCGGCTGGAGGCGCTCCAGCCCACCGGCCTGTTTGTACTGGACGAACCCCCCTCCGGCAGGGCCCTGGCCCACCTGGGCATCGAGTCCCTAGAGGCCGGGCGCACCCTGATAGAACCCCTGTACCTATGACCCTTGCGGAATACCACTCGCTGCGCAAGACCCCTGTCCCCGGAGGGTATCTGTACACCAAAGCGGGGGCACGGGGGCTGGCCGACCCCGCCTATGAGCTGCTGGCGCAGCACCTGGAGCCCCACGGAGAATCCGCCCTCGACCTGAACCCGGGCATTGGGCTGGTCACCCATGCGCTGCGTCAGCGCGGGCTTGATACGCAGGCCCTCGAGACCTCGAGGGCCTCGCTGCGCTGCTTGGAAGCCATTTTTGCCGATTCTGTCAGGCTCACCCGGGGCCTCCCCTGGGAAACCGAGCCCGATTCCACAGACCTCGTGGCCCTGGTGTTACCTGCTAACCGTGGGACGCGGTACGTGGAGCTATCGCTGCTGGGCGCCGCCAGAGCCTTGCGGATGGGGGGGCGGCTCTGGATAGCGGGCAGCAAGGATAAGGGCTTCGAGCACTATTTCAAGCTGGCCCAGGAACTGCTGGGGTTTGGCCTGCTGGTCAAGCGAGATGGAGCCTTGCGGTTGGCTGTGCTGGAAAAAGAAAAACCCGCCCCCGACCTGCCGGCCGTATGGCAGTCCTTTACTTGCCACATTCAGGGTCAAACCCTGCATTTTACCTATCTGCCCGGGGTTTTTTCCGGTGGGCATATAGACTCCGGCAGTGCCATGTTGCTGCGGGTGTTGCCCGAACAGCCCGGCCACGTGCTGGACATCGGCGGGGGGTATGGCGCCCTGAGCCGCCCCCTGGTGGGCCGGGCCCAGAGCCTCACCCTCCTCGAGGACGACTGGCCCAGCGTACTCTCGGCCCGGCAAAATCTGGGCGAAAAGGCAACTGTTCTACATTCCGATGTGGATGAGGCCTTGACACCGGGCCAAACTTTCTCTACCATTATTTCTAACCCCCCGTTCCACGTGGGGGGCCTTGTCGTGCTAGAAACCGCCACCGCATTTGTGGAAGCCGCCTACGCCCGCCTGGAGAGGGGCGGGAACTTTTATCTTGTGGCAAACCGTTTCCTCCCCTACGAGCCCTTGCTCGAGGCCCGCTTTACCAGCGTACGCACCCTGGCCGTGGATAGCCATAAAGTGATGCAGGCTCGTAAGGATTAACGCCCCTGTAGTACCGGTATCTCCGGGGGCCTGAAGCCCCTCACTGGGAGGTGAACTGCTTGAGCAAACGCAAAACCGCTGCTAGCACGAAAGGACCATCCCTTTCAGGACAGACCAATGTCCGAGCCCCTTCGAAACCATCCACTTCGGGAAAGGTGGTAAAGGCTGCACTTTCCAGCTCCAAGTCAAAAAATCCTCCTAACACCCGTAAATCCCCATCCTCGGTCAAAGCGGCTAGCAGCAGAGTCTCGGGTAACAGCAAAGCTAACGCCAAGCCAGCGAGCAAAGGCGCGGCAACCGGCAAGGCCAAAGCAACGTCGCCCAGCAAATCGGCGGCTATGTCACAGGACAGAACACCGGCCAAAGCCAAGATGCCCTCCAAGACCCCCATTCGCAAAGCCAACCTCCCACAAGAAGCGGCCTCCACCTCCGGCAAGTCGGCCCTGAAGCCCTCTCCCAAAGCTACCAAAAGCAAAACCTCAAAACCCCAGGCCAGGCCCAGTAAAGCCAATAGCGAACCAACCAAAACTCCTGCTAACAAAGCAAAAGCCACCCCATCCAAGCCGACCCCTAAATCCGCCGCCAAAGCTCCTACCAAAACACCCTCTAAACCTATGCCCAAAACGCCACGGAAATCCGCCAGCAAATCGGCAAAAGCCCCCGCCAAGCCCGAACCCAAGGGTAAGGCCACGCTCAAAACACCTGCCAAATCTAAAGCCGAAGTCAAGGCCGTGAGCAAAACCAAAGCGGCCAGTAAACCTGCTGCTGCCAAAACCGAAAGCAAGGGTGCCAAGCCTAAGCCTGAACCAAAGGTGGCTTCCAAACCCGAGCCCAAAGAAATCACCAAGACGGCTGCCACCAGGACACCCGCAGCCCCCAAACCCAAGGTTTCGGCGCCCACCAAGTTAGCGCCCCAAACCTCGTCCAAGAGCACCGCTGTGATTGAGGAAGCCGAAGAACTCCTGGAAGAGGATCTGGCCCTGGAGGCCGATGAACTCGAGGCCCCCGAGCTCGAAATCGCCGATGTGGAGGACCTCGAGGCCGAACCCGACCTCGACGCGCTGGTGCCCCCTACCCCCAAGGCCAGCAAACTGGCAGTGGTTGCCTTGGCAGAGGAGGAGATTGGCGAGGAGGTGCTGGAGGCCGACCTCGAGGACATCGAGATCCTCGAGCCCGACTTCGAGCTAGGCACCTTGCCGGTTGAAGAAGTAGAGGAGGAGCTCGAGGAAGACCTGCCCCTGCCGCGCATCTCCACCTCCGACCCGGTTCGGCAATACTTGCACGAGATTGGGCAGGTGCCGCTCCTGACCCTGGAAGAGGAGATTGACCTGGCCCGCCGGGTGGAGGACGGGGTGGCCGCCGCCCAGCGGCTGGCCGAGGAAACCGGGCTGGAGGCCGAGTTGATCCGCCACGTTTTGCGCAGCCAGGTGCAGGGCAGCAGTCGAATCGCCAACATCCCCGGTACCGAGCTGCGCATTGACCCCGACACGGTGCAGGCGGTAGACGCCCGCCTGCGGGCCTTGCCCCGCGAGGTCAAGCGCCACCTGCACATCGCGCGGGACGGCGAAATTTGCCGCCAGCACCTGATTGAGGCCAACCTGCGGTTGGTGGTCTCCATTGCTAAGAAGTACACGGGCCGGGGTCTTTCCTTTCTGGACCTGATCCAGGAAGGCAACCAGGGCCTCATCCGGGCGGTGGAGAAGTTCGAGTACAAGCGCCGCTACAAGTTCTCCACCTATGCCACCTGGTGGATCCGCCAGGCCATCAACCGGGCCATCGCCGACCAGGCCCGCACCATCCGCATTCCGGTGCACATGGTCGAGACCATCAACAAGCTGACCCGCACCGCCCGCCAGATGCAGCAGGAGCTGGGCCGCGAACCGGCCTACGAGGAAATTGCCGAGGCCATGGGGCCTGGCTGGGATGCCAAGAAGGTCGAGGAGACCTTCAAGATTGCCCAGGAACCCGTAAGCCTGGAAACCCCCATCGGCGACGAGAAGGACAGCTTCTACGGCGACTTCATCCCCGACGAGCACATGGCCTCGCCGGTGGATTCCGCCGCCCAGAGCATGCTCTCGGAGGAGCTGGAAAAAGCCCTCGGCAAGCTCTCCGAGCGCGAGGCCATGGTCTTGAAGCTGCGCAAGGGCCTGATTGATGGGCGCGAGCACACCTTAGAAGAGGTGGGCGCCTATTTCGGCGTGACCCGCGAGCGCATCCGCCAGATCGAGAACAAGGCCCTGCGCAAGCTCAAGTACCACGAGAGCCGTACCCGCAAGCTGCGGGATTTCCTGGACTGATCGGCCAGAGGATGGGGATGTGAGAGCGCTGTTTGGCAGCTCTCACATTTCTGTTTTAGGCTACAGCCTCGAGGTGATGTGTGAAACCCTATCTGCTCGCTGGAATCACAGTGCTGGGCCTCTTGAGCGGGTGCTCGAGCGCCCCCCAGGCCAAACTTCAGGCTTCCATCGGTACCTACAATGCGGCTACCACCGGAAGAGCCTACATCCTGGTTCTGCGACCCCAACAACAACCCAACAGCATTACCGTGAGCGTGAGCGGGCCAGGCGGCTATAGCGAGACCCTTACCCTGCAAAGCGCTTCGGCCCGCACCCCCTCGGGGGTCTGGTGGGAGATTGGGTGGGATGCCTCCAAAACCCTCTCGAGCGGCACTTATACATTCTCGGCCACCATTGACGGGCAAAGCGAACAGGTTAGCCTGAACGTGGATGCCAGTGCTACCCTCGCCAGGCCCACCGTAACCATTGGCAACAACCCCACCACCAAGTCCGTATCGGCTACCTGGACCGCCAGCAGTGGGGCCACAGCCTACCTGGTGCGCCTGGTGAACCGCACTACCAGTACCGTAGTCGCCCGCAACATCATCGCGGCCCTCAGCACCAGCTTCAGCAACCTGAACCTGAACACCTCCGATTCCTATGTGGTAGAGGTCTACCCTGCCAGCAGCAACATTAGCACCGACCCCCCCATCGTGCCCGGTCAGTTCAACATGGCCCTGGGGGAGAGTGCACCCTTTACCGTCAACCCTGCACCGTAGAGCACAGCTTAAGTGGGTGACATAAAACCTACGCATTCAGCCCTTACAGGAAGCACCCCATGGATGACCTCGCAGCGCAGGTTCAGACCTATCTACAAATTTACGACCCCCTGGGCATGGGTGAGCTAGCGCCCCTCGAGGCGCTTTATGGGGCGGTAGTGGACGAAATCGTGGAAAAATTATCAACTGTCCAGAGCAGCGAAGAGGCCGCCGAGGCCATCCACCGGGTGTTGTACCTGGCCTACGGCAGCCAGGCCGGGCACGTGCGCAACTACGCCGACCTGGGGCGCGATCTGTTCAAGCTGGTGCATCGGGGCTCCTGAACGCCGCATGGTGCACAAAACCCTAGACCCTTCCCTCTCCACCCCTTACCCTGTTGCCTATGACCGCCGACGAACGACTGGCCCAGTTGCCCCCCAAACTCCAAAGCGTAGTGCAAATGCTAGGAAGCGCACCCAAGGTCATCAAGACCGAGATGCTCCTGGAGTTTGCCAAGAAAATGCCGCTGCTGCCCGAGGGGATGCAGGGCAAGCTCGAGCAGGTTCACGAGTGCACCACACCTTTTTTCGTGCACGCCGAGATAGAGAACGCCAAGGTACATCTATTCTTCGACGCCCCCAAGGAAGCCCCCACGGTGCGGGCCTTTGCCGGGTTGCTGGCCGAAGGGCTGGAAGGCGAAAGCCCTGAGGCTGTGCTGGGGGTACCGGAGGACTTCTACACCCTGGCCCGGCTGGAGGAAATCATCACCCCCCTGCGGCTGCGTGGCTTGCAGGCTGTACTGACCCGCATCAAGCGGCAGGTACGCGAAGCGCGGTGAGGGTTCCGGAATCAGGGCTCCGGGGTCTGGGTGGAAATTTTGCGCGATTGGCGGCTTCTTTTGCGCTTAGGGCGACGTTGGGCTCGAGCCAGCTTTAGTAGGTTCGAACTGACCGGACTGTACCCGGCGAACTGCTTGAGGTAGCCCTTGCGGCCAAAGCTCTGTTTTCCATACCGTACCACCAGAGCGTCCAGCAACTCAAAAGCTACCCGCAGGATGGCCCGCAGCATCCGGGGACTGGCCCGCCCCTCGAGGCTCAGCACGCCACCCGAAAACGCGCCACAGCACGCCTCCTCGCGGCTCCAAAAGCGCCAGCAGCCCAGTTCCTCGTCGGCAAAGACCTCCAGACCCTCCTGCTGCAAGCGGTAGCGGTAGGGGTAGGGCTGGAAAAATATTAGGGCGTACTGCCGGTACAGGGCCTCTTCCAGGGCCAGCAAGTCGGCCCGCAGGCGCTGGCGGCTGCGCTCAGTCAGGCCCGGTTCGTCGAGTTGTGCCAGCAAGGTCATGCGTTCTTGCTCGAGGTCGCGCTCTTCGGGGGACGGCTCTGCTTCCAGAGGGGTCTCCCCATAGGGGTTCAGCCGCAGGGCGGGCTTGCCCAGCATGGCGGCCTCGGCCTCGGCATAGCTGGGGTACTCCACCAGCACCCCGTTTTCCAGCCCCCAGAAGCGGGTGGCTACCTTTTTGACCAGTTCGCGGTCGTGCGAGACAAAGAGCAGTGTGCCGGGGTAATCGGTCAGGGCTCTCTCGAGGGCTTCGAGCAGCTCGAGCTCGAGGTGGTTGGTGGGCTCGTCCATCACCAGCAGACCGGCGCGCATGGCCCCCAGCAAGGCCAGGCCGGCCCTGGCCCGCTCACCCCCGGAAAAACTGCGGGGGGTGTCGTGCCAGTGCGGGGGGCGAAAGCCCATCCGGCCCAGCAGCGCCGCCGTCCGCGCCTCTCCGAACCTCGAGGCAAACTGGGCAAAGATGGGCTGGTCGGGTTCCAGTCCGTGGTAGAGCTGGTCAAGGTAGCCGATGCTCACCCCGTAGCCCAGGGTTCGCTCGCCGTCGTCCGGCAGTTCTCTGGAGAGCAGCAAGCGGAGCAGGGTGGTCTTGCCGGCCCCGTTGGCCCCGACTAGGGCAATCCGGTCTCCCCGGAAGATGCGAAGGGTGGCCTCCCGGATTACGCTGCAATGGCCCTCGTCTCCTCCACCCTGCTCGGCTGCACCTGTGCCTGGATAGGACTTTTTCAAGCCCTTGGCCTTGAGCACCAGCCTGGGCGTCCCCTCCGCTGCAATTTCCAGGCTCCAGCGGCGTTCGGGGGGGAGCGGATCGGGCATCTGGATACGCTCGGCTCGGGTTTGTAGCGCAGCCTTCTCGCTGGCCCGGCGATCCGAACCGGGCCGCCTCCGGTCGGGGATGGCTTGCAGCAGCCGTTGACGCTCCTTTTCGGCTTCGTGGCGGGCTTTTTCCAGGGTTCGCCGAATGCGTTCGCGCTCCTGCAAATAGGTGGCATAGCCCCCTGTTAGCCGAAACAAGCGCCCGGCTTCCAGGTGGTACACCGTGGTGGCCACCCGCTGTAACAGCGCCCGGTCATGGGAAATCAGCCCGACTGCAGCAGGATACGCCAGCAACATCTCTTCCAGACGCAGGCGCATTCGCAGGTCGAGATGGGTGGTGGGCTCGTCCAGCAGCAAGACCTCCGCACCGGAAAGAAACGCCATCGCCAGCCCCAAGCGCACACCCTCCCCCCCGGAAAGCTTCTCCGCAGTTTGCTCCCAGAGCGAATCCAGACCAAAGTCGGCCAGGGTGCGGGCCACCCGCCCTTTCCAGAACGAAAGTTCACGGATCTGGCTCCATACCTCGCCCGCCCGTTCGGGCGGGGTGTGGGCGAGTGCCTGCTCGGCCCGGTGTAGGGGGGTCATGCTGTAGGCCAGCGCATACACGGTGGCACCGCTTGGGCGAAAATCCTGTGGCAGATAGACCACACGAACCCCTCCAGAGCGCTTTAGCTGGCCTCCCTCGAGCGCCAACCGCCCGCTCAGCACCTGAAACAAAGTGCTCTTGCCGGCTCCATTAGGCCCCACCAGAACCGCCCGCTCGCCCTGCTCGAGCCAGAAATCGGCCCCGCTAAACAGAACCCGCTCCGCGTAGGATTTCTCACCTTCGCGCAAGCGTAGCAGTACCTGGGGTCTGGCTCGCAGCACAACCCCTCGAGGGTAGCGCTTTGCCAGGAAGCCGTCAAAGCCTGGCGCAATACCTAATACCAACTCTGCGCGTGAGCGGCGCTAAACGCGCCCATCACTAAGGCTTTTATCGTTTTCCCCTTTCCCTCTCCCCTGGCGGGAGAGGGTGGCGACAG
>CALFDH010000198.1 GCA_937950405.1 uncultured Meiothermus sp.
CCCCGGTCCCGGAACAGCCAGCCTACGGCCAGCGTCCCCACCACCGGCGTCACGAGGAAGGGTAGTAGGTACCCGCTGATCAGCAGGCGCTTAAACCGGACGATCTCGTTCAGGAGTAGGGCCAGCCCAAAACCGATGAGAATCTGGAGTGGAATCACAAAGCCCATGTAGGTCAGGGTAAAGCCCAAGGAGTTCCAGAAGCGCTCGTCGGATAGGGTACGCACGTAGTTCATCCAGCCCACAAAACGCGGCGGCTCGCCTAGGGTGTAGTTGTGAAAACTCAGGTAGATGGTGAAGACCAGTGGAAACACCATCAGCGCTGACATCACGACCACACTGGGCAGTACAAAGGGCCAGAATTCCCTGGGTTTCATGGGACGGTCTGAGTATGGGACAGGGGCTGCGTATCGCGCTGAGGCAGAAGAGCCCTTACGCAATACGCAACCGGATGTCGGTTTACTTCAAAAATCCTTGCGCCCGCATCTCGTCTTCGACCTGCTTGGCGGCTGCGTCAAGGGCCGCTTTTAAGTCGGTTTTATTGGCCAGGGCGGTGCTCAGGGTGCGCGAGACGATGTTGTTGGCAATGCCCATGTAAGGCACAAAGGGACGCAAGGGGGCGGCTGCCCGGGCGTTGGCCGAGGCCGCAGGCCAGGCCCGGTTGGCCCGCGCCAACTCGGCGTTATTGGCAATACTGCCGCGGCTGACCATGCCGAACTGGGCCGCTTTGAGCTGGTTGCTCGGCTTGATGGCCTCCATAATGGCCAGGAAGGCTTGCTCGGGGTTGGCCGTGTTGGCGGGAATCGAGTACATGTCGCCTTCGGCAGTGGCCGCAACGGGGCCGCCGGAAACGGCGCGGAACGCCGGAGCGTAGGCCATTTTGCCCACCACCCGGCTCACGTTGGCGTCCTCCATGGGGGCCGCGCGGGTCAGCCAGATTTTGGAGATGGCAATGTCGCCTTGTTGCAGCGCTACCATCACGTTGTCGTTGGTGTAGCTAAGCACGTCGGGCGGCATGAACTGAAGCCAGTCGCGGATGGACTGAGCGGCCCTGAGACCGGCCTCGCTGTTGAAAGCCGGGCGGCCTCGGTCATCGAACCAACGGCCCCCAAAGGCCATTAGATTGGAATGGAACTCTCCCGCCATGGCTGTGCCCCCAAAGGCGATGGCTGAGGGGTGTTTGGTTTTCTTGGCCGCATCCAGCTTTTTGAGCACGTCCAGAAACTCATCAAAGGTGGTTGGAGGCTTGAGGCCCAGCTCGTCAAAGATGTCCTTGCGGTAAAACAAGATCTGGGTGTTGAAGTTAACCGGAATGCCGTAACGCCGCCCATTGATGGTGGCGTTGCGCCATAGCTGATCGGAGATGTCATCGAGACCGTATTGTTTACTGTATTTGGCAATCAGCACGTTGAGCGGCAACAGCCAGCCTTTGCTGCCCCACTGGGTCACGAAGCTGGGGTTCGACCAGATGATCTGATAGGGTGAGCTGCCGCGAGCCGCCAGCGCGGTGCCCACCTGGGTATTGAAGGCATCGGCTTGCAAGAAGGTGGTGTTGACCCGCAGGCCGCCCCCTGCGCAGGCTTCAATGGCCTTGGCATAGAACTCCATCATGGGGAAGCGGAAACTGACCAGATTAATCGTACCCGAACTGAGATTGGCGGGGAGTTTACACTCTTGCGCTAAGGCCGGGGCCGAAAAGACCAAAAGTGCCGCCAATGAAAGTAAAAAGCGTCTATTCATACTTTCCTCCTCCACCTGCTTGGACTTGTGCAAACGTATGCACAAAGTAAACGCTCGCGTCCAGTATGTCAAGATGGCCCCGATGAGGCTACCCCTGGTTCCCCGAGGCCGGTGCTCTGTTTTGCAGACGTATGCGCGCCGTAATGGCATGACCCGCCATTCCCTCGGCGTCGGCCACATTGGCAATGGGCGGGGCGACCAGCCGGTTGCCTTGGTCGCTGACGGTCTGGTAGGTGACGGTCTTGAGAAACTTGCCCACCCACAACCCCCCGGTGTAGCGGGCCGCGCGGCCCGTGGGCAGTACGTGGTTGGTTCCGATCCCTTTGTCGCCGTAGACCACCGTGGCGTTGTGGCCTAAGAACAGCGAGCCATAGTTTCGCAGTCGGCTCAAGAACCACCGGGGGTTGCGGGTCTGTACCTCGAGGTGCTCTGAGGCGATTTGGTCGGAGACCTCGGCCATCTCTTCATCCGACGCCACCAGGATCACCTGGCCCAGCTCACGCCAGGCCTGGCCGGCTACCGCAGCGGTGGGCCAGGTCAAAAGCAACCGTTCTGCTTCCTTGATCACCGCCAGGCCCAGGCTCCTGGAGGTAGTGACCAGAACGGCAGGGCTGTTGGCGCCGTGTTCGGCCTGGCCCAACAGGTCGGCAGCCACCACAGAGGGGTCGGCGGACTCATCGGCCAGAATACAGATCTCGGTGGGGCCTGCCAGGAGGTCGATCCCCACCACCCCAAAGAGCTGCCGCTTGGCCTCGGCTACGTAGGCGTTACCCGCGCCCACGATCATGTCTACCGCCGGTAGTGGGGGGGCATCCTCGAGGCCAAAGGCCATGGCGGCCATGGCCTGCACCCCCCCCAGGGCGTAGATCGCATCGGCCCCGCTCTGTTGCATCGCGTAAAGCTGGGCTGGGTTGACCTTACCGGTGCCGCGCATGGGTGGCGTAGTCGCGACCACCTGGCCCACCCCGGCCACCTTGGGTACGGCGATGGTCATGATGGCCGAGGCTATCAAGGGGTAGCGTCCGCCTGGCACGTACGACCCCACCCGGCCCACCGGGATGTGTTTGTGCCCCAGCACCACCCCCGGTAGGGTCTCGACCTCGAGGTCGTGTAGGGTGGCCTTTTGCAGCTCGGCGAACTTCCGTACCTGCTCGATGGCGAAATCTATCGATTGCTTAATCTGCGGATCTACCTGGGCGGCGCCCTCAGCGACGGTTTGGGGTGAGAGGTAGAAGGAAGGGGGGTTCCAGTCGTCGAACTGTTGACTGTAGCGCCGCACTGCCGGCATCCCTTCACGCTCGATATCGGCAATCACCCGCGACACGGTATCGCGGATCTCTTGGCTGACGGCTGGGGTTTGAGGTTGGGCTTGCTTCAGGTATTCCATGCCACTCCTTTCGGGCTGCGGATAAACTATTTTGCCGTCCAGCCTCCATCCACCAGAAGACTGGTTCCGCTGATTAGGCCGGCGGCGTCCGAGGCCAAAAACACTACAGCCGCGGCCACATCCTGGGGTTGGCCCAGTTGGCCCAGGGGTATTTGACCTAGCACCGACTGGTAGAACTGGGGATCGGCCAGCATGGGGCGGGTGAGATCGGTCTCGATGAAGGTAGGGGCCACGCTCACCACCCGGATGCCCCGGGGGGCCAGCTCCACCGCCAGGGCTTTGGTGAGCCCCTCCAGGGCGTGTTTGGAGGCGCAGTACACGCTGCGGTTGACGGCGCCTACGTGCCCCATCTGGGAGCTGATCTGGATCACCACCCCACCGGGCCCCATGCGCCGCACCGCGTGTTGGGTGGTGAAGAAGACCGAGCGCACGTTCAGGTCGAAGATGCGGTCGAAGTGGGCGGGGGAGACCTCGAGGAAAGGCTCTGGAATGTTCAGGCCGGCGCTGTTAACCAGAATGTCCAGATGCGTCACCTGCTCGAAAGCCTGGGATAGGGTCTCCGGGTCGGTCACGTCGCAGACGATCCTCCGGGCCTGGGGGCCGATGGTTTGGGCAGCCCGCTCGAGGTCTTTTGGGTTGCGGGCTAGCAACACCACCTTTGCCCCCGCCTTGGCCAAAGCCTCGGCGCAGGCCAGCCCAATGCCCCGGCTGGCCCCGGTGATCAGGGCGGTTTTGCTGCTGAGGTCTATAACCATGGTTTACTCCGGCCAGTGAATCTGCTTCAGCAGGGCAAACTCGTCCCAGACCATGTATTCACGCTGAATCTGGCCCTCTCGGGCCTCGAGATGGCTAATACCCATCAGCACCACACGCTTGCCACTGGGCGGGCCGTAGGCGCTGGGGCCCAGATGGGTACCCTGGAAGGTCCAGCGCACCGCGATCTTGTAACCTGCGGCCTCGCTCCCGATCCAGCAAAGGTGGTCGGGGCGGATGGCCCCATCGGGGAAGGCCGAGAGCAGCATCAGGATGTACTGGGTCAGATCGCCTAGGCCGTCCAGGCGGCGGTTGGTGGAGGCGTACACCACGGCGTTCGCGGCGTAGTAGGTGCGTAGCCGGTTAAGCATGCGAGCGTTCCAAACCTCACCGTAGAGCTTGAGGGGCAGCACTTCGGGGTTGTGGGGGTCACCGGCGACCTCGAGCGGTGGGTGAACCTGCCCCTGTAGGCGTGGCACCTCGCCTACGCTCGAGGCATAAGGGGCGACCCCCCGGGCGGCTTCTTCAGCGGCCTTACGCTTGGCCAACTCGACCTCGTCGAAGCCCAACTGCCGGATCAAGGCCAGCTCGTCGCGGCTGATCCACTCCTCGCAGATGCGGTTCTCCTTCACAAAGCAATGGGCGATGCCGCGCCGCTGGATGCGCCGGCCTGTCGGAGGGCCGTAGATGCTGTGTCCGTAGTTGTGGCCGATCCAGGTGATGCGATGCGAGCTGTGGAACCCGGATTGCTCGTTGCCGCTCCAGATCACCTCGTCGCCAAAGAGGCGCAAATCGGGGAAGGCCGCCAGGGTTCGCACGGTGCTCTCCACGATGGCATCCCGCCCGTAGATCTGGGCATCGGTCAGGTGCACCGGGCAGTTGTGGGTGTAGTGGGTGTAGATCAGGCCCACCGCCTTCTCCTCCCAGATCTTGTGGGTGCAGCGGATGATGTAGTCCACAAAATCGGTGTAGTCGGGGTCAAAGCCCAGTAGCGGCTGGCGGCGCGGGCCTCCGGCCGTATCCATGAAGTAGCCGATGTCTCGCCCGTTTAGCGCTAGGGTAGCCCGCTCTTCTAGTTCGCGCGATTTATCGTCCATGTGCCCTCACAGTCTGGCGCTCGATCAGGGTTCCGGGGATAAACTCGAGCACCCCCGGCAGGCCGGGATTCTCGATGCGTTCCATCAGGAGCCGCACCGAGGCGGCGATCATCTGCTCGCGGGGCTGGCGGAGGGTCGTGAGATTGTAAGCCGACCAAGCCGCCATGGGGATGTCGTCGAAGCCCACCACCGAGAGGTCTTGCGGAACCCGCACCCCCAGCTTACGGGCGGCATCCAGTGCCCCTAAGGCGGCGATGTCGTTGGCGCAGAAGAGGGCCTCGGGGGGGTTATGCGACTCCAGCAGCCGCATGGCTGCGGCAAAGCCCCCCTCATAGGTAAAGTGTCCATGCTCTTGCTGGCAATGCTCAATGCCCCGCTCGGCCAGACGCTCTAAAAAGCCCCGGCGGCGGTCTTGGTTGGTCGAGGTATCTTCCCGTCCGGCAATGTAGGCCAGGCGGGTGTGCCCGGCATCCAGCAGCAGATCGGCCACCATCCGGCCCCCGTTCAGATTGTCGCAGCTTACCGCGCTGGCCCCCGATTCGGGCACGTAGCGGTTGAAGAGCACCACTGGAATCCCGCGCCGCCGCACCTCTTTGGCCATGCGCGAGCTCAAAGTAGCCGTCACAATGATCAGGCCATCCACCTGGTAAGCCAGCACCTCAGGCAGCAGGTCGTCCACGTCTTCGTTGGTTCCGGCAGTAAAGAGCAGCACTCGCCAGCCCAGCTCATGCAGGGTCTGGGTGAAGGCTTGCAGAACCAACGGGAAGAAGGGATTGGTCATGTAGCTGGCTACAATCCCGATGATCTGGGTTCGCTGGGTGATCAGGCTTCGGGCGATGGCGTTGGGCCGGTAGCCGAGTTTTCGCGCGACCTCGAGCACCCGCTCGCGGGTGCTTTGCGAGAGTCGCTCATCGCCCGAGAAGGCCCTCGAGACGGTGCTTTGCGAGACCCCCGCTTTGAGTGCGACCTCGAGCGAAGTGACCCGTTTGCCCCGCATCAGCAGCCCTCCTGCTTGTTGGCATGGCCGCGCAACTGCTGTAAGGCGGCTTGGGCCCCCATCTGCAAAAAGCGCAGATCGCTTTGCACACTGGTCAGATGAAAGCCCATGCCCAATGCCTCGAGGGCGTATGCCGGGCTACCGCAGTAGATGCCGGCCAGCTTGCCGTGGGCGTGAGCCCGGTTTGCGATATGCTGAATCTTATCCCGCATCTCACCCTGGCGGTGGTCGAGCTCGGGAAAGCCCCGGTAGCTAAAGCTGAGGTCGCTGGGGCCCACATATACCCCGTCCAACCCAGGGGTTTGTAGGATGTCCTCGAGGGCCTCGAACCCCTCGCGGGTCTCGACCATGGCCAGGGTCAGCACGGCGGCGTTGGCCCTGGGGGTGTAGTCGGCCCCGTAGCGCAGGGCAGCCCGCACCGGCCCGTTGCTGCGGACGCCCTGGGGCGGGTAGCGGCAGGCCGCTACCAACTGCCGGGCCTCGGCAGCAGAGTTCACCAGCGGGCAGACGACCCCTAAGGCCCCCGCGTCCAGCATCCGCATGATCAGGGCGGGGTCGTTGGCGGGCACACGCACCAAGGCGGGGGTATCGGTGGTGCTGATGGCCTGGAGCATGGCCAGGGCGGTGTCGTACCCCATCAGGCCGTGCTGCATATCCACGGTCAGTGAGTCCCAGCCCGCTCGGCTCATCACCTCTGCGGCGATGGAATCGGGCAGGTGGAGCCAGCCATTAAACGGGGCTAGGCCCTGCAAGAGGCGGTTCTTGAAGTCGTCCATGGCTCAGACTAGGAGGAGCCGCCCCGCTCCCAGCGGGCCAGCACCCCCAGCAGGTGCTGCGTCATCTGGGCCTTGCGGGCTTCGTAGTCGCTGGGCTTGATCATCTTACCCCGCTCGTCGGCTCGGAAGCCGTACTGAGCAGCTTGCTGCTCAACCGCGGGATCCCAGTAGGGGTCTTTGGAACGAAAGACATCGTGGGGATCAAGCACAGCAAAAAACCAGCCGATCTGGTCTCCCACTACCTCAAAGCCCCGGTAGAGGCCCGGAGGCAGGCTGATGAAGTCCCACTTTTCCAGAATGGCCTCGCCCTCAATGCTGCCCGGTTCGTTGCCCCAGTAGTAGCGCCAGCGGCCCTCGAGGATAAAAAAAGCCTCCACATAATCGTGGGTGTGGAAAGCCGGGCCATTGCCCGGCTCGGCGAAACCCATCCCGATCTGAAAGCGGTGGGGCGCGCTGATGGCGGGCTTGAACTCGGCGTTTTCACTGGCGGTATCCCCGATAAGGGCGTAGTTCATGCGCTGGTGGCCGGGCAGGATGCTGTCGATGAACATCAAAGGGATGCCCTGGTGCTTGAGCTGCTCGAAGCGCACGATGCGCGAGGCCATCTCGCTGTTGGACACTTTGGGATGCATAAAAGTCTCCGTTAACCTCAGCTTGTCATTTGTGCAAACGTATGCACAAAATATAACGGGCTCGATAAGATGTCAATACATCCTCGAGATATACCAGTTTAGCCCCGGAATAGCCATGAAACAAACCCAAGCCTACCTAGAAGTGGGATCACACCGCCTGCTCATCCGCCGCTTTGGCAATGGGCATCCCCTGCTGCTCTTACATGGACACAGCCTGGATGGGCGGATGTGGGGGCCCCAGCTAGAGACCCTTGGCCCCCACTTCAATCTGATCATCCCCGACCTGCTTGGCTATGGGGGTTCGTCTAAACCTAACCTTCCTTTCAACCATGCCGAGATATTGCTGCAGATGCTAGCACAGCTCGAGGTTGAGCAAGCCCATGTGATGGGCCTCTCGCTAGGCGGCAACATTGCCTTGGAGCTCGCCCTGTATTACCCCGAGCGGGTGAACCGGCTGATCCTGGCCGACAGTAGCTTGAAAGGCTTTCCGCAGGAGCCCGAGTATGCCGCCTCGCTGGCGTCGATTCAGCGGGTTGCACTAGAACAAGGGGTGCAGGCCGCACGCAAGCGCTGGATCGAGCACCCGCTTTTCGCTTCTTTGGCCTCAAACCCCAAGCTGCGTGATCAGCTTGCGGCCTGGGTTGCTGACTATGACGGCTGGCACTGGCTCGAGGGTATCTCCCCCTCCGGGGGTATACGCGAGGTTTCAACGCAACTAGCCGAAATTCAGTCCGAGACCCTGGTGCTCGTCGGGGCATTGGATCTCCCCCGCAACCGCCTGATTGCCCAGACTTTGGCCAGTACCATTCCCAAAGCCCGGCTGGAGGTACTGCCGGAGGTGGGGCATCTGCCCAACCTCGAGGCTACAGCGCGCTTCAACCAGCTTTGCCTGGAGTTTTTCTCAGACAGACCAATCTGAGCGGGCCTTCGTACAGCAACAGTCTCCCAAATCGCACCGGTACAGCCTGGCACAAACCCCAAGGGGGCTAGCTGGAGTTGACTCATACCAGATTCGGTTGGTTCATTACCGAATGGTGACGAACCAACCCGACCGAAGTTATCCGCGTAGCGGAGGGCGATACCGCCCCTTGGAAGAAAGACGCTTTCTTCGCCGACCAAAGGGAGGGGTGTGCTCTAGGATTCAAAAAGATAGCCTCTGAAGGTTTTTGGTTTGGTGAAGCATCTTTTTGAATCCGGTATCACACCAGATTCGCTTAGCTCTTCTGACAGAAGTGGACTAGGATTCAAAAAAGATAGCCTCTCGATATCTTGGTTTGAATGAGTATCTCTTTCCGACATGACACCCAGAATGGTCAGAAGCACCGCAGGCCAGACCAGGGGCCGCTAAACTTTAGCCATGCTAACGCTCATGCGCCGGGGTGGTTTTCGTTTCTACGTTAAGTCGGGCAGTGCTCAAGAAAAACCCCACATTTTCGTAACCCGCGACGGCGATACCTGGGCCAAGTTCAACTTGAAGCCCGTCAGCGTGGTCATCAACAGCGGTTTGGCCCGCAACGAGCTGACCCGGCTACAAGGGGTAGTAGTCGACCTCGAGCCCCAGCTTTTACAGCTTTGGTGGGAATACGCCAGCAGCCAGGGGGTCAAACCGGAGGCCGAACAGTCCGACAAGCACGGACATAAACCTGCTCCATCCAGCGAGTCGCCAGCGACGCTCGAGCCTTCTGCAATAACTTCGCTCGAGCCTGTGGCCTAGAGCGCTCTTCACCTATTTCAAGCCATCCGACTTCAAGAAAGCTTTGTCCTGGACAGCACCGTGACCGCCTGGGAACTCGCAACCCAAGCACCCGTCGGCCGGGCCGACCCACGGGTGCCTGTCCCTTTTCGTTTTCGTGGGTGGCCTTGTCGGTGAAGAGCGCGATAAGCATTCCTGAGGTGAGCTTATCAAACGGCCCTTGCGCGTTCAAAAGCTCCCCGCACCCATCTGTGCAAACGTCTAAAGTTGACATTTCAGCGGTCCGAGTTTTCGTGATTGGTTAGATGACTCCTGTCTGCAAAGCGTTTGGCTTTCGGCTTTAGGCTTTGAGCCAATCCCCCCACCTGTTCAACTGGA
>CALFDH010000199.1 GCA_937950405.1 uncultured Meiothermus sp.
TGCAACAGGCAACAGCCATGCTGTTGCAATTGGATGTGGAAGTTTCAATCCTCACTCGAGCTTTCGCCCGAGTGCAACAGCCAATCGCCGACTGCGAATGCAGTCGCATCAAAGTTTCAATCCTCACTCGAGCTTTCGCCCGAGTGCAACGGCCCCATTTTAGCGTGCGTGCTGGACGGGGCTCAAGGGGGGTTTTGCGCGAACCCCCCCAAAAAGGGTTCCGACGCAGGGTGGCGTGGGGTGGGGGGAAAACGGGTTTTCAATGTCCCCTAGCCGATTTCTCGGCTTGCGCGAACCCCCCTGGGTTTTGGCACTTGCTTGGGGTTCGCGCAGGTCTCTGACGCTTAGGTTACATCACCCTGCACGAATCGCGCATACCAGGCCCCGACCCTGGGGGTGTGAAAACGAACTTTCACAATCCCAAGGTAGGTACAAACAACCTCAGGCAATCGGCATGGGCGAAAGGGTGGCTGCTGGCGCTGGTGCTGCTGGGCCTGCTGGCAGTTGCCATGCCCCAGGGGGCCACGGCGGGGCAGCATCTGGCCGATGGTGACCGGCCCAAAATTGGCACCGGCGGTTAGCGGGCTGTTCGCGTGGGGGAGGTCAGATGGCCTCCCCGGTTTGTTGTGGGGTGGGTAATATAACGTAAGAGTGAAACGAGCCGATCTGGAACTGTTTGCACTCTCCCTTGAGGGGCTATGGGAAAATGAGCGCACCCAAACGGCCCTGCACCTGCTCCATGAGCAGTTTGAACAGTGCCAGACCCACCAGCAAGCCGAACAGTTTGTGGGGCTGCTCGAGAGGTTGCCCGGCCCGCTCGGCCAGGATGCCCGCGTGCAGCAGCTTTACCTGCAAGCCCTGTGCAGGGCCAGAATGCCCGAGCGCATTTTGAACTGGTTCGAGCAGCACCAGGGCCCGGTGCAGGGGCAAGCTTACCGGGCCTGGGCGCTGGTTCGCGGGGAGCGCTATGCCGAGGCGCTGGAGGTGCTGGAGCGCATTGAAAACGAACCGGAGCTGGACTGGGGCATTTTTTACCGCACCAAAGGCGAAGCCCTTTTCTGGCTAGGGCGCACCGACTGGCAGCAGGTGCTGGAGCAGGCCCGGTTTCATCTACAGGGGGCGGCGCTGGGGCGAATGCTGATTGACCTGGGGGGGTTTCTTAACGCCAGGGGGCGGCTGGCGGAGGCGCGGGTCTGCTGGGCCGAGGCGCTGGGCTACCTCGAGCCCGACCCCTACTACCTGGCCTGGGCCCATAACAGCCTGGGCTTTGCGCTGCTCAACGAAATGCCTCAGCAGGCCGAACAACATTTGCTAGAAGCCCTGCGAATAAGCCAGAAGGAGGGGGCTCGAGGGTTCCGCTCCAGAGCCCTGGCCGGAGTAGGGGCGGTGCGGCGCAGCCTGGGGGAGTGGCCCCGCGCCCTGCACAGTTACCAGCTTGCCTACCGCGCCGCTAGCGAGGTTACAGACCGTCAACTGGCCCTGTGGGGCTGGGGCCACACCTTGCGCCTGATGGGGCAGCTCGAGGAAGCCCTGGCCAAGCTGCTTCAAGCCTGGCAACTGAACCCCCACGAGGTCTGGATCCAGGCCGACCTGGCCGCAACGCGGCTCATGCTGGGCGAACAGGAGAGCGTCCGACAAAGCCTGCCCCGCTTGCAGGGGTACCTGGCGTCTAGGCAACTGGGCCAGCGTGGCCAACTGGTGCTGCGGGTGCTAGAGGCCGAGCTGGCGCGGCAGCAGGGCCTAGCGGAGCAGGCCCGGGCGCTCCTGGCAGGGCTGAACCCGCAAAGCCTGTGGGCCCGGGAAGAGCTGGGCTGTTTTCCGGCCCTGGCCCGGATGCTGGCGTTGGAGCCCCTGCAGAAGCAGCCCTTCCGGGTGGAGGTGCGGCCCTTTGGCCGGTTGGAGGTGCGGGTCAATGGCCGGCCCGTGCCCATCCCGGCGGTTAGCAAGACGGGCGAGCTACTGGTGTTTTTGCTGGTCAACGGGAGGGAGGCCAGCCTCGAGGTGCTGTTGGATAGGCTGGGGAACCCCCGCAACAAAAACCCCCGCAAAGCCCTGTGGGAGGTTGTCGAAAAACTGCGCCAGGCCCTAGGCTGGCAGGAGAGCGTACAGAGCCACGGCGGGGTGTACACCCTGGACCCCCAGGCCGATTGGAAGTGCGACCTGGAGCCGGGCAACCTCCCGGCCCACCGGGGCTTCGAGCGTTCGCAGAGCTTTATGCAAGGCTACTACAGCGAGTGGGTGGAGGAATGGCGGCAGCAGTGGTTGGTGGTCTAGGTGTGAGTTTACTAGACTCATATTTTCTAACCAAAAAAACATGAGTGGCAAAAATGGACGACGGCTGGATGAGGGTCCGCTATAGTTAGCGGCAAAACAAAGCACCCGTATGTCCAGCCCTCCAGAGCTCAACCACCACCAGACCAAAGCCGTTCGGCTGCTCCGGCTCCTGGAGCTATTGCAGCAAAAACCCTGGCGGCCTGTTGAACTTCGGGCCGAGCTAGGGCTGGGCGAGCGGGCCATATTCGACTACCTGAACGAGGCCAAGGCCCTGGCCGAGCAGTGGGGCCTGCGCTTCATCCACGACCCTCGGCGCAGCACCTATGCCATCGAGCTCGAGGAACGGCTCAGCCTAACCGAGACGGTGGTGGCTTTTACCGCCCTGCGGATGCTGGCCCACCACTCGCCGGGCAGCAACCAAGCCTACCAGGAGGCGCTTCGCAAGCTGGCCAAAGGCCTGCCCGAGCCCCTCAAGGCCCTGGCCCTCAAGAGCACCGAGGCCCTAAACAACCGCCCCCCCAGCCTGAGCGGTGCCAACCTCGAGACCCTCACCCAGGGCTGGCTCCTTCGCCAGGCGGTGGCCTTCGAGTACCGCATTCCCAGTAGCCGAACCATCAAGGTGGAACTCGAGACCTACTTTATCGAGGTCTCCCGGGCCAACATGGCTGTGTATATCATCGGCAGGGACCGCCTATATGGCCGGGGCATCCACTACCTGGAGAACCTGCGAACCTACAAGCTCGAGCGCATCCAGCGCCCGCGCCTGCTGGACAATACCTACCTCATCCCCGACGACTTCGACCCCACCGCCTACCTCTCGACGGCCTGGGGCATATTGGGGGGGGACCCCCTGCGGGTGTTGCTGCGCTTTTCGCCGGAGGCCAGCGAGCGCCTGCGCGAAGGGGGCTACCCCAACTTGCAAATACTAGAGCAGCTCGAGGGTGGCTACACTCTCGCTCAAATTACCGTAGGCACCAATACCGCAGGATTCCCCCTCGAGCTGCTACCCTGGATACAAAGCTGGGGGCCCAGAGTAGAGGTGTTGGAGCCTCCCAGCCTGCGACAGGTCTGGCTGGACGAGGCGCGGGCGCTGGTAGAGCGCTTCAGTGCTGCTCAAGCTGGCCCCAGCCCGCGGGTGTACTGGGGCCACTCCCACCCCGACCCCAACCGGTGGCAGCCCCTGCGGGTGCATCTGGAGAACGTGGCTCGCCTGGCCGCCGAGCGGGCAGCCCCTTTTGCCGAGGAGCCAAGCGCCCGTCTGGCCGGGTATCTGCACGACCTCGGCAAGTACGGCGACCGTTTTCAGCTCCGGCTCGAGGGCAAGGCCAGGGGCCTCGACCATTGGTCGGCAGGGGCCCACGTGGCCCTCTTCGACTACCGCCTGCCCGCCGTAGCCCTGGCGGTGCAGGGCCATCACATCGGGTTGCAAAGCGGGGCCAAAGAGCAGCTCAAGGCCATGTGGTTGCGCTCCGATGGGCATGGCACGCCACCCGAACTAAAGCTCAGCGAGCCCAACAAGGACTTGCTCACCAAGCGCCTGCAAGACGACGGCCTGACCCTGCCCACACCGGCCCCAACCAGCCCCATGACTGCCCCAAGCAGGGCTGCCGACATGCTCGATACCCGGATGCTTTTCTCGGCCCTGGTGGATGCCGACTTTCTGGACACCGAGGCCCACCTGCACGGGGCCATCCGCCCCCAGGCTCCCTCGCTCCAGGTCGGCCAGGCGCTATCCCACCTGGAGGCGCACCTTGAGGTTCTGGCCCAGGACGAGCGCTTGCCCGAGCGCATCCGCGCCCTTCGCAAAGCCCTCTCCGATGCAGCCGCCGAGGCCGCCCGGCGCCCCGAGCGGGTTTTTACCCTCACCGCCCCCACCGGCCTGGGCAAGACCCTGGCCATGCTGCGCTTCGCCCTGCGGCGGGCCATGCGCGACCCCCGCATAAGGCGCATCGTGGTGGTGCTGCCCTACCTGTCCATCCTGGACCAAACCGCTGAAATTTACCGAGGGCTCTTTGCCGGCTTTGGGCCGCACTATATCCTGGAAGACCACAGCCTGGCCTACCGCCCCCTGCGAAAAGAGCTTTCCGACGAACAGGACCTTGCCGAACTCGAGCGCCGCCTGCTGGCGGAAAACTGGGAAGCGCCCATCATCCTGACCACAAATGTGCAGCTTCTGGAGAGCCTGCACGCCAACCGGCCCGGAGCCTGCCGCAAGCTGCACAACCTGGCCGGGAGTGTGCTGCTCTTCGACGAAGTCCAGACCCTGCCCACCCACCTGGCCGTGCCCACCCTCAAAACCCTGGCCCATCTGGCCAGCGAGAAGTACGGCGCGGTGGTGGTTTTTGCCACTGCTACCCAGCCCGCCTTCGATACCCTGCACCCCCGGGTGCAGGCCGGTGAGCCCCAGGGCTGGCAGCCGGTGGAGATGGCCCCCGCCCCCGAGGTGCTCTTTCAACAGAGCCGCCGGGTGCAGGTGGAGTGGTGGCTAAAAAACCCTACCACTCCTTCCCACCTGCTCACTCTCCTCGAGGCCGACCCGCAGGCCTTGGTGGTGCTGAACCTCAAGCGCCAGGCCCACGCCCTTTTCCGGCAGGCCGCGGAAAAGGGTTTGAAGGGCCTCTACCACCTTTCCACCGCGCTGTGTCCAGCTCACCGGCTCAAGGTGTTGGAAGAAGTGAAAGACCGCCTGATGGAAGGCCAGCCCTGCCGCCTGATCTCCACGCAGGTGGTGGAAGCCGGGGTGGAGCTCGACTTTCCGGTGGGCTACCGGGCCCTGGCCCCCCTCGAGGCCATCGCCCAGACCGCCGGGCGCATCAACCGGCATGGGCTGCGCCACGAGGGGCGGCTGGTGGTGTTTGTACCGGAGGACGAAGGATATCCGGACAAAGCCTACCAGCAGGCCGCCCGGCTGACCCGCGCCTTGCAGGCCGAAGGGGAGCTAACCCTCGAGCCCACCACCTTCCGCCGCTACTACCAGAGCCTCTACGCCCTGCAAAACGTAAGCGACCCCGAAATCGAGAACCTGATCCAGACCCAGAACTACGCCGAACTGGCCCGGCGCTACCGCCTGATCGAGACCGCCGCCGTGAATGTGGTGGTGCCCTATAGCGACGAAGCCCTGGCCCTCATGCAGGAGGCCCGCAACCGGGGCATCGCCGCCGACTGGATACACCGCGCCCGGCCCTACACGGTGCCTTTCTTTTTGCCCAAAGGTGGGCCCCCGGCGCTCCTGGAGACGGTCTTCCTGCGCTACGGGCGGGGCGAGGCGCCCGACTGGTACCTCTGCCCAGACCCAGCCCTCTACGACGCCCTGCTGGGTTTTACGCCCGAAGAGGACAGCGCGGCGGGACTGGTCATTTAACCCCGTGCCGGGGCGCATCCTCTGGTATCCTGCGTCCCAAAAAAAGGCAGAAAGGAGGAGCCATGCGAAGTTTTAGCTTGGAAGTCTGGGGTGAGCTGGCCTGCTTCACGCGGCCCGAGTTCAAGGTCGAGCGTTTCAGCTACCCCATCATCACGCCCAGCGCCGCCAGGGGCATCTTCGATGCCATCTACCTGGACTTCGACCCACACAGCAAAAAGCCCCTGATGTACTGGCAGGTCGAGCGCATCGAGCTGCTCAGCCCGGTGCGCTACATCGCCCTGATGCGCAACGAAGTCAAGGAAAAAGTCAGCCTCAAACACATCCAAAGCTGGATCAAAGACCCCGGCAGCTTCGAGCCCCTCTATGCCGATGCCACCAAGGACGACTCCGGCCAGGACACCAAAGGCCGCACCCAGCGCCAGACCATGGCCCTCAAAAACGTGCGCTACCGCATCACGGCCCATGCGGTGCTCTACCGCGAAGACCCGGCTTTGCGCCAGAAAATCGAGCACAGCTTCGAGCGCCGGGCCAGGGCCGGCCAGTGTATCTACCAGCCCTACCTGGGCTGCCGCGAGTTTAGCGGTTACTTTCGATTAGCCGAGCCCACAGAGGCCGCTCAAACCGTGCCACACAACGAAAAAATCGGCTGGATGCTCTACGACGTCTTCGACCTGGCCAAGCCCGGCCTGCCCCTGCGCAGCGACAAGGGCGAAAAACCTTACATCAGCGTATTCGAGGCCGAGGTGAAGGAAGGGGTGCTCGAGGTGCCCCCTTATGGGAGCGAAAAAGTACGCAAAGGAGGGGCCTGATGCTCTCACAATTGGTAGAGTACGCCCGCCAGAAGGGCCTGGGCACCGAACCCGGCTTTACCACCAAGGAGATCCGCTGGCTGGTGGGGGTGAGCCCGGCGGGAGAGTTCACGGAGCTGTTCGCGCTGAACCAGACCAAGCCCGCCCCCGACCTCTCCCAGCCCGACATGATGACCCTGCCGGGCTACCTGAACGCTCAGGGCCATTCGGCAGAGCAGGCCGCGCACTTTCTGGCCGATACTTGCGCGGTGGTGTTTGGGCTGGCCGAGCTAGATAAAAACGGCCAGCCCAAGAAACCCGATGAGCACGCCAAAAACCTGCAGAAGCAGCAGACCTTTCGGCTGCTGGTTGAGCTTGCCGCTCAGCAGGTGCCCCTGCTAGCGCCCATCGCCCAGGCCCTGGCCGACCCCGTCCAGATGAATTGTGCAAAGGCTAAGCTCGAGGCCCAGGCCCAGCAAAAAGGGGCCGACAAGCTCAAGCCCACCGACAAAATCTCCTTCTTTGTGCAGGGGCAGTGCGTGCTGGATTTGCCCGACTGGCAGCGCTGGTGGCAGCAATTCCGCGCCCAGGCTTTTCCTGCCCCCAGCGGCGGCGTTATGCGTTCCTTTGCCAGCGGCGAACTGGCCCCTCCGGCCACT
This sequence comes from uncultured Meiothermus sp., assembly GCA_937950405.1. Lineage (GTDB taxonomy): Bacteria > Deinococcota > Deinococci > Deinococcales > Thermaceae > Meiothermus. Next base: position 7,083 of record CALFDH010000199.1, read on the forward strand.
ACCCACCCCAAGTTGACCAAGCTGGGCGGGAGTGCTTTTGGGCACGCCCTGGTCACCTACGACAAGGAAGCCTTCGAGTCGTACGGTCTCTCGCAGGGCCAGAACGCCGCCGTGGAAGAACTGGCCGCCACCGCCTACCGGGCTGGCCTGGACAGGCTTTTAGAGCAGGCCGAAACCCTGGGCGACATGAAGGTGGTGGTCTGGTACGACCAGGAAGTACCTGAGGAGGACGACCTCTTCCGCGATCTCTTTGCCCCCAGCGCCCCCGAGGTGGAGGAAGCCCAGGCCCTCGAGCGGGCCCGCAAGGTGCTTAAGGCCCTCAAGACCGGCGAGGCCCTGCCCAGCCTGCGCCAGGCCCGCTTTTTTGCCACCGCCATGAGCCCGGCCTCGGGCCGGGTGATGCTGCGGGACTGGCAGACCGGCGCCCTCGAGGACTTTGTCGAAGCCGTGACCACCTGGTTCGAGCACCTCTCCATCGTCCGCCGGGACGGCCAGCGCCCTGCCAACCTGCCCGGGCTGAACCGGCTCTTCTTGAACCTGCAGCGGGCCAAGTCCCCCGAGCAAAAAATAGACGACTACATCAAGCCCGTCAAAACCCTGCAAATCCCGCTCTGGCGGGCTGCTTTGAACCCCAGCCTGCCCATCCCTTATGGGGCATTGGCCCGCATCATGGCCTCCCACACCGCCGAGGTCATGACCGGGGCCTTCACCGAGGCCCTGCGGCAAAAGTCCGATGGCGCGGCCCTGGGGCGCATCTACGCCCGCATGGGGCTTTTGAAGGCCTACCACATCCGCAAAGGAGGAAGCATGAGCACGGCTTTAGACCCCCAACACCCCAGCCCGGCCTACCACTGTGGCCGCTTGATGTGCCTCTTGGCCCAGGTTCAAGAAGCCTCCACCGACTCGGAGATCAACGCCGGGGTGGTGCAGCGCTACTACGGGGCGGCCAGCAGCACGCCCGCGCTGGTGCTGGGCCGCCTGACCCGGCTTTCGCAGCACCACCTGAGCAAGCTGGCCAAGGATGCCCCGGGCCTGGCCTACTGGTTCAACACCCAGCTCGCCCAGGTCTGGAGCGCCCTGGGGCCCAGCCTCCCCCGCACCCTGAGCCTGGAGGAGCAGAGCCTCTTTGCCCTGGGCTTCTACCAGCAACTGGCCCAAAGCCGTAAGGGTAAGCCGGAGGAATCGGCGGCCCAGGACAGCGCTTGAGCTGGCTTTGGCTCGCAATACACCGCGCCGGGCACGGCATTACCAGGAAACTTCAAGTTAGCCACGAATCATCCAGGAGGTATCTATGGCCCACCCCATCCAAAACCGCTACGAGTTTTTGCTGTTTTTTGACGTACAAGACGGTAACCCCAACGGCGACCCCGACTCGGGCAACGCCCCTCGCGTAGACCCCGAGGACGGCCACGGCCTGGTGAGCGACGTGGCCCTCAAGCGCCGCCTGCGCAACTACGCCCAGGCCGCCGGGGCCAGTATTTTTGTGCAGCACGGCACCAACCTGAACCGACCCATCTTCGAGGCCCACGAGAAAACGGGTGGTTTTACAGGAACCAAAACCAAAGACAAAGTGGAGGCCGCCCGCCACTGGATGTGCCAAAACTTCTTCGACGTGCGCACCTTTGGCGCGGTGATGAGCACCGGGGCCAACGCCGGGCAGGTGCGGGGGCCGGTGCAGCTCACCTTTGCCCGCAGCCTCGACCCCATCTTTCCCGCCGAGTTCAGCATCACCCGCGGCGCGGTGGCCGAGGATGTGAAAAACGCTAAGACCCTTGAAGACTACCTGAAATGGGAAAAGGAGCAGCCCGAGGACAAACTCCGCACCATGGGCCGCAAGAGCCAGGTTTCGTATGGCCTATACCTGGCCAAGGGCTTCATCAGCGCGCACTTGGCCCAAAGCACCGGCTTCAGCGAGGCTGACCTGAAGCTGTTGATGGAGGCCCTCTTGAACATGTACGAGCACGACCGCAGCGCCAGCAAGGGCATGATGTCCACCCGGCGCCTTTATCTGTTCCAGCACGTGGGCACCGACCCCCACAACACCCAGCAGAACCAGCGCCAGGCCATGCTGGGCTGCGCCCCTGCGCACCGCCTGCTGGATTTGGGCCAGGTGGTCTCGGTGCGGCTGCTGGACGAGAGCAGGCCCCCGCGCCGCTTTGCCGACTACGAGGTGAAAGCCGACCCCGCCAAGCTACCCAAAGGGGTGCGGATGCTCGAGCTAGACACCTGGGACCAAGCCCGCTTTGACCGCTGGATGGGAGGGGCCGATGCCTAGGGCCATCCCCCTTCCACCCCCCGAGCTAAAAGCCCCCGAGATTACTACCTGGGCGCTCAAACTCAAAACCATCACCCCCATGTTTGGCGGCAGCGCCACCCCGCGCGAGGTAGACCAGGCAAACCCGGTGCGGTCGGCCAGCGTACGAGGGCACCTGCGCTTCTGGTGGCGGGCTACTGCGGGGGCGCAGTATGCCAGCGCCAAAGAGCTGTTCGAAGCGGAGGAGAAGATTTGGGGGAGTGCGGAGAAGCAAGGCAAGGTGGCCCTGCGGGTGCTCAAGCAAGCTGCTGGGGAAAGCAAAAAACCTTCGGAATTGGTGCCCGAAAAAGGAACAGCAAAAACCGGGCCGATGGAGAAGTTTTTTCTCCACCCCTTCAACTCCAACCAAAGCGAGGGCCTACCCGAGGCCAGCGGGTTGCTGTGGGTGGCCTTCACCCTCGAGCTCACCCATACCCTCTCCGAAACCGAGGCAGAGCACCTGCGCCGGGCTGTTCGGGCCTGGATTGCCTTCGGTGGTATTGGGGCCAGAACCCGGCGGGGAGTGGGGGCACTGGAAGTTACCACGAACCTCAAAGACTGGCTACCCGCTACCCCCGACCAGCTTAAAACTTGGTTTGCACTTTCACTCCAGAAAGAGCTTCATCACACTACCCTTGCCGGCGCGGTGGTCCGCCTGGGCCAGCTCAGCAAGCCCAGCAACAACCCCTATAAAGGGCACTCGGCCTGGCGGGAGTTAGGCCGTTTCTGGGCCCGCTTCCGCAAGGGGCATTTCGTGGAAGACCCTAAAACCAGGCAAACCATGGACTACACCCCCATGGCCGGGGGCAAGTGGCGCGACCACAAGACCCTACAGGCCATGCGACCCAGGCAAGAGAGCATTTCCCTGGCCAAGCCCTTCTACGGCCTGCCCATTGTGTACCAGGGTTTGGGCCACAGCTTTAGCGGGACCCTCGAGGCGGTTCACTCTGGGGGCAGACGCCTGGCCTCGCCGGTTATTTTGAAGCCGATTGCTTTTGCCGATGGCAGCGTGCGGCCAGCCGTGATCATCCTCAAGGCCCCTGCTCCCGAAGCGATCATGGTCAACGGGGAAGAACGCACTTTGCAGGTACCTAACAACGACCCCGTGCTGAATGCGCTCGGAGCCGATGAGCCCCTCGAGGCTGTTTTGAAAGCCGCTCATATTCAGGGCTTTACCCAGGAGGTGCGCCTATGACCTACCTCCTCGCCATCTCCATCGGCCCGGTGCAGGACTTCATCGCCGCCGCCCGGCGCACCGCCGACCTGTACGCGGGTTCGCAGATTTTGCAGGACTTAAGCAAGCACGCCGCGCACTTCCTCCATTCAAAGGGGGCCGAGCTCATCTTCCCAGCCGACCCGTACGCCGACGGGGCCAACAAGCTTCTGGCCGGGGTGAGCGCTGACCCCAAGCAGCTTGCCGAGGATACCAGGAGCGAAGTTCAGAAGAGACTCGAGCTCATCTGGAAAGAGACCATCGGCGAGCTTTCCGGCGCATACCAGGGCCGGATTGAGCACGAAAGGGCCAAAGAGCAGCTTGGGCGTTTCCTCGAGTTCTACGCTGCCTGGGTGCCCCTGGGCGACTATCCCCAGGCCCGTCAGCAGGTTGAGCGGCTGCTGGCCGGCCGCAAGGCCCTGCGCGATTTTGCCCCCACCCAGCAAAACGATGCCGGCGTGCCCAAGTCGCCCCTAGACCCTTCCCGTTCGGCGGTGATTGACCCTCGCCAATGGGCTGAGGCCAACGTCAAGCTGGAGGACGGCTCCTACCGCCCCTTGCGCATCAAGCCCACCGAGCACCTCGACGCCATCTCGCTGCTCAAGCGCATCTACGGGGTGATCAAAAGCAAGAAGGTGGTAGATACCCGCACCATGGCCCGCCGCACCCACAACCCCGAGGCCCAGCCCGATGAGCGCTACGGCGAAGACGAGGACAAGACACCCGAGCCCCAGCCCTACTTTGCCATCCTGGTAGCCGACGGCGACCGCATGGGCGAGCTGATCAGCCGCCAGGACGACCCCGAGGCCCACCGCAGGCTCTCAACAACCCTAGATGACTTCGCCCGGAAAGCCCGCGAGATTGTGGCCCGTCACAACGGCTTTATGGTCTATTCCGGCGGCGACGATGTGTTGGCCTTCTTGCCGCTCAACCGCGCGGTGGAGTGTGCAAAAGCCCTCTCGGAGGAGTTTCGCAACCGGGTCAAGGGCACCCTTTCGGCGGGGGTTGCCCTCGTGCACTACCGCGAGCCGCTGTCCATTTCCCTGCAAAATGCACGAGACGCAGAAAAAGCCGCCAAAAACGGCGGACGTAATGCGCTGGCAGTAGCGCTGCACACCCGTGGAGGCGCGCCCATAGAGGTGGTGCAGCGCTGGGACGCCCTGGACTGGGACGAGCTGCTAGAGGCGTACCGGTCTCGTCAGGTTACCCGTGGCTTGGCCCACGAACTGCGGGATTTGGTGCTGGAGTGGCAAGACGATATGCGGGCCGATTATCTGCAACTGGAGGCCAAGCGGGTTCTGGCCCGCAAAGAGGCTCGCGGCCTAAAAATCCCAGACCCCACCAGCGATACACCCAGCTACCGAAGGGAGTTGCTTAGCTTCGTGGAACGGCTCATCATCGCCCGCTTTCTTAGCGGCATTCAGGAGGAAGCGCATGCCGGAAAAAGTGCTTGAAATCCATGCCTTGAGCCCTCTGCTGTTCCGCGATGGCCGGCCCTTCAGCGCCGCCGACGGCATCGAGACGGCAGCCCGCAGCCTGAACCTGCCCTTGCCCGGTACCGTGGCGGGTTTTGTGCGCACCCAGGTGGGGCTGGCCGAGGGCAAGGGCTTTAGCCATGAGCAAGTGCAAAATCTGCATGGCCTTCAGGTGTGTGGCCCGCTCCTGGCCCGGGGCGCGGAAATTCTGCTGCCCGCTCCGCGCGATGCGGTGGTTTACCGCGACGACAATGGCAGTGCCCAGGTGATGAAGCTGCTGCCCCATAGCCCCCCCGACGGGGCGGGCTGCGACCTACCAGAGGGCCTTTTGCCCTTGCAAGTTACCCAGGACATCAAGCCGGAGTCCGGCTACAACCTATGGACAGCCGCCGAGATGGAGCGCTGGCTGCTGGGGGAAAAGTTTGTACCGCAGAAAATAGCCGGTCTGCCCAGCGAGACCCGGGTGCACGTAGCCATGGACACCACTAAAGGCAAGGCCAAAGAAGGCCAGCTTTTTAGCGTGGCCTACCGTCCGCTGGAGATGGGCCGCGGCCCCAACGACTACCAGCCCGCCAGCCTGCGGGTGCGGCTCTCGCTGCCCAATGGGCAGGCCCCGGCCCCCATCGGCTATCTAGGCGGGGAACGCCGCCCGGTGACGGTGGAGGTGAAGGAGAGCCTTTCGGACTACTGGTTCGACTGTCCTCAGGCCATCAAGCAACGCTTCGCCGGGCTGGGCCCGGGGGCCCGGGTGCGCCTGGTGCTGGCCACCCCGGCCCTCTTTGAGCACGGCTGGCGGCCTGGCTGGCTGGAAAAGTATGGCCAGCAACACCTGCCCCGCGGCCTGGGCAAGGTCAGGCTGCGCTTGGTCTCGGCGGCGGTGGGGCGACGGGAGGCGGTGAGCGGCTGGAACCTGCAGCTAAATCAGCCCAAGCCGGTGCGCTGGTTGGTGCCGGCGGGCAGCGTCTACTTTTTTGAGGTGGAAGAAGGCAGCCCGGCTGACCTGCTGGAAAGCTGGCTCCGGCCCATTAGCGACAACCAGCAAGACCGCAAGGACGGCTATGGACTGGCCCTATGGGGAGTGTGGTGATGATGCAAAAGTTGATGTTTCTTCAGGCCCTCACCCCGGTGCACCCCGGTACCGGGCAAGACTCCAGCAGCGTGATTGACCTTCCGGTTGCCCGCGAGGCCGCCACCGGCTTCCCGGTGATCCCGGCCAGCAGCCTGAAGGGGGTGCTGCGCGACGGGCGCGACGACGAGCAGAGCAATAGGCTTTTCGGCTCCCTGGACAATGCTGCTGAGCTAACCCTAACCGATGCGCGGGCGCTCTTCCTGCCGGTGCGCTCGTATGCGGGCACTTTTGCTTTCCTGACCTGCCCGCTGGTGCTCGAGCGGCTCCAGCGCGACCAGAAGGCTTTGGGCCTTTCCGTGCTAAGAGCCACCATTCCAAATCCGGGACAGACAGAAGCCCTTCTAGCGCAGAGCACCCAGATTACGCACCACGATAAGGTGATCTTAGAGGACATAGACCTGAGCGCCAAGGTTGGGACTGCCGATGCCCTGGCGCAGGAGCTTGGGCAACGGGTGTTCGGCGAGGAATCGGGCTACTTTGTGGAGCGCTTTGCCCTGGTCTCGAACGACGTGTTTGCCTATTTTAGCGAGATGGGTATGGAGATTATCGCCCGGGTTCGGCTCAAAGC
>CALFDH010000200.1 GCA_937950405.1 uncultured Meiothermus sp.
ACCCGGCGACAGCAGTTACCGCCAGAATTGTTGTATTTGGCCAAAAGAGCACCTTACTGGCCGGCGCTGTCGCCACCCTCTCCCGCAAGGGGAGAGGGAAAGGGGAAAACGATAAAAGCCTGGTTGGTTACCTGAACTCGAGGGCCATTCAGAAGGCTCTGATATACTGCCCTCGGGAGGTTGCGGATGAAAAAACTGATTACTCTCGTGCTTGTCGCAATCTTGAGCGGGGCCTTCGCCCAGGGACGCTTGTTTGGTGAGGTTGCCAGCGGAAACATGAGCCTGGTGCCTGGGTTTAGCCTGAGCGTTCAGGCCCGCATGGGGGCCGAGAATGTGATTGGCCCGTTGGCGCTGCGGGGCGGCTTTGGGCTTGCTACCGGTGGCGGAACCCAGTTTTCCATCGGAGCCGATGTGATTTACTTCCTGCGCTCGAGTGGCAACCCTGATTTCTACTTCGGAGGCGGCCTGGGCCTGGTAGCAGGCGGCACTACCGTCTTTAGTATCAACGGCAACGCCGGACTGGAAATTCCCGTAACCCGCGATTTCAACTTTTTCGTGGAATTGCAACCCGCGCTTTTGTTCGCCGGCGGTTCCAGCACTTTTGTTATGGGAGTCGAGTTTGGGCCCAGGCTCTACTTCCGCTAAACACTCTTTACGGTTTCTTTGACCAGGGGTGCTCACATCCCTGGTTTTTTATTCGTACCGAAGGGCTTCAATCGGGTCAAGTGCGGCAGCCCTCGCGGCAGGCCACACCCCAAAAAACAAGCCCACCAGAGCACTGACCGCCAGGGCCAGAAAAACCGTGGTGGGGCTTAGAATGTACACCTTGAAGAAAGGCACCGTGGCGGTGATAAGCAAGAGCAGCCCTGCGGCCAGAAGCACCCCCAGCAGACCCCCCACGAGCGTCAGTACCACCGCCTCAATCAAGAACTGCTGGCGTATCTGCCCCGAGGTGGCCCCCAGGGCTTTCCGCAGGCCAATTTCGCGGGTGCGCTCGGTCACCGAGACCAGCATGATGTTCATGATGCCAATCCCCCCAACCAGAAGCGATAAGCCCGCGATAGCGCCGAGCAGCGCCTGCAAGATGAGGGTGACCGAACGCAGGGTGCCCTGGAAGCTCTCGGTGGACTGCACCTGGTACTTGCCCTTGCCGTAACGGCTCTCAAAGATGCGCTGCACCTGGCGCGTAACCTGCTGGGCGTCGGCCCCTTTCTTGAGGGGCAGAATGACAAACGCATACTCGCCCCGCCGTGCGGTGGGGGAGGTATTCCAGATGAGCTGAATGGGGGCATAGACGGTTGCGCTCGAGCCATACCCCCCAAAAATGCCGCTGGGAGGCTCCAGCACCCCCACCACCGTAAGGTCGATGCGGGCCCCGCCTGGGTAGTACAGACGGGCCACCTGACCCACCGCTTCGCGGCCTGGAAAGAGGTCTTTGGCGGCCCGGTCGGAGAGTACCGCCACCGCCAGACCACCCCGGGCCTCGAGGTCGGTAAAATAGCGTCCCCTGGCAATTTTGTTGGTGGGATCGAGCCTGGGTAAATCCCCCGGTGTGCCTTGCAGTTGCATGGAGCGTCGCTCACCAGGCTTGCTCTCGTACTGAATGCTGGTAAAGAGTTGGGGAATCACCGTGACGGGCAGCGCCTGCAGGGCCTGCAGGTCTTCCTCGCGGATCGGTGCAGAGCTGAAATCCTGACCCTCGTTGAAGTTGGGTTGCACGAAGATCGAGCGACCTGCCACAGCTTCCAGGTCCTGGGTAATGCCTGCCGTCGCCATCTGGCCCAGCGAGATCATGGCCGTGACCGCAAACACCCCGATCACGATGCCCAGCAAGGCCAGGAAGCTGCGGAGCTTGTTGCCCCACAGCGACTCGAAGGCCATGCGGAAGTTCTCCAGCGGGTTCATGCCCGAAAGGCTCGCCTGCGGCGGGCTCTGCGAGGCGTTCTTGGCAGGGTTCATGCCATGCTCCCCTCGGCCACCTTGCCATCGCGCAAGCGCACGATGCGCTGGGCCCTGGCCCCCACATCGGGCTCGTGCGTGACCACCACAATGGTCTTGCCCTGGCGGTGCAAGGCATCAAACAGGGCCATGATCTCATCAGAGGATTTGGAATCGAGGTTGCCGGTCGGTTCATCGGCCAGCAGTAAGTCGGGTTCCTGCACCAGGGCTCGGGCGATTGCTACCCGCTGTTTTTGCCCACCCGAAAGCTCGGAGGGCAGGTGGTCGAGGCGGTCGCCCAAGCCTACCGACTCGAGGGCCTTTTTGGCCCGCTTGAGCCGTTCGGCGACAGGCACCCCCCGGTAGACCAGGGGCAGGGCCACATTGTGCAAGGCGGTGAGGCGCGGCAACAAGAAAAACGCCTGAAACACAAACCCCACCCGCTGGTTGCGGACACGGGCTAATTGTGCTTCGCCCAGACCCCGAACCGGCTCACCCCCCAGGCTGTATTCGCCCTCGGTAGGCGAATCGAGCAGGCCGATGATGTGCATCAGGGTGGACTTACCCGAGCCCGAGGGGCCCATCAAGGCCACGTACTCCCCGGCCCCGATGGTCAGGTCTACGCCCCGCAGGGCGTGTACCTCCACCGTGCGGCTACCCGAGCCCGAGCGGTAGACCTTGGTCACGCCCTGCATCTGCACCACTGGGGTCATGGACGAGCCTCCGGGCCGCTCAAGCGGTAGCTGACCCTGGCGCCCTCCTTGAGGGCTTCGGGGGGTAGCGAGACCACGATGCTCTGGTCGGGAATGCCTTCTACGGCGGCCTGGGTGAGGTTGCGGGCAAGCACTTTAACCGGCTGCTTGCGCACCGTGCGGGTGGCCGAGTCCACCACCCAGAGGCTGGTCTGGCCCCCTTCTTCCACCAAGGTTTCCAGGGGCACCTTGAGCGCACTGGGCAGGCGCAGGGTGGTGATGCGGGCGGTGGCAGTCAGGCCGGGCCGGGCCAGCGACTCGGCTTTCTCGTCGAGAAAACGAATAAACACCGGCAGCACCGCACTTCCCCCGGTTCCGGCCACCTCGGCCTGCACCCCCAGGCGATCCACCTTGCCCACCAGGGGCTGGCCGGGCGCGGCGTCGAGCTCGAGGCGCACCGGCTGGCCGGGCCGCACCCAGGGGACATCGGCCTCGGATAGGCGGGCCTGAACGCGCAGGCTCCCGGCCTCCACCAGGCGAATCGAGGGCGCACCCTGGGCAGCGCCAGCGCTCTGGGCGGTGGTCTCGACCCCCACCAGGTAGCCCACGCTGGAGACGGTGCCATTCACGGGCGCTCGCAAACTGGACTGGGCGATGGTGCGCTCGAGCGCAGCCAGCTCCGTCTGGCGGGCTTGAAGCTGGGCCTGAAAGTCTCGCTGGGTGCTGGTGCGGGCCTGGTTCAGGCTGGCGAGCTGGGCCTCGAGGTCGGCCACCTGGCGTTGCAGGCGTTCCACCTCGCCTCGGGCGACCCCGCCCACCCGCAGGAGTTCCTCGGCGATGCGCAGGTTCCGCCTGACCTCGGCCAGCTGGTTTTGCAGGCGGGTGCGGTTGCTCTGGTAGTCGGCCTCGGCGGCCTGGGCACGGGTCTGCAAGGCCCCAAGCGCCTCCCGCACCGAGCGCAGTTGGGCCTGTTCGTTGGTGGTCTCGAGCACCGCCAGCACCTGCCCCACCTGCACGGTCTGCCCTTCTTTGACCCGCACCTCGGCCACCCGGCCCGGCCTGGGGAAGGTGAGGGTGTAAACCCGCGCCTCCACCGTGCCGGTCGCCCGCACTTCCCGTACAAACTCGCCCCGTTCGGCCCGCGCCACCGTAACGGCCAGGCCCTGCTCGGCCCTGGGGCGCAACAGCCCAAAGAGGGTCAGGCCCAGCGAGAGGGCCACCAGCCCGATCCAAATCCAGCGTTTCATGCGAACTGCCTCCAGTAAGTTGAAGTTGAGGCGGGCCTACCGCCGTTGAAACCGAACAGGCCCCTAGCGCTGGACCAGAATGCCCCACAGCGTGAAGGCCAGCGAAACCACCGCCACCCCCAAAGTGGCCAGCAGAGCCCGGCTGGGGGCCAGCACCTTGAGGCCCGACCAGATAATCCAGAACGACCACAATGAACCCACAATCCCCAGCCCTTGCAGCACGCGGGTTCCGATGGCTGCCCCGACCACCTGCTGATACTCGCGCTGCCAGGCCCGCAGGGCCTCGGGGTCGGTGGCCGGTGGCAGGGGGGGGAGACCGCCGGTGATGGGGAACAAGGCCCCCAGCGGAACCAGCACCAGCCCCACCAGCAAAGCCGGTACCGAGGCCCAACCATACACCTCCCAGGCCCGGCTATCTGGCCCGGCCAGCAGGCGAATAATCAGTCCCCCCAACCCCCACAGCAGCATGCCAAATACCACCCCTCCCAAAAGCGCAAACACCAGTTGCACGGGCAATCCCCCCGGCACAAAGCTGGGCAGGAGTCGAACCAGCAACACCTGCCCCAACGAGGCCGCCACTGTACTGACCACAACGATGAAAAATGGAGCCACCAGATTGGGTTTGCGCTCTGCCAATGTCTTGAAAAAGCGTAAGGGTTGCAGCAACACATCCCACATAGTTCCCGCCTCTCTTCAGAGTGCCCAAGCCAAGTCTGAATGAAAACTGTCAGATGTAATGTGAGGCCAGGGGGTGAAAACCGAGGAATTGCCAGGGTTCAGGTCAACGCCTTTGCAACCTCGAGGCCTCCATCCCGGTGTTCAAGATACCCTTGGTGTCTGAACAGCCTTGATATAGATACCCCCAAACTCTATCGGCCACTCAATTCGGGCAAGCTGCCCCGGCTCCGATTTCCAGTGTTATATCCTTTTTTGTTGCATCCTTCCTCCATGCTGACCGTAGCCCACAGACCCTTCAGTGGCACATCCTCTTCCACTGGTGGCCTAGAGTGAAGGATGTAACGTGAAGTGGTATTACCTCGCTGGCAGCACTCAGCTTCAGGGTAACCTCCTCCGCTATTACACCCGCATAGCATCGTGGGCTCAGCAAGACATCCTCGAGGCGGGCAGTTCCGCTCTGGTAGCTGATGGCATAAGGCTGGCTTCCCACGGGCCTCAAGGCGTACTCACCCGCCACCCACTTGCCCTGCAAACGGTACATACCCCCCTCCAGGCTGCGCTCACACTCGATACAAAGACCGCCGCCACTCACCTCCACCACCCCCTGGACTACGCCGGTATCTGCCGAGACCACCCCCGCATTCACAGACTGGCGGTTGAGATCGAACAAGTCCTGGGCCAGTCCCAGGGCAGCGAGCGCCACAAAGCCCACCCCCACCCACCGGGCCGTCTGGCTGAAGGTGCCCGTCCACAGGCGGTAGCCCGCGTAGGCCAGCCAGGCGAACACTACGCCGAACACGATGATCTCGACAGCTCCAAAATGTGCATTGGGCATCTTAGGCCTCCACTTCCTGCCACAGACGGCTGGTAGCATAAAAGAATAGTGCAGTGAGTACCGACAGAATCACGAAGGCCTCGGTTGGCAGGCCTGGAAAGCTGTCCCACTGCATCCGCACCGCAGGGCTCTGCTCCACACTGGGTGCAGGCAGTTTCCAGGGGGGCAGCCATTTGTAAAATGCGCCGCTCAAAAGCCGGGTGCTCCATTCCAACACCTGCCCCAGACCCAGTGCGCCGATAACGGTGGCGATTAGGGTGGCCTTACCGGGAATATACGCTGCTACCCAAAGACCCAGAAATAGCGCCGGAACCACCAGGGCCAGGCCACCCAACAAGTAGAGCCAGACCCCAGCCCCCAGGCCAATGGGCAGGCTGACCCCGACCTGGCCCAGCCAGAAGGTCTGCACCAGCCACATGCCGCCGTTGAAGAGGGTTAGAACCCCTGCGCCCAACACGGTCTTGGCGGCCAGGTGTAGCCAGCCGGGTTGAGGTGAGCCTAGCAGCAACGACCAGCGCCCGGCGCGGTACTCCCGCCCGAAGTCCATCATCAGAGCTGCCAGGCAGGCTATGCTTCCCCCCACCGCAACAAACGCGGTGACAGCAAATACCATTGCCGCCGACTCGAGGTTGTAGCCGTTCCACTCGAAAGTCTGTCGGGCCATAAAGAACCATCCCGCCACGACAAGTAAAAGCCCCAGCCCGAATACGCCGAACTTGCGAAACTCGAGCCACAACAGGGTTTTAAGTGCATTCATCAAGGATTACCTCCTGTATTGTTGGTATCAAAACCAGGTTGGTCAGCGCGGTGGGTAAATCCAAACCATCCCACCGGCCCTCCCCTGCTCTCTCCTCTATCCCATCAGGCCAGTACCTCGATAAAGGCGTCCTTCACGCTTTGCCCTTTTACCCGTAGGTCTTCGGCCTGGGCATCCAGCGCCAGGCGACCCTCCCTAAGGAGCAGCACCCGTTCGAAAATCCCCTCGGCTTCGCTGACCTCGTGGGTCGAGAGTACCAGGCAGGCCTCCTCGCGCCACTCCCGCACCAGGCCCTTGAGGATGCGGTCGCGCGAAATTACGTCTATGCCCGAGAGCGGCTCGTCCAGCAAAAATAAGCGGGCTTCGCGCGAGAGTACCATGGCCAAGCGCAGCCGCGCCCGCTGCCCCCGCGACATCGAGCGATAGCCCTGCTGGGGCACTTCCAAAAAAGCCAGCAGTTCGCGGTAGCGGCCTTGGTTGAAGTCGGGGTAGAGACCCGCCATCAGGCGCTCGGCATCGTGGGGGGTCATCCAGGCATACAGGTTGTCGGCATCTGACAAATAGGCAATCTGGCCCCGGCTCTCGCGGGGGCTTTGGCCCAGCACCTCTACCGAGCCTGTGGTGGGGAAGAGCATCCCGGCCAACAGCTTGAGGGTGGTGGTCTTGCCCGAGCCGTTCAGGCCCAAGAGCCCCACCGCCTGCCCTGGGTAAAGCTCGAGGCTGAGCTCATGCACCCCCTCGGCCTTGCCGTAACGCTTGGTCACCCCATTGAGCCTTGCCAACATCACTCTGCCTCCCGCTGGCCATTGGGGCTGACATTTTTGAGGGCTTTTTGGGCGTCTTCCAGGCTCAACCCCAGGCTTTGCACTTCGGACCAAAAGCGCTGTGCGGCCTCCTGCAAGATGCGCAGCCGGAGGCCCTCCACGTTGACATCCTCACGCACAAATGTTCCCAAGCCACGCCGCGTCTCGGCCACCTGGGCCATCTCGAGCTGGCTGAAAGCGTGAATAACCGTATTGGGGTTCACCTTCAAGGCCGCCGCCAGCTCGCGTGCCGAGGGCAGTTTATCGCCCGGTTTCATCTTGCCATTGGCCAACATTCGCTCCACCCCCCGCACAATCTGTGCGTAAATCGGCCCTGCCTTTAGATCGAACTCCCACAATCCAGCCACCTCCTTAGTGCACTAGTTATCTAACACACTACAACCTCTAAAGCCCATACGTCAAGGCCAGCTTCTCTCGATAAGCCCCGCCCAGACCAAGACTAGCTTTGCATGGCCAGTCCTCGGCCAGGGCCTGCATCATGCCGTACTCGATGCCATTGTGTACCCAGCCGGTATGAGGGTAGGAGCCAGGGCTTTCATGGCGGATTCAAAATGCTCTGTTGCAAGCCTGGCACCTGTAACACGCTGTCCTGATGACAATTATTTCCACGTGAATCACAAAAAAATCCAGCGTGAAACCCCTTTACCCTCCGGCCTATGCTAGCACGCGGATCAGGCCCCAGACGAGGCAAGAAAGCGTCTCCCTTCGGTCGGGTCAGTTCGTGCCTATTCAGGGACGAACTGACCGAATCTGGTATCAGCACAGGTTCAAGCCTCTGTGCGATCTCTGGTGAGCCCCTGCATCAATCCGCAGCCATTGACTGCTACACCCAACCTCATGCAAAGCTGGATGCAACGACATTCACACTGCATTGGGTTCTACCGCTTTGGCTCCAAAGTTTGTCGAATTCTGAAACCAGTCTCCCCCATCCGCATGGACAGGTACTGCCCACTGGCCCACTTTTGCAGGAGGCTGTCATAGTCGCCGGAGAGCTGCGCCCCAGACTGGCCCATGGGGTGAATGAACAAGGAGCGCTCGAGGTCGGAAAAATCCAGGATGTGGCGGTAGCTGCTTCCCACCGTCATTTTGAAGTTGCTGGGGTTGTAAGAAGCGCGGTTGAGGGTGTAACGGTCGCCCCCATGGGGCACCGAACGGTCCGCAAGGCGGTTTAGTGGTGAAACGTTGGTCAGAATGGCATGGGGAAAGGTGGCCTGGTGAATCTCGCCCCAGCGCGGGGGGTTGTTGTTGAAGCGATCCAGCGCCCGGTCTAGCGCCAGTGCAGCAAAATCCAGGCAGGTCTGGGTATCGCTTGTCTGGCAGGCAGGATCGCCCTGACGCATGGCCTCGAGCACATAGCGGGGCTGTTCCCAGAACTCCTGCCCTACCTCCTTGCTGGGCAGGCGGGTGAGCTCGGTGTACCAGGCCTGAAAGACCGTGGGCTCAACTTGCTCGGCCCGCATCACCCCATCCCAGGCCAGTAAGCGGGCTTTCCACTGCCGGGCGTTTTCCGAGAGCGGGTTGAGCGCCTCAAGCACGGGTTTGAACTCCCGATAAAGCAGGCTGGTAATGTCCTGCTGCATAGCCGCCATATCATCTAAAGAGAGCTTTTCCTTAGCCAGAATCAGCTCCCGGATGCGCTGGGCGCGGTAGGGTTCCTCCCACTCGAGCGAGATGGTGTGCGGATAGTTGGGTGCGGTCACCTTGTTGTTCGCGGTTACAATGAAGCCTTCTTTGGGGTTGTAGACCTGGGGCCACTGGTCTTGCGGCAGGTAGCCCTGCCAGTCCCAGTTGCCATCGCCCGGTACGGGCATCAGGCCCGAATGACCGGGCTTGCGAATGGGAAAGCGGGCGGGAGCAATGTAGCCAATGTTGCCGTCCACATCAGCATAGACAAAGTTTTGACTGGGGGCGTTGTAGAGGGCCAGCGCAGCTTTGAACTGTTCCCAGTTTTGCGCACGGGCAATGCCCAAAAAAGCCTCCATGGTACGGTCGGTGGCGTCCAGGCTGGTCCAGCGTAGCGACAGCGGCCTCGCACCCGGATTATTCACCACATCGTTAATGACCGGCCCATAGCGGCTTTCCCGCACCCGCAGAGTCACGTCGGGTTCACCCTTGACCTTGATCACCTCGGTGCGGATACGCCAGGGCTCCACCTGCCCTTTGTAACGATAGCCCCCCGCAACCTCTTCCATGATGTAAAGATCTTGTACATCGGCGCCTACCGTCGTGACCCCCCAGCCGATGCGCTCGTTGCGGCCAATCACCACTGCTGGCAGCCCCGGAAAGCTACTGCCCATGGCCTTGTAGGTGGGGGCTTCCATGTGTACCAGATACCACACCGAGGGCGCGCCCAACCCCAGGTGCGGGTCGTTGGCCAGCAAGGGTTTGCCACTCACGGTCCGCGAGGGGCCAATCACCCAGTTGTTAGAGGCCCGGGCCATCGGCTCACCAGGCAGATGAAGCGCTTTGGGCAGTTCGGAGGCCAGGCTGAGCAGCGTGCGAGCGGACTCCCCATCGGGCCGGGGGGGTGGGGGTTGTTGGAGGTCTTCGGCTTGCAGTACAGTCGGGGCATCGGCGGGGTAGGGCGGCCTGAGTCTGGTCATCCGCTCCGGGCTCATGCCCTGGGCTGCCCACTGTAATCGTTGGAGTTCGCTACGCCAGTTGCCCGAGAGGTCATAGGACATCATCTTGGCCCAGACCAGCACGTCGGCGGGTTTCCAGGGCTCGGGCCGGAAGCCCAGCAGGCGGAACTCCAGCGGCAAGGGTGGGTTGGTATCCAGATAGGCATTGATGCCCGCCACATAGGCATCCACGGCGGTCTTGGTGTAGGGCTCCAAACCAGCATAGGCTTGTTCGGCAGCGCGGTAGAAGCCCCAGGTGCGTAAGAAGCGATCCTGTTCCAGCGTGGCCTTTCCGATAACCTCGGACAACCGCCCTGCACCCACCCGTCGCTGGAACTCCATCTGCCACAGCCGATCCTGGGCATGGGCCACCCCCAGAGCAAAAAAAGCGTCTGCGTCGGTCTGGGCTTTGATGTGGAGTACCCCTTCGGCGGTGCGGTTCATCTCGACGGGCGCAGAGAGCCCCTTGAGGGCCAGCCTACCCGCATGTTGCGGGAGGGTAGCCCCGCGCAGCCAGAACCAGCCACCCCCCCCCAGAAGCAGTACCAAGCCTACCAGTACCAGCAGCAAACGCCCCAAAAGTCGCAACCAACGCATGGTTCCTCCTCGTTTTGGCCCTAGTATAAGACCAGGTCTCTGAAGAGGGCCCACTAGGAAATTTTTTATCCGATTAGCTCGCTCTCTCCACGCCAGAAGGCCCGCCCACCCCGCTTGCGCCGATCCAAAAAAAGCTCCACCGTGTTCCCGTCGGGGTCTTGCAGGGTCAGCACATATGCAACACCCCGGTCTTCCAGTTTGTAGGGTACCCCCTCGAGCCTTACAAACTCCTTCGCAGCTTCGAAATCTGCCTCGGAGGCCAGTTCAAACCCCAGCCCGGTGGTTCCGGTGGGCTCTCCTTCGGTCAGGGCCAGCTCGAAGTGGCCCGTATTTTCCGAGGAGACCAGCAGCGCGGTAGTTCCAAAGCGCTCCGTTAGCTGCAAATCCAAGAAGCGGGTGTAGAAAGTCACGGCAGATTCCAGATGCCGCACGGTCAGGTAAACGTAAGCCAGCCGGGTCGTGTACATCAAGCGTATTCTGAGTTGCACGGGGCCAATGGTCAAACCCGGCAGCAGGCTCTTATCATTTGCCTGGGCATCGTCGTTTCAACCCCTCACCCGGCGACAGCAGTTACCGCCAGAATTGTTGTATTTGGCCAAAAGAGCACCTTACTGGCCGGCGCTGTCGCCACCCTCTCTCGCAAGGGGAGAAGGAAAGGGGAAAACGATAAAAGCCTTACCCGGCAGCCAGGATGATACTCGGTTCTGTAACCATTTTCCGGTGCCGCCTGGGGCAGTACAATTCGGCCATGAAGATTGAGTTCAGAGAAAACGGCTCCATCGGTATCGAGACGGGCGGTAAGCTGGTGCTTCGGCAGGGCGAACAGGAGGTTGTCATCGAAAAGCCCAGGGTTTCCCTCTGCCGTTGCGGTCACTCGACCAATAAGCCTTTTTGTGATGGGGCCCATAAGACCGCCGGATTTGTGGCCCCGGCTGCTGTTATCGAACTCAAGGCCGACGCCTAGGCCGTCTGGCTCGAGCTTATACCAACTCTGCGCGTGAGTGGCGCTAAACGCGCCCCTCACTTGCCGCGCCAGGGGGCGCGTACGTGAGACTTGTATATCGCTTTTGACTCACTTCTGCGCAGATTTAGTATTTAGTTCAAAGAGAGCAAAAATACACTGAGCCCGCCGACAAGCCATAAGATAGCGGGCGGAGGTTATCATGCCCATGCGCTATCGCAAACTTGGTCAGTGGGGCCTGAAGGTCTCGGAAATCTCGCTGGGGGCCTGGGTCACCTACGGCGATGCCGTCAACGACCTCGAGCGAATCAAACACATCACCCGCATCGCTTACGAGGGCGGCGTCAATTTCTTCGACAACGCCGATGTATACGCTAAGGGGCTGGCCGAGGAGCTGATGAGCAAGGCCCTGCTGGAGCAGTTCCCCCGCCACGAGCTGGTTCTCTCGAGCAAGGTCTTCTGGCCCACCAGCGACGATGCCAACGGACGGGGCCTTTCGCGCAAGCACGTGCGGGAAAGCCTGGAGCGCAGCCTGAAGCGCATGGGCACCGACTACCTCGACCTCTACTTCTGCCACCGCCACGACCCCGAGGTGCCCATGGAAGAAATCGTGACCACCATGAGCAATCTGGTAGACCGGGGCCTGGTGCTCTACTGGGGGACTTCGGAGTGGCCGGCAGCCCGCATTGTGGAGGCCGTGCAGTTTGCCAGGGCCAACGGCCTGCATCCGCCTGCGGTGGAGCAGCCGCAATACTCGATGCTTTACCGCGAACGGGTCGAGCAAGAAATCCTGCCCGAGACCGAGCGCTTTGGACTGGGCATGGTGGTCTGGAGCCCCCTGGCGATGGGGATGCTCACCGGGCGCTACGACAAGGGCATTCCCAAAGATAGCCGCTTCGAGCGCTATCCGCAGTTTGGTAGCCGGTTCCTGACCGACGAAAACGTAAAAAAGGTCAAAGCCCTCAAAAAGGTGGCCGGCGAGTTAGGCCTCTCCCGTACCCAACTGGCCCTGGCCTGGGTCTTGCGGCAAAAGGGCGTGAGCAGTGCCATTACCGGGGCCACCAAACCCGAGCAGCTTAAGGAAAGCCTGGGAGCTGCGGGGGTGGATTTGCCGCAGGAGGCCCAGGAGCGCATCGAGAAAATTCTCGGCAGAGCTTGAGGGTAATCCAAACGCCCTCTTCGAGAGCGTTGGAGTCAGAAGCTGGCTTGCAGTATTCGCCTGACGATTTTCCAATTTCGGCCATCGGCTCTGGGCCTCCAGCCTCACAAAGCAAGGATGTACTTGGCTAGCCTAACAATATCGTTTTGCAAGTTGAGGGTTTTGCGTTCCTGAGGCCGATCTTTGAGTTCGCGTATCTTGGCGGCAATTTTGCGGGGCTGGCGAATGTAGTATCCCAGCTTTTCGTGCCGAATGAGTTCGACGTTGCCGTATTCCTGCGGCCACACATAATCGCAAACAATCAGGTCTTTGTGCTGCGAAAGCACCTCGGCAATGGTAGCAGGACCCGCTTTGGAAACCACCACGTTGGAAACGTTGATCAGTTCGTACATCTGCTTGGTGAAGCCAAACAGAATCAGGTTGGCGATCTGGTTCTTTTGCTTGAAAGCCTCGAGCTGGCGGTAGAGCTTCTGGTTGTAGCCACACACCACAACCACATTGATACCCTCAATTTTGACCAACTCACGCACCAGGCCAAAGCTGATTTTGAGACCCGCCCCACCTCCCGTCACCAGTACGGTGTAAGGGTGAATCAGGCCCCACTCCTGGCGCAGGCGAGCCACCTCCTCGGGCGCCAGGGGTTGGTCATACTTGGGGTCAATCAGGGTCTGAAAGTAGTGGAGGTTTTCAGGGGGAACCCGGTAGCGCCTTGCAATGCTGTAGGCTTCGGGGCTAGCCACCACGTACTGGTCTTTAGTATCGATGAACCAGTACAGGTGCGGGCTGAAAATATCGCTCACCACCGTAAGGGTCTTGGGTTTGTGCTTCCGCACGTAGGGCAGTCGGCGAAAACCGTGGTTAACCGGATAACAGTAAATGATCTTGTCTGGGCGAAACTCCTCCAGGTATTCGTTGATGGCCGGGGCCAGGCGCATCCCCAGTACCCGCGCAAAGGACTGAATGGCTGGGCGGGTCTGGTAGAAGGCTTGAAACACCGTAAACAACCAGCGCTGTTTGTTGACGGCAAAGTTGTAGCCGTCCTGGATAGCCTGGGCAATCCAGCGCGGCCCCACATCGAAAAAGTTGAACAGGCGAATCTCGGATTCGGGCTCGAGTTCGGTTAGCAGCTTGTGCAGGTTCCGGGCCAGGGCAAAG
The DNA here is from genome assembly GCA_937950405.1 of uncultured Meiothermus sp. Classification (GTDB taxonomy): domain Bacteria; phylum Deinococcota; class Deinococci; order Deinococcales; family Thermaceae; genus Meiothermus. The sequence continues at coordinate 13,465 of CALFDH010000200.1, forward strand.
TGCCCACCCCCCGCCTTGGTGTAGACCAGAAGGATGCGCTGTGGCATAAGGAGCATGGCCGCAGGGCCAGCCTCTATAGATTAGACCATTTTTGGATTGGTATGGTTCGCCGCATCAGCGAATCATGCCGATTCGGTCGAGCCAGCGAACCTTATCCTGCGTGCTGGGCTGGGAGAGGTCTTTGGCACCTACCAGGGTTTCGTGCATCTGGTCGTAGTCGTCCAACAAATACCAGGCCTGGGCAATGGCGGCCAGGCTAAACCATTCGTGGTACACATCGGACTGCCAGCGGAAGCGGGTCAGGGCCGTAGTCAGGCGCTGCACTGCCTCGTCGGGTTGGTGGCGATCCAGGGCATTCACCCCCAGAATCAGTTGGGACATGGCAAAAGCACTTTCGCTGCCCAGGTTGCGGGCTTGCTGTTCAATTTCCAGCCCTAGTTTCCGAACGGTGTTTTTGTACTCGAGGCTTTCCTCAGGGTTAATCAACTCATGCCAGGTTTGGGCAATGAGCGCCTCCACCTTTTCGACCATCTCGCCGCTATCAACCATATACGACCGGCTCACTTCAAACTCCTTGTTGCCGCAACAAACACTGTGTAAACGTTTCCACGGCAACCTGTCAAGTATAGCAATCGGCGACGTCAAAGTACAGGTGTTGGCACTTATTATCCGGCCATACCCAGCTACCCCGTCTGGGTATCACTTTTTGAGGAACGTAGTACCAAATCTGTCCAGAAGTGACCCAAAAGCAATATGCAAGTCCCTCGGACGCGCCCCCTGGCGCGGCAAGTGAGGGGCGCGTTTAGCGCCGCTCACGCGCAGAGTTGGTATAAGAAATACAGGCTCGGGGAATTGAGAGGGCGATTAGTCCAAAATACACAGCTTTTGCATAACTGCAGGTGATACCAACCTCACGTGGATAGCAATCGAGAGGTTTACTATGCCTCCTCATCTGGCCAAACCCTAGGCGCAGTCAATCGCGTTCCTGTCGCTGCTCCTAAATTGCTTGGTCGGGGTGTCGCCACCTTCTCCCGCTCAGGAGAGAACGCAAGAGGTACGCCTGGATTTGGTATGCGTTGTGAAAGCGGTCTGGCCAGTTGGGTGGACTTGCCTCAGCCAAGCGGCTGGTGGCACAGCCATACCCCACTACGTGCCCGCCAGCCCTCTGGCAGCTCGAGGGCTTTGCTGGGCGGCGGCACCGCCATCACCTTGTGCCCGACAATGCTGAACTCGAGGGCCGTAAACAGCCTGTCGAGGGCCTGGCCCAGCGGGCGGGTTTCCAGGGGGCTGAAACGTAGACGGGGTAACTTGGCCTCGAGGCTCTTGCAACCGGCATAAGGCAACAGCTCGGCGGGGTCGCGCCAGCGCCGGGGTGGCCCAATTAGCAGTTCTGCCAGCACCAGCGCCAGCCCCGGATGGCGCCGCAAAAACTCTTCGGGGTCGAACTCGAGCGAAAGCTCCAGGTTCACCTCCACGTCCTGCCACACTTCACGTTTCACAGCACTTGCCATACCTCAGCTTGCAACAAAGCCAGCGCACGGTCAAGTGCAAATTACCCGTGCTGGACGAGGAATAAGACCATACGAGCCTTGACACTCCGGTAGCGAAAGTGTCAAACCCTGGAAAAAATCTCAGTTTGCCACAAACCAGCGCAGCCAGCGGGCTTTGCTGGCAAACTCGGTCTGGCGTTTGAAGGCGTTTGCCTGTGAGTGGGTCTCGAGGGCCTGTACCGCATCGCCCAGGCTACCCCAAGCCAGGGCAATGGCTTTCAGGCAAGACCACTGTCCCTGCTCGTCATCCAGAAAGCGATACACCGCCAGCGCCCTCGACAAGAGCCCAATGGCCGCGTGGCTATCCCCCTCGTAAAGGCTGCTCACCCCCCAGATAAACAGGCTCTGGGCCCAGGCCCGGTTATTGCCGTAGCGCCGTGCCAGATGTTCAGCCCTGCGAGCCAGCACTGCCGCCTCCAGCGGTTGCTGCTCGAGTTTGACCCAGGCTTCTGTAAGCAGTTGTTGCAGGTTTTCGCGCAAGGTAGATTGGTGGACGTCGGTCAAGGTACTCATTGCCAAGGGTCAGGGTAGCAGCTTATGCGGGGTTCTTTGGCGCATCCGTCACCAACCGGATTTAGTTAACGCCTAGGGTTCTTTTACGGGCTAAATATCACCAAACCAGGGGGCGGTAAGACACGCTGCCAACCTTCCCTTCAGGTTAGGCTATGGTCATGCTGGAAAGCCTGAAAAACCTCTTGCCTCAAAAGGTCAGCACCGCCCCCACCGACCTCGAGACCCACGGCAAAGACGAAAGCTACCCCGTGCGCCGCCCACCCCTCGCGGTGGTCTTCGCCGAGAACCTGAGCGACATTCAGACCACCCTGGCCTGGGCACGCGAGCACCATCTGCCAGTGATCCCCTTCGGAGCCGGCACCAGCATCGAAGGGCACGTGATCCCCCAGGGACAGGCCATCTCGCTCGATATTTCCAGGATGAACCGCGTACTCGAGGTTCGGCCCCAGGACTTCATAGCGGTAGTAGAGCCGGGCCTGACCCGCAAGGCCCTGAACGAAGCCCTCAAGGGCACCGGATTGTTTTTTCCCGTAGACCCTGGAGCGGATGCCAGCCTGGGCGGAATGGCGGCCACCAACGCCTCGGGCACCACCACCGTGCGCTACGGCGGCATGCGGCAGAACGTGCTGGCGTTGCAGGTGGTGCTGGCCAATGGGCAGGTGCTGGAACTGGGCCGGGGAGTTCGCAAAACCAGCGCAGGCTACAACCTCAAGGATTTGTTCATCGGCTCCGAAGGCACCCTTGGCATCATCACGCGGCTGACCCTGAGGCTGCACCCCATCCCCGAGCACATCCACACCCTGCGGGTCTTTTTCGACAACCTTTCCGACACGGCCCAGGCCGCCTACGCCATCATGGCCAGTGGGCTGCCGGTGGCCAGGCTGGAACTAGTGGACGAGGTGGGCATTCGGGCCATCAATCACTACCTGGGCCGCAGCTACCCCGAAAAACCAGCTTTGTTTGTGGAGTTTCACTCCTCGACCAAAGAAGCCCTGGAAGCCGAGTCGAGCATGGCCCTGGAGCTAATGCAAGAAGCCGGGGCCATCAACATAGATAGCGCCCGCACCCAGGAGGAGCGAACCGCCCAGTGGGAGGCCCGGCACCAGGCCTACTGGGCCTTGGTCAACCTGTTTCCCGGCATGGAGTACCTCTCCACCGATACTGCCGTGCCCATTTCCAAGATGCCCGACCTGGTGGAATACTCCAGCCGATTGCTGCGCGAAATGGGCCTGACCGGCAACATCCTGGGGCACGTGGGTGACGGCAATTTCCACACCCTGGTGGTGTGCGAACCGGGCGACAAGCGAGCCGAGATATTCTCCGAACGACTGGTGGAACACACCCTGGCCCTGGGTGGCACCTGCACCGGCGAGCACGGGGTGGGGCTGCGAAAGAAAAAATACCTTTCCAAAGAACACGGCCCCGCCCTGGGCTGGATGCGGCAAATCAAGCAGCTCTTTGACCCCCAGAACCTGCTGAACCCCGGTAAAATTTTCGATGGATAGCTCGAAAAGATAGCCTCTGGATTTCTGCTCTGAATAACTATCTTTTGTCCGGTATGACTTTCTTTCTGGGTTCGGTATAACCGGTTTTATGGGGGTAGCTAGTTTAGGAGGCCCAGCCCCGGCGTGCAGTGGTTTTTGGGTAGCTTGAACTGATTCAAGAAGCCGTCCGAGGAGCGCCATGCCATCCAGATGCCGATGTCGTTGTGGCGCGAGACGAGCTGTCGGAGAGGCCCCCCTGCCTTGCCAAAGGCATCGGTAAAAAACACCTCGGGGCCGTTCGCGTTGTACCAGTAGACCGGCCCGTGGTAGGCCTCGCGGTTGCAACCGCGCAAGTCGGTAAAGCCCCTGAACACCTGTTCGGTGTAGTGCAACGCGCTCGGGTTGGCGGGGTTCATGGTGGTGATGGGGTCGAAGGCAGCAGTGGAGGCAATTACCTCCACTTTTTCGGCCAGACGCAGTTTGAAGACCCAGATCTCGTAAAGCGAGTCGGGGTTCTGGCCGTGGCAGCCGGTTCCCGGAAGGGTCATCACGGTACGGCCAATGTCGTTGGTGAGGTCGGTGTCGTTTAGGGTGGGGTCGCGCTCGCAGATGGAGCCCACCCGGCCGGTATCGGCCATGCCCTGCACGCTTACCCGGTGCCCACTGGGAGCCACCAGGTCGAACATCAGGGAGTGCTGGCGCACGCTGTAACGCCGCACCCCGCCGGTGCCCATATGAGCCACGATTCGGGTACTGTTCAGGGCGATGCGGTCTTCGTCGTTGCGGGTGCCCCGGTTGGCCACGAACACCTTGAAACCCTCGTGGGCTTCAGGCATGCCGGCCAGCTTGCCTACGAAGCCAAAGGGCGGCAGCTCCGGGTTGGCTAGGCTGGTGCGGGGGTCGTCACCGTGTTCGTGGGTAAAGTAGCAGTTGTACTCAGGGTCCACTGGGGGGTGCCAGGTAGGATAGAACTCGCCATCGGGGCCCTTGGTCACATGGCGGTTGTGTACCCAGTCGGGGCAGGCTTGCCCCGCCACGGGCGTGGGTTGACCAGGGGGCACTACGGGAGGCGTGGCCTCGGGGGAATTACAGGCCAGCAGCAACAACGCCATAACCCAGAGCTGTGGGGTTTGTTTCTGCATAGAAACCTCATAGGTTAGAGGTTATCAAGCCTCCCCGAGGCGAAGTTCAAGGGGGCCTTTAGCTTAGCTTTACTTAACGCGGAACCGCCCGGGCCTCGAGGCGCACTTCCACTGGGTCATTTACCCGAAGAAACAACAAACTGGGCGGGTTGAGTTTCCATTCCGAAAAGCTGGTGCTAAATCCCCCGACAAACCGATAGGTATTGCCCTCGCGGGTCAGTTTGCCGCTAATCCGCACCGTTCGGCGGGTGCCGCTGATCTCCAGGGTACCGCTCAGCACGGCATCCTCACCGGTCTGTATCAGACGTTCGACCTCGAGGCAGCTCTGAGGGAAGCGGTTGACATCAAACACCCCTCGAGCGTCCGCATCGCGCAGGGCATTGCCCGAGTCGAAGCGGCCCAGCTCCACGCACACCTGGCCGGAGGCCTCGCCGGTCTGGTTGTTCCAGCGCACCGTGCCGCGCACGCTGGTATTGGTTCCTTCCCACCGGCCCAGGTTGTAACTGGCGGCATAGGTCACGCGCCCTTCAATGACATACTGGTTGGTCTGGGCCAGCGTCGAGCCGGAGAACAGGCCAACCAGCAGCAGGATGAGCAATTGACTGCGATTCATGGTTCCTCTCCTGTTCTTGCGGCACATTTACCGGATTTCGAGTACTTCCGTCAGGGGCTCGGCCAGAACCCCTTCCAGGATACGCGCCGCCGCCTCATCTGGATGCAGGGCCGTTTTGGGGGCCCCGCCCAAAGGCGCCCAGAGATCGGTGGCAACGGCAGGCAAGCGCACCAGGCAGAAACACACCCCCTCGCGGCGGAACTCCTTGCGCGCCACGCTCACCAGGCCCTCGGCGCCCAGCTTGGTCGCCACATACCCCGAGAGCCCAGGAACCGCAATCAGCTCAGGGTACACACCCAGCACCGCCACCCGGGCCTGGGGGTTGAAGCGGGCATATTTGAGCAGTAAGGCCAGACCCCCCAGGTTGGCTGCCAGGAGGCGCTCGAGGTCGGCCATGCTCTGTTCGCGCAGGCCCGCCTTCTGCACTGCCCCTGCCGCATACAGCAGCAAGTCCAGCGGCCCCACCTCTTCGGCCAGGGCCTGAACCTCGAGCTCGTTGCCGAGCTCGGCGGGAACCGCCAATGCGCTAAGGTCGCGGGCCAGACTGGCCAGAATCTGTCCATTACGCCCGGAAAGCCACAAACGGCTTACCCGGCCTGCCAGACGACGTGCCAACGACTGCCCAATGCCGCCCGTGGCTCCAATCAGTAGAGTATTCACAATTTGAGCCTACGGTTGTTGCGGTTTTTACACCGTGAGGCAGAAGCAAATCGAGGTTCACAAACTTCAAAACACTTTGGAGAATACTTCCTCAGCAGCCTGTTCGGCGGACATCGGCAGGCCAATGTAGTAGCCCTGGGCATAGTGGCAGCCGTGGCGGGCCAGCCACTCGAGCTGCACCCGGCTTTCTACACCCTCGGCCAGGGTTTTGAGACCAAAGGCATTGGCCAGTTGCAACATGGCCCGCAGGATATCCTCGGAGGCACGGTTGCTACCGATGTCGCTTATAAAGCTCTTGTCAATCTTGATCAGGTCTATCGGCACTTGTTTGAGGTGGGCCAGCGAGGAGTAGCCCATGCCGAAGTCGTCGAGGGCCACCCGCACGCCCAGCCCGCGCAGCGCCACCAGCCCACCCAGCCATTTCTGCCGCTCGGGCAGCAAGGCCGACTCGGTGATCTCGAGCCACAGCATACTGGGCTGAAGGGTCTCCTCGACCAGCGAGCGCACCACCTCCCGTACCCAGTTGGGGTGGGCCAGGGTGACGGCAGAAAAGTTGATGGTCAGCTCGCCGCCCAGCCGCCTTTGCTCCTGCACGGCTTGTTTGAGCACGGCCAGGTCGAGTTCGCCAATCAGACCGGCCTCTTCGGCCAGGGGCACAAACTCGCTAGGGCGCAAAAGACCGCGGGTGGGGTGCTCCCAGCGCACCAAGGCTTCCCATTTGCTCACACGGCGGCTCTGGATGTTCAGGATGGGCTGGTACTGGATCAGGAAGTGGCCCTCCTGGATGGTCTTACGGAGTTGCTGCACGGTCTCGAGGCGCTCCAGGGAGTTGATATCCTGGGTGGGATCGTAGATGGCAATCGCGGTGCGGGCGTGCTTGGCCTGGTACATGGCCACATCGGCGGCGCGGGCCAGCTCGTCGAGGGTCTGGCCGTGCTCGGGGTAGAGCGCTACACCCAGGCTGGCCTGGGCGTGAATGGCGTGCTCGCCCAGGGTAAAGGGCGTGTCGAACACCCCGTTGACCCGGCGGGCTGCCGCCAGGGCCGAGGTGCGGTCGGCTGAGGGCAGCAGTACTGCGAACTCGTCGCCCCCCATGCGGGCCAGCAGATCGCCCTGGCGCAACACCTCCTTGATGCGCTGGGCAATCTGGCGCAGGAGTTCATCGCCTACCTGATGGCCCAGGGTATCGTTGACAACCTTGAAATTATCCAGGTCAAGGTAGATCAGGGCCGGGGTCTCGCGCTTGCGGCGGTCGGCCACAAAAACCGTCTCGGCCACCGCCCACAGCTTGCGGCGGTTGGGCAGGTCGGTGAGGGGGTCGTGATAGGCCAGATACTCGATGCGGGCCTGCTGGCGCTTGCGTTCGCCCACATCGCGGATGGAAATCATGACCTGTTTGTGGCCGGCAATCTGCACCAGCACGCCCAGAGCCTCGACCTCGAGCTCACGTCCCTCCCGGGTCACCAACCGAATCTCTTCCACCGTATCGGGCTCGCCCGCCAGAATGCGCTGCACCCGCTCGGCCACCCGGGGCAAGGAGTCGGAGTGCACAAACCGGGTCAGCGGCTGGCCCACCACCTCCTCCAGTCGCTCGTAGTCCAGCGCCCGCAAGCCCGCCGGGTTGAGATAAAGCACCTTAGAGCCATCGTACAGCGCTACCGAATCAGGCAGGGTCTCCAGGAGGGTGCGGTAGGTGACCTCCTGTTCGCGCAAAGCTTCATAAACCTGGGCGCGATCCATGGCCAGGCTGAGTTGCCCCGCCACCCCCTCCAGGAAGCGCACGTCCCTTGGCTCAAGCTCGGGAGCACTGCTACTGGCCACCAGCACCCCCTGCACACTCCCTTTCATCAGTAAGGGCACGGCAATCAGGCTACGCTCCCCCAGCAAGCCCGCCTTGCTGCGTTCTTCGGTGCTGTACAGCACCACTGTTTCGGCGGAGCGGGCCGCCCGCAGCACAATCTCGTGGGTCGGGCCAAAATGGTCCGGCAGGGTTTGCTTGCCCCCCAACCAAACCAGCCGAAGTTGCTCCCCATCGGGCTTATAGGCAGCCACGCTGTCAAAACGCGGGTGTTCGTGCAGGGTGTCCACCACCCCGCGCATCAAGGCGGTGGGCTCGAGGTCGCGGGCCAGCCCATCACGCACCTTGGAGAAGAGGGTAAGCTCGAGGTTGCGATCCTCGGCCTGGGCCTGGCTTTTCCGCATGGCTACCTCGGCAGCCCAGCGGCGGTCATACTGAAAGCGAAATAACCCCATCGCCAAACAAGCCGCCAGCCCTGCGCCGGTCATCAGCTGGGCAAAGTTGGTTAGCCCCGATTCCCACTGGGCCTCTACCGAGTTGAGCAAAAACATCTGGAGGGGTGCATTGAGTGCGCCCACCAGCCCTGCACCCCACAGGCCCAGGCTCCAGCTCAGCAAAAGCAATGCCGGTAGCGAGAGAATCAGCAAATAGTAGCCATACAGTGAGTACAGTGAAGGGAAAACCAGCGAATACACCCCAAGCCCCACCAGACCCAGCATCAGCTCGAGCCTCCGTTGCAGTAGCCAGGTCGTCCACTGTGCTAGCAAAAACCCAACCTCCCCTTGAATAGGCCCTTCTAGTGTATACGCTGCCTTCTGGATGATGCTTGCATGGATGGCCTGCCGCATGCTTCTTGCGGGCGCAATTGCACGCTGTGAGTCTACAGGAGAACAATCGCTAATCCAACGTTATTCACACTTCATCATCAGGTAACGTTTATGCCGCCAGAGGGGTCACGTGCAAAACCCTGATTCACAACCAGAACAAGCGGGGTCAATCAGGTGCTTGGCATCCGAACGTAACGGCCTGCTCCACACTCTTGAGCAAATCATCATTCAAAGCTCACCCGAAGCAATCCGTTCGCGCAACGCCTCTGCCTGGCGCCGAAGGGAAGCTTGCTCTTTAGGGCTGCGCTTGTCCCAGGTCTTGTACAGCACCCCCAGACGAGGATTACCTTCCAGCAGGGTGCGGTGCTCGGCCATAAAGTCCCAGTACAGGCTGTTGAAGGGGCAGGCTTGCTCACCCAGGGTCTCGCTTACCTTGAATACGCAGTGCTGGCAGTGGTTGCCCATGCGGGCGATGTACTTGCCGCTGGCGGCATAGGGTTTGGAAGAAAGGATGGGCGAGGCAAAGACCCCCATCCCCAGCACATTGGGCACCATGACCCAGTCGGCGGAGTCCACAAAGGCCGCCACAAACCAGGCATTGAGGGCCTGCGGTTCGATGCCATAGAGGAGCGCAAAGTTGGCCAGCACCATCAGCCGCTCGATGTGGTGGGCGTAGCCGCGCTGCCAAACGCGCTGCAATACGGTAGATAAACAACGCATCTGGGTGGGCGCACCCCAGAAGAGCGGCGGTACAGGCCGGCGGGCCCGAAGCTGGTTGGCCTGCAGGAGCCCGGGCATCTCGCGGCGGTACACGTGGTAGATGTACTCGCGCCAGCCGATCACCTGCCGCACAAAACCCTCGATGCTGGCAAGGGGAATGCCGCCTTTTTCGTACTCGGCCAGGGCCCGCTCCACCACCTCGGCAGGGTGCAGCAAGCCCAGGTTGAGGGCCGGGGAGAGCAGCGAGTGGTTCAGGCTCCAGCTCTGCTCCACCAGGGCATCCTGGTAGGGGCCAAAGGCCGCCAGACGGTGCTGCACGAAATCCTCCAGGGCCTGTAGGGCCTGCTGCCGGGTTACGGGCCACTCAAAACCCTCGAGGGAGCCAAAATGCCCTTTGAACTTTTCCCGTACGGTCTCGAGGGCCGCCCGCGTGAGGGCATCGGGGGCAAAACGGCGCGGGGCCGGGGGCCGGTAGCCTGGGGGCGGCGCCTTGCGGTTCTCGGCATCGTAGTTCCAGGCGCCCCCCACCGGCTGGCCCCCCTGCATCAGGTAGCCGGTGCGCTGGCGCATGAAGCGGTAGAAGTACTCGAGGCGGTAGGTCTGGCGGTTCCCCGCCCAGCGGTCAAAATCCTCCGGCTGCAGCAGCCAGAGTCGGTTGGGTAGCAGGCGATAAAGGCCCCCCTGGCCTTCCACGATTGCCCCTACCCGCTCGGCAAAGCCATGGTCGGCGGGCTGCATCTGGTACAGGGTTTCGCCGGGGTAGGCCTGGAAAAACGCTTGCAGGGCCTCAGCCAGGGTCTCGGCCTGCAGGTAGATGACCTCCCTTCCACCCTCCCGCAATTCCTGGGCAAAGTGGCGCATGGCGCTGAAGAAGAGCACCAGCTTCTGCGGGTGCATGGGCGGGGTACGCCCCAGCTCGTAGGCCTCCAAGAGCAGCACCCGCCGGGGCGATAGCTGCTCCAGCGCGGCATGGTTAAGCTGGTCGCCGAGAATCCAGAGGGTCATACAAAGGTCGTGGGTCTGGGGCCAAGGTTCAGGGCCAAAGATGGAAGAGGTGTGCTCAGCGCACCCCTTGCAGGTAAGCCGCAATGGGGCCCACCGCAGCGCCGTTGCGGCTGGTCAGGATATCCAGGTGGGTGAGGCCTGGCAGGATTCGGATGTCTACTTGAGTGTTGGGGAACACCTCCCCTACACTTTGAAAATTGCTGGTTTGCGGGAGCAACCCCCGCCCCGCACCCAGGGCCAGCACCGGATACGCCACCGAGCGCGGCCTCAGCTCGGGCATGGCCACATCATAGGCCGAGATGTCGAGGGAAAGGCGGTAGGGGAAAAACCACTCCGAGAAGCCGGTGGTGGGGTTGGCATAGGATGAGATAAATTCCATCGGGTCGGTGGCCTCGCCGCTATCGCGCCACTCCACCCGGCTCCCCCTGGGGCCCCGGATGGTGTAGACCACACTCCCCACCAAAAAGCTGAACAGGCTAATCCCTTCGCGCCCGGTGGACTGCCCCACCGAGACCGAGAAAATGGGCGACAGGGCATAGCGGTCGTCCACGCGGGAAAGGGCCGCCGCCAGCCGACTTGCCCGGAATGGCACCCAGCCTGGCAGGGCGTCGGCCTGGGGGTTCTGCGCGGTCATGAAAGCCTGGGCTTCGGCCTGGGCAAAGCCCACCGGGTTGAGCCCGAAGGCGTTGATGTAGGGCGGGGCCCTGCCTTCCAGTAGTTCGTTGAGCCCGGCCAACCGCCCAAAACCCCCTTCGGTGCCGCCAAAGTATTGCTCACGGGTGAGGGGAATCAGGCGGGGCGCCCCATCCAGCAAAATCAGGCCGCTGATTTTATCCCCCCGGTACAGCGCAAAGAGCGAGGCCAGGCTCGCGCCCAGCGAGTGCCCGGCCAGCACCACCGGGCCGCTGCTGCGGGCCTGGTCTACCACCTGCTCGAGGTCGTCCAGGTGTACCTTCAGGCCCCAGTCCTTGAGGAAGGGAAAATCGGGCAGCGGGTAGTTCTGGTAGTAGGCCCAGGGGTCGGGCGAGGTAAAGCCCCGGCGGTCCTCGAGGCCGTTGGCCCGCCGATCCCAGGCCCAGACCGCCCAGCCTGGGGCTGCCAGCACCAGCCGCCGGGCCAGGGCCTCAAAGTTGGTGGCGCCCCCCAAGAACCCCGGCACCAAAACGATGGTGCCGCGGGGGGTTCCCTGGGCCGGGTAGACCAGCACATAACTCCGGTCAAGAGCCGCCCCCGCTGCCGTCGGTGCGCCCGGAATAACCCGGTACTCGGGTTGGCCTGTCCAGCGCGCGGGCTGGGCCAGACCCACGCCCAGCAGAGCCAAAGCCAGAACCACCCACCTACGCATACCCTTCTATCCTGAGGCCACCACCGGGTTCAGACTTGACCAGAGCCCACAAAAAAGGGTGGGCCGAAGCCCACCCTCTCAGTTACGCCCGTATAAGGTCTAGAGATGATTTCAGGCTGCGCGAGAAAATCATGGTCCAGGCGCAATACTCGAATGATTTTCGATCATGCCATTATCCAAAACATAGGCGGAAGGTACTTAGCCCACTTTGCCCTTATGGACTGCCAAAACTATCTTCGACCACGATCACCTCGAGGGTCTCGCCGGCCAGCAAGCCAACAGCAAAGACGCTGTAGACCTTGCCTGCTTCAAAACCCACCCCCTCGAGCGGCAGCGCTACCGTGGTGGTGCCGGTGGGACGTATCTCGAGGTTGTAAACCCCCGCCGGAACCGTGCCGTAGCCCGAAATCTGGTTGAAAGCCAGGTTGCGGAACAGCACAGGCCCCCCTTTGAGGGCCACATCTACCGCCGGGGCATCCGGCGAGGCATGCACGATGCGAACCTTAGCCACCCCTTCGGCAGGGGCAATGCGGTCTTCGACTAGCCGGGCCTTGAGGGTCGAGGCCGTACCCAGCGCCATGACCGTGTAGTACTTGCCCGCTTGCACGCGGATGGCCACGTCAGCAACCTTGACCGGGTTCTGCCCGGTGGTCTGCACCGTCAGGGTCAGGCTACCGGCGGGCACCTCGGCGTAGTAGGTCACGTCCTTGAAAGCCTGGGCCTCAAAAACCTTGTTACCGCCGGAGAGGATATCCACCGCCGGCGCATCGGGCACCAGATGGGCAAAGCGCACAAAGGCTGTGTTGCCACCTCCCTGCGCCAGCGCAAAACCCAGTACCAGCATCAGGCCCGCGATCCATTTGATCCACTGCATACGACGCTCCTTTCTACCGACAGGTTTTATAAACTTACCAGGTCATCGTATCGTGATACGCGCATTACGGCAACCTCTCCGGCCTACAAAGCCCCTGCCAGGGAAGACAAAAGCGCCCCCGTCGGTCGGCAGGGGCGCCACACCCAGGCTAGCTATTTGGGCATAAGAACGGTATCGATCACGTGGATAATACCGTTGCTGGCCTGAATATCCACTGCCGTGACGGTGGAGTTGCCGTTCAGGATTACCTTGCCATCCTTCACCGCAATGGTCACGTTTTGCCCTTCCACGGTTTTGGCTTCTTTGAGGTTCACGACCTGGCTCGAGGGCACCCGTCCAGCCACCACGTGGTAGGTCAGAACCTTGGTCAGGGCTGCCTTGTCAGCCAACAGTTTGTCTAGGTCAGCTTTGGGAATCTTGGCAAAGGCTTCGTTGGTGGGGGCAAAGACGGTGAAGGGGCCAGGGCCCGAGAGGGTTTGGGCCAGTCCAGCAGCCTGGACGGCGGCCAGCAGGGTGCTGAAGTTGGGATTGGTGGCCACAATTTGCGCGATGGTCTGGTTCTGGGTGGTGCTCTGTGCGCTGGTCAGGGTCAGACCGAGGGCGGCCAGGGCCAAGCTGCCTGCTACAAACAATGCCTTGAGTTTCATTTACTACCTCCCTGTACTACTTGGATTGGGTTAGAGGTCAAGTCTTCACCTGCACCCTAGCCGCTGGTATCGGCTTTGGGCTGATGAATCCCTGCCTCGTAACCTCCGGTTCGAATCTTATTCGTACAGGATTAGTAGAACATTTGTCCAAATTACGTTCAGATTTGTAGGGCATGGAACACATCGAAGCCCAGTAAGAACCACCCCTGCACCATGACAGCGAGGCCAAACCCCTTCTGCATCGGCTTTGGGCGCATCCACAAAGCCAGCCCTACCACCACATACAGGGCATCAAGCCCAGCATTAATCCAGAGGAGCTGGCGGAGGCTTGCCGGGTCGGGTTCGGCCCCCAGCCAGCCTCCATAGGCAATCGCTGCGTTTACCAACGCCCAGACCCCGGTCATGAACCAGAACGGCCTCCAGAAGGCATGTTGAGTGCGCCACAAACCGAAAAGCGCGCTCCCCAAGCACACCAGCGCCCACAGCAGCAGTTGCTGGGCTATACGTTCCCCTGCCAACTCACTCAACCCTTCCTCTCCCTGGCCTGGCCTCGGCAACGATCCGAGCAGTACCTCACATCCAACCAGTTCTGGGCCCATTTCTTGCGCCACTGAAAAGGCCGACCACAAACCGGACATACCTTGACCGGTAGGTGTGCTTTGAAGCCTTTGTACCGCATATACAATCCCTGGAAATCGAGTATCGGGGCAGAGCTTCGTGTAGGGGTTCGCTGGCTGTCGCAAGTCACGGGTCAGACGAGGGCTGAGGCTACCCCGGTAAGACCTACTTTTAGCGTTTGACCTTGTCCACAAATACTCAACCGGTGCAAACCCTTGCTCGAGGGCGTGCTGGCAGCAGCCGACGATGTGCAGATAGGATTTTGTTTACCCACTAGACACCTCTGGCCTTCGGCCTCTGACTCTCTGCCGCCATGCCCGGCTTTTTGGCGATCTTCTCGGCAGCCGCGAGGTAGCGTCGGCGGGCAAACTCCAGATCCAGCACGGGGGCTTTGTACGGCTGAGCAAGGCCGTTCGATTCGGGCACCCAGCGCTTGAGCCATACCCCACCGGGGTCGTGGGTCTCGGCCTGGGTGATCAGGTTGAAAACCCGAAAGTAGGGCGCCGCATCCACACCCAGCCCCCCTGCCCAGTGCCAGCCTTGCAGGTTGGAGGCGTTGTCTCCGTCGAGC
>CALFDH010000201.1 GCA_937950405.1 uncultured Meiothermus sp.
GGGCGAACTGCTGCTGGTCGGCGCCTGGGTGTGCTGGGCGCTGCTGACCAAGTACCAGGTGCCTTTCTGGCTGGGCATGCCGATCACACTGGTGTTCATGTTCGCGTTCGGCATCGCGGTGCAGCTCGTGGTGCTCAGGCCGATGATCGGCGAGCCGATCATCTCGGTGATCATGGTGACGATTGGGCTGGCCAGTGTACTGGACGGCCTGATGTACCTGACCCCCTTTGGCTCGGGCAACTTTACCTTTCCGCAGTTTTTGCCGCAGGGGGGCCTTAACCTGGGGGGCATCAGCGTTTCGTACCCACAGCTACTGGCCATCGGCTTTACGGCAGTGTTCCTGGTGCTATTTGGCTGGTTCTTCCAGCGCTCGGTGCTGGGGGTTTCCATGCGGGCTGTGGCCGACGACCAGATGGCCTCTATGAGCGTGGGGGTCTCGGTGCAGCGGGTATTTGCGCTGGCCTGGGCAGTGGCGGGCCTGACTGCGGCGGCTGCTGGCATCGTGGTGGGGACAGTCTCGGGCTTGAACCAGGACGGTCTGATTGCTATTGGGCTGGCGGTCTTCCCGGCGGTGATTCTGGGTGGGCTGGATTCTGTACCGGGGGCGGTGGTCGGGGGTATCATCATCGGCATCCTGCAATCTTTTTCCACGGCTTACCTGGATGGGCTGTTCAGCCAGATTGGCCTGGTAGGGGGTGGCTCGCAGTACGTGATGCCTTTTGTGGTGCTCCTGGTCATGCTGTGGTTCAAGCCGCATGGGTTGTTTGGCACCGAGGAGATCGAGCGGGTATGACGCAGAACACTGGACAACTTCTGCTGAAAGCGGATAGCCGAAAGCCGAAAGCTAAAGGTGTTGCCAACATTAACTTTCAGCTTTCAGCCTCGAGCCCTCAACACACGGGAGGTGCCAATGCGTAACCCCTGGGCTCAGACCGGCAACTACCGCACCTCCTACGTGCAGGACACCACTATTTTTGCCAACTACCGCGAGATTGCCTCGGTGGTGTTGCTGCTGGCAGCCCTGTGTATCCTGCCGATGTTTTTAGAGCGCTCGCAGGTGCTGGTGCTTAACTTCATCCTGATTTACGCCATTGCGGTTTTGGGGCTCAACATCACCACCGGCTATGCGGGGCTCATCAGCGTGGGCCAGGCCGCGTTCATGGGGGTCGGGGCCTATACCGTGGCCCTGAGCGCGCCCAACCTGCCCTTCTGGCTCACCATTCCCCTAGGGGGCCTTACGGCGGCCATCCTTGGGTTTATCGTGGGGATTCCCAGCCTCCGGGTCAAGCACCTCTACCTGGCCCTGGCCACGCTGGCCTTCCAGGAGATTTTTGTGTGGGTGGTAGGGCGCAGCCCGGCGCTGGCCCAGGGGGCTGCGATTCCGGTAGAGATGCGCAACTTTCTGGGCCTGGAAATCGGCTTCCGCAACCACAACTACTTCTGGTACTACGTCATTTTGTTTGTGCTGGTGCTGATGGTTATCGCCTGGCGCAACCTGTTGCGGGGCAAATATGGCCGCGCTCTCATTGCCGTTCGTGACAACGACCGCGCCGCCGATGCGATGGGGATGGATCCGGGTCGTACCAAGCTTTTCGCTTTTGCCCTCGGTGCTTTTTATGGGGGCATTGCCGGTGGTTTGCTGGCCTACATGCAGCGGGCCGTGGTGGTGGAGGAGTTCACCCTGGGCCGTTCGGTGGCGCTTTTGGCTATGGCCATTGTGGGCGGGTTGGGCACCGTGGTGGGGAGCCTGCTGGGCCCAGCCTTTATCGAGTTTTTGCGGCTCTACATGGAACGGCTCTCGGAATGGATGAAGTCCAACGCTTTCATCCAGAGCATCACCCCGGCGGGCGTGGATGTGGCCTCGGCCCTGTTGCCCCTTTCCTTTGGCCTGGTAATCGTGCTGTTCCTGGTCTTCGAGCCCAGGGGGCTATACAACTGGTGGCGGCTCTTGCGAAGCTATTTCCGAACGTGGCCCTTCAAGTATTGAGGTTATGGCAAGGCCAAAATTGATTCAATCTATGGGCTTTTTGCAATCCGCCACAAGCAACCAGGGCAACATCGCGTGATGCGCGTTGCAATCAGAAAGAGAAGCTTTTGAACGAACAGGAGGAGCTATGAAGCGAGCGATTGTTTTAGGGATGGTGGCCATGCTGGGACTGGCGATGGCCCAGGGGCGTACGGTGAACCTGCTGTGGTCGGGGGCCGTGACCGGGCCCACCTCGGACGTGGGGGGGCCGTATGGGGCCGGCATCGAGGATTACTGCAAATACGCTAACGAACAGAAGCTGATTCCGGGCGTTACCCTGAACTGCACCGTGCGCGACGACCAGTACCAGAACCCCAACACCCAGCGCATCTTTGAAGAAGCCCTGGATCGGGCCAAACCTGCCGTGTATCTGGGTTATTCCACCGGGGCCATGTTGCAACTCAAACCGCTTATCAACGAAGTGAAGATGCCTACCATTCCGGCGTCGGCGCACATTGGTCTAATTGAGCCGCCCAACAATACCTATATGTTCTTGCCGGTGAGTAGCTACTCCGAGCAGTTTGTGGCATTGCTAGAGTACATCAACCGTACCAAGAAAAACGCTAAAGTGGCCCTGGTGGTCAACCCGAGCCCGTTTGGTCGGGCCGTGATTGATGCTTCCCGCAGGGCAGCGGCGCGGCTTGGCCAGACGATAGTGGACGTGCGTGAGGTGGGCGGGGGCAACCTGGACAATACCGCTTTGTTGCGAGCCCTGGATGCTGCCGGTGTGGAGTTTATTTTGCATCAGAATGTGGCCGGGCCTGTCGCCAACATCCTGAAAGATGCCAAGCGTCTGGGGCTGGATAAAAAGATCAAGCAGTTGGGGGCGGTTTATACCGGGGGCTCCGACCTGATTCGCCTGGCAGGCGACGCCGCCGAGGGCTTTTTGTGGGCGAGCAGCTACTACACGCTGGACGAAAACACCCCCGGCATTGCCCTGCAAAAGCAGCTCGCGGCGAAGTACAACCGCAGCGCCGACATTCTGAACTCCACCAACTATACCGCCGGGATGCTGGCGGCAGCCATTGCGGTGGAAGCCATGAAGCGGGCTGCCCAGCGCTTCAACGGACGCATTGACAACGAGACCGTATACCAGGCCCTGATTGGCATGAACGGCCCGAACGCCTTTAAGCCCGGTTTTGCGGTGTCTACCAAAGCGGGCATCGAAATTGATTTTACCCGTTCTGAGCAGACCGGCGCCGAAGGTTTGAGGGTACTGGAAGCTAAGGGGGGTAAGTTCGTTCCGGTAACCGACCCCTTTACCTCCGCACTGTTCCGTCAGGTGCGTAACCCGTAAAGAAACCTATAAGCCGAGGGCCGAGTGCCCAAGACAGACTGCTACTTAGAGCTTTTAGCCCTCGGCTTTCTGCGAGGTGATATGCAACCTGAAGACCTGGGCCCGATTCTGCTGGAAGTTAACAACATCGAGGTGGTGTACAAGGACATCATCCAGGTGTTGAGGGGGGTTTCACTCAAGGTGCCGGAGGGGCACATCACCGCCTTGCTGGGCCCGAACGGCGCCGGGAAGACCACCACCCTGCGGGCGATTTCGGGCCTGCTGGTGCCAGAGGACGGCAGGGTGGTCTCGGGCGCAATTCACTACCGGGGCGAAAACATTGCCAACAAGCCGCCGGAGCAGATTGTGCTGAAAGGTATTGTGCAGGTGCCCGAGGGGCGGCGGGTTTTCAAGCACCTGACCGTAGAGGAAAACCTGCGGGTGGGCTCGGCTACCCGGCGCGACAGCGCCAAGGTCAAGGAAGACCTCGAGCGCATCTACCATTACTTCCCCAAGCTGGCCCTGATCAAGACCCGCCTGGCGGGCTACTGCTCGGGGGGCGAACAGCAGATGCTGGCCATTGGGCGGGCCCTGCTGGCCAACCCCCGGCTCCTGCTGCTGGACGAACCCAGCCTGGGACTGGCCCCCCTGCTGGTGCGGGAAATTTTCGATATCGTGGCCCAGATTAACGCCGAGGAAGGCGTGACGGTGCTGGTGGTGGAGCAGAACGCCCGGGTGGCCCTCTCGGTGGCCCACTATGGCTACATCATGGAGTCCGGGCGGATTGCCCTGGAAGGTACAAAGGCGTATCTCGAGTCCAACCCCGATGTAAAGGAGTTTTACCTGGGGGTGGCCAAGTCGGGGGGGCGCAAGAGCTTTAAGGACGTCAAGAGCTACCGCCGCCGCAAGCGGTTTATGTAGAGTTGGTGGCCTGTGGCTTGCGGGGCTCCAAAGCTGCTCCGCAGGCCACAACTATTTTGCAACCTAGTACAGGATGCTGTCCGCGCCCCCGGGTTAGCATAACACCCATGAGCGAGATGAGTCTGCCAACCAAAGAGCAGGTACTGGAAGCCCTCAAGGTGGTGCGAGACCCCGAGATTCCCGTGAATGTGGTG
>CALFDH010000202.1 GCA_937950405.1 uncultured Meiothermus sp.
GGTTGACATGGCTGCCTCCGGGCACAAAATACCCCTCCCCGCCCCCGACGCCCAGGGCATGAAGCTTGTAGGCGGTGGTGAGGTTGGTTGCATCCACCTGCAGCGCGAAGTACGAAGCCAGGGCCGGCTCCTGCAAGCGACGGGCTTTCTCGAGGGAATGGGCGTAGAAGTCGCGATCCAAGGCCACCTCCAGCGATAGCGGATCAGGGCTTCCCGCAACAGCATTACGCAAGGCTTTGGCCAATGGGTGGGTGGGCAGTTGGAGGATCTGGGCCACACCGGCTGCGTCCGATGCCTGCAACATGGCGTTCACCAAGACCTCTGGCAAGGTTCCATCCCCCAGCTTGCCTTTGATCTCCTCGGGCGGCAGGCCGGCTGCTTTACCCCGCAGTATGGTCTTGAGGTTGTTCAGGTCGGTCTGTAGAAGCAGTAGATTAACCGCCTCTCGCTGGTTGCCCGTAAGCAGCCCTGGCAGGTCGCCCACGGTGCGCTTCACGTGGTTAGCTACCGCTCGATCCACATCGGCCAGGGTCTCGCCGACCAGGTCGGGGCCATAGACGGTTTCGCCTAACGAGCGCACCAGCTCAGGGAAGGACTGGTTAAGGGCTTGCTGGAAGAACGACTCCGGAACCATCTGGCTCCGCCGGGCGCGCAAGCGAGCGTTGAGATATGCAAAGCCACTGGAGGCCATGACTTACCCCCAGATGGCCTTGGCGGCTTGAGCCGATAGGGTGCTCCAGGCACGCTCCAGGCGCTCGGAGAGCGCGTTTTGTACATAGGCTCGCCCACCTTCGGCCACCAACCGAACCCCATCGCGGATGGCCGGGTCGGTGTTGAGCTTCAATCCCCGGCTTTGCACCCAGCTATTCAGCAAAGACGCCTGGGCCGGATTAACCAGTACAGATTCAGCTTTTCCGATGCTTTTTAAAGCCTCCTCTGCCAGCTTCTGTAGGGTATCGCCGAACTCGGGTTGGCCGGCGAGCTTTTGCAAGCGCTGGCTCACCTCAGCCTTGACTTGATCCATCACCTGACCTCGTGCGGCGATGCGGGCCTGGCTCACGAGCAGTTCGGCAGCGCTTTCGGCTCGGCGC
The DNA here is from genome assembly GCA_937950405.1 of uncultured Meiothermus sp. Classification (GTDB taxonomy): domain Bacteria; phylum Deinococcota; class Deinococci; order Deinococcales; family Thermaceae; genus Meiothermus. The sequence continues at coordinate 1,092 of CALFDH010000202.1, forward strand.
ACAGCGGCCTGGTGTTCGGCCTCGAGCTGCCGCAGCTTGTTGGCCTTGATGGCCTCCGCGTGGGCCCTGGCCTCCTCCAAGATGGCCTTGGCCTTGGCCTCTGCTTCGGCTGCAATCGCTCCAATCTCGGAGGCTACTTCGTTTTGCAGGATATCCTCAAGTTTTGACATTATGCTCCTCTGTGCGCTTCTTGCCGATAGCCTACGGCCTGGTATAGAAAACTGTGGGCCACGGGCTACCCGGCTTTGGCCTTAGTTGATGAGGAACGAGAAGGCCAGACCGAAGATGGCCAGCGTTTCAGGTAGCAAGAAGAACAGAAGCGCTGTACCGAAGTTGCGACGATCCTCCACCACAGCCCCCAGCGCAGCCGCACCGATGGCCGACTGGGCCACACCGGTGCCCAGAATACCCAGGCCAATCGCCAAACCTTTACCGATAGCAGCGTAGTTGGCTCCCGCCGCGGCCTCTCCTTCCGCCGCAAAAGCAATGGTAGCCAGCAGAGCAAACCCGAACACCGAAACCAACTTGGCAGCCTTAGCAATCTTCATCTTGATCTCCTTTTCTACTTTTACTTTGGGTTCCAACTTGCCGGGCAGTGCCGGCACATTGTGGACTAAACCTGCGTACGCACCCTGGCAACCGAGAGTAACCCCCGGTGTTAGCGAACTTCCTCGCTGCGCACAGACTTGAAGGGGCGGTAAGGACGACCGCTCTCGTCGTAGAAACCAAAGTTAGTGCCGAACTCGATCCACAACAAACGGATGGGTTGCAGCACGTGTCCGAGTGTGGTGATAATGATCACCGAGAGCAGGATGACCAGACCCACCACAAAACCCAGAATGCCCCCGACGAAGCCCATCCGCTCGGCTATGCCAAAGCCGACCTGGTTGGCCAGGCTGGCCAGCAGGGCACCGGCTACCCCGACAGCATAGATACGGATGTAGCTCAAAATTTGCCCGCCTTTGGAGGGAAGCTCGGCAATCATGAGGGGCATCTTGGCCAGAATCGCACTCACCACGAACACCAGAATACCGACCACGAGCACCGCCGTGAGCAGGCCGCTGCCGGATTGGGTCAGATAGTTGTAGGCAAAGGCAGTCAGTCCTAAGCAGCCAGCCAAGTACCCCAGGCCCTCCCAGAAGTGGCTCATGTGGCCGTGCTTGAGCCCTTGCTGCATCCGGATGATGAAGGCGTAGAAGACCTGAATGAGCCCGAAAGCAATGCTCGCCAACATCAGGAAGGTTGCGGTCTTTTCGAAATCGAGGCGGTTGATGGTCATGGGGATTAGGCCCTCGGTGCTGTGGTTGGGGTCGTAGAAGAAGGTGCCGCCTCCAGGAAGTTTGAGCTTTTCTAGGAAAGTGCCGAAGAACTCCCCATAGATAAAGCCGAACACCACAGCCCAAGCGGTCATCCACCATAGCACCTTGCTCAGGCTACCCACCACATCCGGGCCAAAGTTGGCCCCCAGAAAGCTGATGACCAGGTTCTTGCGGGCCTTAGCGAGCGAACCCAACCAGTAGGCCAGCAGACCAAACAGCATACCGATGCCGATATCCCCGACCACCATACCGAAGAAAAAGGGGAAAAACGCGGCAATCATCACCGTGGGGTCGTAGGTGCCGTAGCGGGGGGTGTTCAGGAAGCTGTGCAGCAGCTCGAAGGGTTTGGCCCAGGCCGGATTTTCCAGGGTGACGGGCACTTGATGGCCTTCGTGGTGCTCATCTACCGACTCAAAGGTATACACGATCTGGTCGCGCAAGCGACCCAAGGCCTCCTCGACCCGCCCTTTGGCTTTTTGTGGCACCCAGCCCATGAGGGCTAGGCCGTACTTGCCGGCAGCCAGGTCTGCGGTGGTCTTGTAGCGGGCCACCTCGTCTTTGGCCCGGACCCAGTGGGCCATGAGGGCCTCAGAGGATTCGGCTTTTAGCTTGCCGATCTCCTCCCGGATGCCCAGCAACTCCTCGGGCGCCAGCCGAGCCCGCTCTTTCATGCGGGCCGCCGCCCGGGAAAGGGGCATACTACCGTAAGCACCCGGAAAACGCAGCTCGGCCAGCCCCAGGCGCGAAAGGGTCGAGCGGGCGGTCTCGAGCTCGCTTCGCTTGACCGCCAGCACCGCCGCGACCTGGTTGTCCAGCGCCTCGGCCTCCAGGATAAAGCGATCCTCAAGGGCTTGCTGCAAGGCCGTGCGCACTCCTTCAAGCTCCTCGGGTTTGGCCACCAGAAAAGGGATTACCGCCAGCCGGGGGCTCAGATCCAGACCGTGCGCCATCGTCGCAAGTTTGTCGGCAGCCCTGCCAAACAGCTCGATGGTCTGGATCTCCTCTTCCAGGGCGGCCCGCTCCTTGCCCAACACCTCGGCCCGGTTGGCCAGAGGTCGGATGGTGGTTTCGGCCTCCACGAGGGAGCCCCCAAACTGCTTGGCGCCGGCTGCGGTAGGAAGGCCCATGACCGCCAACGATTGCTCGATCTGCGAAAGCACAGCCTCCCAACGCTTGAGCTCAGCTTCTTCGCTGGGGGCGAGACGGTACTCACCGAGCTCATCGGGCCGCAGGGGGTCAATGTGCACCACGCCAGCTTTTTGCAGCTCGCCCAACAGCTCCCGGGCCAGCCGCTTAGGGCCAGCGACGATAAGCTTTTCCATCGGAGCGATCAAGGCAAAACCTCCCTCAGCACCGCCTGTACCGCCTCCGGCAGCTTAGCCGCTGCCGCTTCGGTGAGGGCTTTGGCCTCGGCCTCGGCCCTAGCCCGCGCCTGGCTTTCAATCTGGGCCACCGCCTCGGCGGTTCGGGCCCGGTGCTGCACCTCCAAGTCGCGCGCAGCCTGCTCGGCTTCGGCCAGTATCTGGGCAGCTTTAGCCTCGGCTTCTCGAATCTTAGAAGCAGCCGCCTGCCTGGCGTCCTCGAGCTGCTTGGTCAGGGCTTGCTCGTGCTCCGCTAGGCTTTTGATGAGTCCTGTTCCCGCCACGTTCCCTCCTTTCTCATGTGCCGTTTCTTCGGCGTTTACATCATAAAAATGAGTAAGTGAAAACTTACTCAAAGTCAACCTTCACAATCATAGCGATTGCACAAGACCCGTGTCAACGCGAGACAGCATACACCAGTGCACCCCGCTTATGCTTCAGGTAAACACCCTGACCATAGCTGCTGGCTAAGGCATGGGCGGCCAAAACGCCCACAAAACAAACCTGCCCTAAGTGCGAGAAAATAGTGGGCTCTGAGCAGTGCTAAACTCACAGGGTGAATGTCCACGTCTCCCCCAGGGGCGCGGCCCGGCTCTTGGCCCAACACCCCTGGGTTTACAGAAGCGATGTGCTAGAGGGGCCGAGTAGCCCGGGTTTATACCCAGTTCAATCGAGCCGTGGCCTTTTGGGGCGAGCTCTTTACAATCCGGCTTCGGAAATCTCGGTTCGGGCCTTCAGCTTTGATCCGGTTGATTCGGGGCGGCCCGAGGAGGCGCTCCTTGAGAACCTGCGAAAGGCCCTACAGCGCCGCAAGGCAGCGATTGCCGCAACCCCCGAGGGGGCTTACAGACTGGTGCACGCAGAGGGCGACTTGGTGCCGGCCTTGGTGCTCGACTACTACGCCGGCCATGGGGTGATGCAGGTCGGTTCGGCGGCCTTGGAGCCGCTCACCCATGCCCTGGTAGAAGTCATTCAAGCCGAGCTGCCACTACAGAGCCTGCTGGCTAAAAACGACCAGAAGTCCCGCAGTCTGGAAGGGCTACCCCTCGAGGTTCGGCCTCTGCTGGGTCAGATACCCGAATTTGTGTGGGTGCAAGAAGGTTCCGTCCGGTACCAAGTTGAACTCCAGAAGGGCCAGAAAACCGGGGCCTTCATCGACCAGCGCGACAACCGCATCCGTCTCCAGACCTTCAGGGGCCAAACTGCCCTGGACGTCTTCAGCTACCACGGTTCGTTTGCCCTGCACCTGGCCCAGGGCTTTGAGCAGGTCATTGCGGTGGATAGCTCGGCTGCCGCCCTGCAAAGGGCCCTTCAGAACGCCCAGGCCAACGGCTTCACCAACATCATCCCCCAGGAGGCCAACGCTTTTGAGTTTTTGCGGGAGGCAGAAAAACAGGGCAACCAGTACGACCTGATCGTGCTGGACCCGCCGGCCTTTGCCAAGGGCAAGCGCGATGTGGAGCGGGCCTACGCGGCTTACAAAGAAATCAATCTGCGGGCCATGAAGCTCCTGCCCGGCGGAGGCATCCTGGCCACCGCCTCTTGCAGCCACCACCTGAGCGAACCGCTCTTCTACCAGATGCTCGCCGAGGCTGCCGCCGATGCCCACCGCACCGTACGGATTCTGGAAAAGCGCGGCCAGGGCTGGGATCATCCGGTGCTGCTCAATGTCCCGGAAACGCACTATCTGAAGTTTGCTTTGCTGGAGGTTATGTAGGGCCGAAAGTCCATGCTAAAAGCCGAAAGCCAGGCCTAATACCAAATCTATATGAACCTCTTGCCTTCTCCCCTGAGCGGGAGAAGGTGGCGACACCCCGCCGACGCTATTTACGAACAGTGACATAAACGCGATTGACCGTACCTGGAGTGTCGCCAGATGAGGGGGCGTAGAAACGCCTCTAAAAGATAGCTATCCAGATAAAGTTGGTATAACTGGACTCGGGACGTAAGACCTGAGACATGCGACATTGCGCACAGCGATCAACCATCAAAGCACCCAGCGAATGACCAACAATGGGCCAAAAATAGACGAGGCGGCACCTGGCCACCTCGTCTTGTGCTGGATTGCTAAGAGCTTTACCGGGCGCGGTTCAGGTTCAGGCGGACTTGCAGCACCCGCCCTGGCTCGGCCCGCACGTCGCGAACTTCGGCCCGGAATCCGGGGGCCAGGGCCACCAGTTGCACGTTGCCCGGTTCCACATCCTCGAGTCGCAGGAAGCCACCCCGGGTCTGGCCTACCTCGCGCCCATCCAGGAAGATACGGGCCTCCACATTGGTGAAGACCTCGAGGGCACCCCGCAGGGCTTGCAGGTTTACATTCACCGGCACGGTCTGAGCGTTGCCCACCATCACCGAGGTACGGAACCCCTGGTAGCCCCCCAGGCGCAGCTCGAGGTCGTAGCGGCCCGGCTGCACGGTCAGGTTGAGGGGGGTATTGCCCACCACCCGGCCATTCACCAGCACCTGCGCCCCTTGGGGGTTGGAGTTGATTTGTAGCAGGCCGTTCTGTACCACCGGCGTCAGATCGGCATTGATGACCGTGGTCTCGCCAGGCCGAATCTGCGCCGAGGTGCGGAAGACCTGGTAGCCCCCTAGGCGCAGCTCGAGGTCTACCCGACCAGGACGCAGAACCAGGTTGATCGGGGTACTGCCCACCACCCGGCCTTCTACCAGCACCTGAGCCCCGGAAGGGGTGGAGTTCACGCTCAGGGTTCCCGTTCCGGGCTGTACCGGCTGCACCGGCGTCACCGCAGCCCGACCCACGATGAAAAAGGCCACGTTGCTCACCCAGTCGCGCTCGGGTAGCGGCGTGACCACAATGGAGAGAGCCCTGGCCAGGTTATCGGCCCCCTGCACGTTAACCTGCCCGGTCTGGATGTTGGCAATCTGCGCCAGCGAAAGCGGCTGGCGGCTGGCCACCGCCAGCACCCGGTCTTGGCCCTCGGGGCCTCCCACATCCAGGCTGTACCGGGCCCCGGTCGCTGGGGGAAAGGTCCGGGTCTCGCCAGCCCGCAGCAGGTTGTTCTGGTCGAAAGCGTTGGGCAGAATCAGACCAATCTCGCCCGTGGACTTGACGCTGAAGATGTAAACATAGGCCTCCTGGTTGACCTGCACCGAAACCTGGATGCGCTCTCCAATCTGATAAACCGGGTTGCCCGTTTTGGCGGGGTCTTTGTTGACCCAGACCCGCACCTGCAAGTCGGTGGGAACTGGGTTGACGATGATGCCCTGGGGGCTCAGTTCGGGCGCAGCCAGCGCAGCGCCAGCGAGTAGAAATCCAAGTGCCGTTGAGAAGATTCGCTTCATGTATTGCCTCCTCCACCCTCAGGTTAGGATACACCGACTGGCAGGCGTGAGAAGCTATTCAGCCAAGGTTAACCTTGGCCTTGAGCATGTCTTTAGCCAGACTCTGAAGGGCCTCTATTGCACAGTTGAATGGAAGTCTGTACACGCTCGTGAGCATCTTGAAAGGCTTGTGGCCATTGTGATATCGGATTCAAAAAGATGGTTATCCAAAACAAAAATCCAGAGGCTATCTTTTTGAATCCTAGAGCACTCCCTTCGGTTGGGTTAGTTCGCCACCATTCGGTGACGAACTAATCGAATCTGGTATGAGCATCCGCAGGATGCGAAGCAATCTGGCTCACCCTGCCCAGTCGATGATTTGGCAGGCTTCCTCTGGATTGCTTCGTCGGCCTTCGGCCTCCTCGCAATGACGGCGGTTCCCAGAGAGACGGGTTGGCGAGCCTTTTCACCGACTTTCGATTTGGGTTGTATGGTCTGCTTTACAACGCTCTCCTATGGCCGAGTTTATAAAACCCCCGCTGCCCTGAAGGCTGCATTAACCACTTCCCTGGCTTCACTCAACACGCGAGCCAGGTGCGCCTCGCCCTTGAAGCTCTCGGCATAAATCTTGTATACGTCCTCGGTGCCCGAGGGCCGGGCGGCAAACCAGGCGTTCTCGGTCACGACCTTGAGCCCCCCGATGGGTTCGTTGTTGCCAGGGGCTCGGGTCAGCTTGGCCCGGATGGGCTCGCCGGCCAGTTCGGTAGCCGTGACCATCTCGGGCGAGAGGTTGGCCAGGGCTTTCTTCTGGGCGCTGTTGGCCTCGGCGTCTATACGGGTATAGGCCGAGGAACCAAAGCGGGCCTCGAGGTCGCGGTAATGCTGGCTGGGCGACTTGCCGGTTCTGGCTAGAATCTCGGCGGCCAGCAAGCCCAGAATGATACCGTCCTTATCGGTGCTCCAGGCTGAACCGTCCTTGCGCAAGAACGAGGCCCCGGCGCTTTCCTCACCGCCAAACCCAAGGGTTCCGGCGAGCAGCCCCTCCACGAAATACTTGAAACCTACCGGCACTTCCACCAGCCGCCTGCCCAGGCTCTGGGCCACCCGGTCAATCATGCTGCTGCTGACCAGGGTCTTCCCCACCCCCATATCCGAACGCCACTGGGGGCGGTGCTGGTAGAGATAGAGGATGCACACCGCCAGGTAGTGGTTGGGGTTCATCAGCCCGTCGGGAGTCACGATGCCGTGCCGGTCGGCGTCGGGGTCGTTGCCGATAGCCACGTCGAACCTGTCCTTCAGGCCAATCAGCGAGGCCATGGCATAGGGCGACGAACAGTCCATACGAATTTTGCCGTCCTTATCTACGGTCATGAAGGCAAAGCTGGGGTCAATGCGTTCGTTGACGATGGTCAGGTTCAAGCCGTAGTGCTGGGCAATTTGCTGCCAGACCTCGAGTGCGGAGCCTCCCAGGGGGTCTACCCCAATCCGCACCCCCGCCGCCTTAATGGCCTCCATATCCAGGATGCTGCCCAACTGCTGCACGTAGGGCGTCACAAAGTCGAACTCCTGAACGGTGTTCAGGGCCTGGCTCAGGGGCCAGCGCTTTACCTCAGTGAGGCCATCGCGCAGGATCTGGTTGGCCCGTTCCTGCACCACCTTGGTCACGCTGGTGTCGGCAGGGCCGCCGCTGGGGGGGTTGTACTTGAAGCCGCCGTCCTGCGGGGGGTTGTGGCTGGGGGTAATCACAATGCCGTCGGCCAGTCCGGCGTCGCGGCCCCGGTTGTACTCGAGGATGGCATGGGAAACCAGGGGAGTCGGCGTGTAGCCGCGCCCTTCAGCCACTCGCACGTCCACCCCATTGGCCGCCAGTACCTCTACCGCCGTAATCCAGGCCGCCTCGGAAAGGGCGTGGGTATCCATCCCCAAAAAAAGCGGCCCGGCGATGCCTTGCTCGGCGCGGTACTCGGCCACCGCCTGAGAGACCGCCAGGATGTGGGCCTCGTTGAAGGTGCTCAGCAGCGAAGTGCCCCGGTGGCCGCTGGTGCCGAAGGCCACCTGCTGGGCAGGGTTCTCGGGGCTGGGCTTTAGGGCGTAGTAGCTGCTCACCAGCCGGGGGATATTGACCAGAATGCTGTGCGGGGCAGATTTGCCGGCCAGGGGGTGTAGGCTCATAACGGCTCCTTCTGGGAGGAGTCTATTGCAGTAAAAGTCGATAGTCTATAGACGATAGTGAATAGTCGATAGTCAATGGAACATTGACTACAGCGTCAAAGAGATACCCATACACTTCGATAGGTTCCATGAGCGATGGCCCTAAAACCCCCTCCCTACCCCGTAGGGAGGGTAGGGGAGAGTATTGGGCAAGGCCCGAACCGATCTGCTGTGTGAAGGCGCTGCTCAGCAACCCCACCTGACCTCCCCTACGTCGTAGGGGAGGAATGAAAAGGCGTCTGTTTCGGCTTCTGCCAGAGAACACCGCATAGCCATGCAAATCAACCGTAATGGATACATCTGTAAAAGCATTTGTACGACTGTGTACTGAATATCGACCATCAGCAATAGACCTTCGACCCTCCTTACGCCTTTGCTACCTCTTTACCCTTGTGCAAGGCCTCGATCTGATCTACCACATACTCGGCAAAGGGCATGGAGGCGGTCCAGGCCGGCGAGATGGCGTTCAGCACGTGCAGGCCCTCCGGGCTGCCCTCGAGCATGAAGTCCATCACCAGTTTTTTGTCCAGGTGGTCGTAGAGCTGGGCGCGGATGCCGGGGCGGCCCCAGGTGCGGTAGTTTTCCAGCCTGACCCCCTCGAGCAGGGCCGAGGCCTGCCTGACCAGGTAAGCCTGGGAGTATTTTTTGATTTCCTCGAGGGCAATCCCCCGGAAGTTGAAGTCGTTGCGGAAAAACAAAATGGCCTCGTCGCGCAGAATCGAGAGGGCTTCGGCAGCATCGAAGCCTTTGAGGCCCTCGTAGTTCTCGCGCCAGAAGGCCGGGATGGCAGTAGGGCCGATTTTGGCTTTGCCATCCACCGTAACTGTAAAGTGAACACCCAGGAAGGTGTTGCGCAGGTCGGGCACCGGGTAGATGTTGGTTCGGAGCGCTCCCACCGGCTCTGAACCATACACATACAGTCCCTTGAAAGGCAGAATGCGGTAGCGCAGGCCGATGCCAAAGTCGTGGGCGACCTTGTCGGCTTGAAGCCCCGCCGCATTGACCACAAAGCCCGCGCTGTAGACCTCCTGGGGTGTGATGACATCCTGGCCGCGCCGCGCCTGGTAGGGGCTGTTCAGGCGAACTTCAATCCCCTGGGCCTGGCACTCCGCCGCAATGGCGGCCATGCACGCCTTGGGGTCTACGGTAGCGGTGTTGGGCGACCACAGGGCCAGCTCGGTGGTTTTGACCCTGGGCTCGATTTTTTGGGCCTCCTCGAGGGAAATTAGATAGGTCTCGACCCCGTTCAGGTCGCCTCGGCGCTTGAGCTCGCGCAGCCCCTCCACTTCCCGCTCGTTTTTGGCCACCACCAGTTTGCCACAGCGGTTGATTTTCAGGCCGCGCTCCCCCACAAACTGTTTCCAGCGGGTGTTGCCATCGCGGGTAAAGCGGGCCTTGAGGGAGTCGGCGGTGTAATAAAAACCAGCATGCAGCACCCCGGAGTTGCGCCCCGAACCGTGAACGGCCAGTTCGGGTTCTTTTTCCAGCACCACAATGCTCGCGGTTCGGTTGCGCTTCTTGAGCTCGAGGGCAATCGTCAAGCCCACAATGCCCCCACCGATAATCAGGTAATCGCAGGTTTTCATCCCCCTCATTCTATGGGGGGGTTGAACACAAACAGGTTCAGGTGTTGACGATGCGCCGGGTGGGGTAGGGAATCTCGATGCCCTCGGCATCGAGGCGCAGCTTGATGCGGCGGCGGAACTCCCGGCCAATGGCCCACTGTTCTTTGGGCTTGGCGTTGAACAGGACCCGGATCAGGATGCCCGAGTCGGCCAGTTGCTGGATGCCTAGAGTTTCGGGGGGCTGGTCGGTAAACTTCTCGCGCCAGGCAGGGTCGTGGTAAAAAGCCTCGGCCTCTGAGCGCACCACCTCGAGGGCTTTGTCTACCGGCGCTTCGTAGGCCACCAAGACATCTACCAGCGCCCGGGCCCAGTCCCGGCTCATCACCGTAACCTGCTGGATGGTGGAGTTGGGGATAAAGTGCACCCGGCCCTCGAGGTCGCGTAACACGGTAATCCGCAGGTTAAAGCGCTCTACCCCACCGGAAAGCTGCCCCACCGTAATCACGTCGCCCACCCCGTACTGGTCTTCCAGCAAAATAAAGAACCCATTGAGCACGTCGCGGATCAGGTTCTGCGCGGCCAGCGAGATGCCCAGCCCCACCACCCCGGCCCCGGCCAGCAAGGCGGTGACGTTCAGGCCCAGGTTGGAAAGGGCAAAAAGCACCCCCAGCACCACAATCAAGACCTGCAAGACCGACTCCAGCACGCTCTTGAGGGTCTGGGCCCGCACCTGCTCCCGGCTAAACTCGCCGGTGCCCACCGGCACACGCTGCAACAAGCGGGGCACCAGGCGCAAGGCCAGCGAGGTGGCGCCGACAATCAGCAGCACCGACAGGCCGCGCTCGCCCAGCCAGCCCGAGAGGGTCTGGCCCCAACTTCGGAAGGGCTCGAGCTCGAGCTGCCACACCTGCGCGGCCAGCGAAGCCACCATCACCCCGGTCACGCCCCACCACAACCAGCTTGCCAGGCGCCAGTAGCGGTCATCGCGGGTATCTGGGGTGAGCCGGGCCAACCAACCTGCGAGGCCCGCCCCGGCCCGCCCAACCCAGAAACCCAGGATCAAAAGGCCGATGCTGATGATTATGCGTAGCCAGACGCTCGAGGTCTCCATCGCTTGCGACGCCTCCTTCTCCCCTGTTGCCTGACGCTAAACCGCCAGCTGGGCAATACCAACCCGCACCCGCTCCACCAGACCCGCCTCCACCGCGCCTTTGGCCTTGCGAATAGCGCTCTGCACAGCCCGCGCATCGGCAGAGCCGTGGCCGATGAACACCGGGCCTTCCACCCCCAACAGCGGCATCGCGCCGTACTCGGCGGGGTCCATCCTGGCCCGCAAGCCCTGCAAGGCCCCGCGCACCAGCAAAGCCCCCAGTTTGGTAAGCCATGAACCCCCGTTCAGGGCCTCCCGTACCCACTTGAAAAGGGTACGGGCCTCGCCCTCGGACAGCTTGAGCACCACGTTGCCGGTATAGCCGTCGGTGACCACAATATCAGTGGTACCTTTGAAGATATCGCGCCCTTCCACGTTGCCATAGAAGCGAATACCCGGTGTGGCCTTGAGCAGCGGAAAGGTTTGCAGGGTAAGCTCGTTGCCCTTTTCCTCTTCCTCGCCGATAGAGAGCAGCCCTACGCTGGGGCTTTCGACCCCCTGGGCCTGGGCATACGCGGTGGCCATGACCGCAAACTGCACCAGCCACTCTGGGCGGCAGTCCACGTTGGCGCCGCCATCGGTCAGGTAGGTGCGGCCTCTTTCGCTGGGTAGCTCAATGAGCAAAGTGGGCCGGTCCACCCCTTTGATGCGCCCCAGGTTGAACAGCGCCGAGGCCAGCGTGGCCCCGGTGTGCCCCATGGCCACCACCGCCGAGGCCTCCCCCTGCTTGACCAACTCCATACAGACATTGATGGAAGCACGGCGCTTCTTGCGCACATCGGTGGCGTGGTCTTGCATGGTGATGTACTCGGGGGCTTCCACGATGGGCAGATCACCCCCTTGTTTCCGCAGTTCTTCTTTTAGGGTATCGGTAGGGCCCACCAGCACCACCGGAATCCCCTGGCTTTGGGCCAGGAGCGCACCTTCTACCGTGACCTTGGGGGCATGGTCGCCCCCCATAGCATCCAGGGCAATGGGTTTCATGCGATATAGCCTATCGCGTTTCCCACCAATACGACTCGCGTTTCCCACCAATACGACGCACCGTGTGCGTCGTATCGTAGTCGGTACGGCCAAAACTGCTGTACCGACTATTCGTGGGAACCGCTCTACAGCGCCCTTCACAGACGTTGCCGCCCACGAAAACGAAAATGCGTCTGGGCCCAGACGCATGTTTTCGAGTTTCCGGGCGGCAACTGTTCTATCCAGGACAAAGCTTTCTTGAAGTCGGAGGATTTGAAAGATGTGAAGAACGCTCTAAAGCCTAAAGACGCGTGAATCACCACGCTACCGGCATGGCCTTGTGGCCGCGAATCACGAACCCACCGGCGTACTCGATCCGGTCGGTAGCCAGGTGAATCTTGGGGAGGCGCTTGAGCAGGGTTTGGAACGAGGTTTGCAGCTCTAAACGGGCCAGCGGTGCCCCAATGCAGTAGTGGATGCCTAGCCCAAAGGTCAGGTGTTGGTTTTCCGAGCGGGTCAGGTCGAGCCGGTCGGGGTTGGCAAACTTGCGCGGGTCGCGGTTGCCGGAGGCGTACATCAGGGCCACCTCCTGGCCTTGGCGCAGGGGAATGCCTTTGTAGTCGAAATCTTCCAGTACCCAGCGCTCGAACATGGGCAAGGGCGTATCGTAGCGCAGCAGTTCCTCTACGGCCAGCTTGAAGAACTCGGGCTGGTTTTTGGCCGCAGCCTCCTTGGCCCGCTCCATCTGGTCGGGGTTGCGGGCCAGGGCCAGAAAACCCGCCGTAGTGCCGTTTACGGTAGCCTCGTGGCCGGCGTTCAGGAGCAAAATGCAGTTGGCCACCAGCTCCTCAGGGGTGAGCTTGTCGCCCTGTTCTTCGACCTGTACCAGCGCCGAAATCAGGTCGTCGCCGGGCTTTTTGCGGCGCTCATCGGCCAGTTGCTGGATGTAGCTCGAGAACTCCACCACCGCCTGGTTGGCCTCTTTAGCTTGCTCGTCGGTGTAGCCCAGCTCATACAGCTTCACGATTTTGGCCGACCAGGGGCGCAAGAGATGGCGGTCTTCTTCGGGAACGCCTAAGAGCTCGGCAATCACCGTTACCGGCAGGGGCTCGGCGTAGTCGGCCAGCAAGTCCATCTGGCCCCGGTCTTCCGCGCGGTCGAGCAGGTTGTTAACGATCTTTTGGATTTTGCCCCGCAGCCCCTCCACCCGGGCCGGGGTAAAGGCTTTCAACATCAGGCCCTTGAGGCGGGTGTGCTTGGGGGGCTCGTTGTCGAGCATGTGGTTTTCTTGAAAGTGGTCGAAGTCGCGGGTCAGGGGGTTGGGTGGGGGCCAGCCCAGCTCATCGCGGGAGAGGATGTGGGTAATCGAGCGGCCTAGCCGTTTGTCGCGCAGCAGGTTAGCAATATCTTCGTAGCGCAGGAAAAAGACCTTGTTCCAGACCTCGTCGTAGAAGACCGGCAGGTGCTCCCGCAGGTGCGCCAGGGTGGGGTAGGGGTCGTAGACAAAGGCAGGCTCGTTGATGTTGAGGTGGAAGGTTTGCATCCATGCCAGGATAATCTCCCCAACCTTCCTTGATAAGGGGTACAAAAACCCCTCCCATCGGGAGAGGGTGTAACACCAAAACTGCCCAAAAGTGACTCAAAAGCGATATACAAGTCCCACGGACGCGCCCCCTGGCGCGGCAAGTGAGGGGCGCGTTTAGCGCCACTCACGCGCAGAGTTGGTATAATCGCGCGCTTTACAGGCAAGGCCACCCATTCAGGCCGCCAGTGTTGTGTCCAGGACGATCCCCTTCAGGACAGACCTGCGGCTGTTCACCGAGCGGACGATCCACTATCGGGACGGGCTGCACCCACGCACCTACAGGACAGCGCTTTCTTGAATTCGGATGGCCTGCGAAAAGCGCTCTAGGCGCTCACGGAAACGTGTTTGTTGAGGCGGGCCACAAAGTTGCTCTTGGGCGCAGCCCCCACCATGACCTCCACCGGCTGACCGTTTTTGAACAGGATGATGGTGGGAATGCTCATCACCCGGAACTTCATGGCGGTCTGGGGGTTGGCGTCCACATCCAGCTTGGCGACCACCACCTTGCCTGCGTATTCCTTGGCCAGTTCTTCCATCACCGGCGCTACCATACGGCAAGGGCCACACCATTCGGCCCAGAAATCAACCAACACATAGGGGTTATCTTTGAGGGTGGCGTCAAAATTGGCGTCATTCACTTCGATGGGTTTTACCATAGCAATTTTCCTCTCACCCCAGGCCAAGGCCCGAGCCCTTCTGGAATTACACTTTAGCACTGTTGGCAGGCCGTAGGGGAAGCCGATACACTTTTTTAGTGCAGAAGGTTCATTTACTGGGTACGCAAGAGTATGTCGAGGCCTTGAACCTGTGGAAGCAGGGTTTGTTCTGGGAGGTTCATGAGGCTTTAGAGCCGCTCTGGCTACGGCTTTCCGGGCCAGAGCGGGAATTCACTCATGGCATCATCCTGCTGGCCGCCGCGCTGCACAAAGCCCAAACCAACCCCCGGGGTGGCTGGCGTAACTTTGAAAAAGCCCTGAGACACCTGGGAAAAACCCCCGCGGTCTACCAGGGCATTCAGGTCGAGCTTCTCATTGAGGAGGTTCACCAAGCCTTGCAAGATCGGCTACAAAGCCGGCCTGGCTTTCCTTTGCTATGAGCTGGTTCGATCCTCCAAAACAGCCTCAGGAGCGTTGCGCTTGACCGAGGCGATGCCGTTTTCCATGGCCGCCGCGGAGCTGTACATCTCGCTGCGCCCGATCTCCTGGTGATTGGCTGCTTTGAGCACAAAGTAAGGGGCCCCATTACTGGCCGTGCGCCGCTCGTAGCGCTCATCGAGCGAAGCGTTCTTGCGCACCGACTCGACGCCGTTCAAAGCGCCGTTCTTGGTTTTGTAACGCTCGCTGGAGAGGATGGTCTCGCCGTTGCCGGCTTTGAGGTTGAACATATACTGGCCATCTGCGGTCGCCGAAAGAACAAACTTGCCTGCCATACATACCTCCTGAATTGGGTTTGCCGGATTATACTACCCGCTGGATTTTCAAGAGATATGCAAGGCCGGCGTTTCAGCCATCGAGCCACGCCACCGCCCATATCTCGTTTTGGCGAACCTCGAGGCGAATCGCCGGCAGGTCGTTGGGGGCCGGCCCTTCGAGCACCAAGCCTGCGGCACTGAAGCGGCTTCCGTGGCAACCGCACTCCACCATTTGACGCTGATCGGGCAATTGAACAGTACAGCCCGCGTGTGTACAAGTGCGGCTATAGGCCGTCAGGTAAATTGAACCCACCTGCAAGACCCTCGAGCTCGGCTGTCCGGGAGCCGGGACACGAACCAACAATGCCTGTTGGCCAGCAAAAATAAACTCACGGTCGGCCCATATTTCGCCAAGGTCTCCGAGAAGGGCAACCCTAACAGGCTGGGGCTGTGCCGACGCACTGGGTGCGCCCAGGGCCATGCCCAAGGCTGCGACAATCAGTGACTTGCTTGCCTCTCGACGGTTCATAGACCACCTCTTCTGGTCGAAAGAGTGCGAGCGGGGGGTGTTTCCCATTCGCACCGGTAATACCGGATTCAAAAAGATAG
>CALFDH010000203.1 GCA_937950405.1 uncultured Meiothermus sp.
CTACCTGCAAAGGCTCAAAGTACAGACCCGTTCTGGTGTGTATGTACTGCGTCGCAGGCTCATTGCTCGCAAGTTGACCCTGGACAGAAGTGACCTATATGCCTTCCTGGACACGGCTGCTTGAGGCTTGCGTAAGTTGAGAAAAAGATAGCCTCTGGATTTTTGTTTTGGATAACTATCTTTTTGAATCCGGTATTCACTACCACCCAATCCCACCTTCTGTAGCGTTGTTAGGGCGCAGAGCCATCCAGCTTCAAGAAAGTCTTGTCCTGAGCAGAACTGCGGCTGCCCGGATGAGCAACTACGTTTGTAATGGGCGCGGTAAATAGGCCGTTTTCGATAGAACAATCTAAAACAATGACACCACAGGCTCGGTAGGAGAGCTGGCAAAGGTGCCGTAAAGTTCGGCTGCATTGAGGGAGAGGATGCGCTGGGCGGCCCATTCGGTTTCCTCATTGGTGAGGTCGCCGTTGTAGACGGCTTGCTCCAACACCTGGGCCACAATGCGCCGTCCCCAACGGGCCGCAATCCAGAACATTTCGGGGCTGTGGCGGGCGCTGGTGGAGATGAGCACCTTGCTGATGGGAGCCAGGTGGGTTGCTTCGTGCAAGGCGGTGCGCATGGCGTGTACGCTTCCGGCAGGGATAGTGAGCCCCAGGTCGAGATAAACGCCAGGGTAGCTGCTGGCCAGAAAGCCGGCTTCCCGCAGGTAGGGATAGCCGTGTAGCAGGACGATTTTCAGCCCACGCAGTTCGGGGGCCTCGAGCACCGCGCGCAGCCCCAGGGGGTTGGCCAGGCGCATATCCAGGGTGGGATCGCCATAGCCGGTGTGAAACTGCACCACCTTGCCGGTCTCGCTAGCTACTTTCAGGGCCGTCCACAGCATGGAATCCAGCAGGGGTTTGCTGGTAATGCGTGGGGTTTGACTCGAGGTCAGGCTGCGGCGCAATTCGCTGTAGGCCCGCTCGAGTTCGACCAGATTGTGCCGCCCGATATCCAGGCCGCTGCGATAGGCCACCACGCTCTTGAAGGCGGCCACCGTGGGGGCCAGCTCGCGCAAATGGCCTTCGAAAGCGTTCAGGAGGCGGGTCGCGCTGTTGTGATGGTCCAGCAACTGCTCCAGCTCGGCCTCGAGCAGCACAATCCGCCCTAACCCCAAAGCCAGGTTTTGGGCATGGGCCTCTGCGGGCCACAGGTCGTCGTTGCTTGGGCTGCCCTCGATAAGAAGGTGCGAGATGTTGGCCTCGGCAAAGAGCCAGCGGGCCAGCTCGAGGTAGTTGTGCCGCCGACGCGTCTCCTCGAGGGCCTCCAGGCTGGGTTCACAGCCAAAAAACTCGGCCAGGTCGCGGAGGCTGCGGCGAAAAAACAGGCTGTCCCGCACAAAGGGGCGCATCTCGGGGCTTGGGTTCTGGGTGAAGTAGCGCTCGAGCGGTTCAGCGCGCCAGCGTTCTTCCGTGTAAAGCGGGTAGGCGTGGTGGTCGAAAATGGCAATGCTGGTCAGATGCACGACTTCCCCCAGGGAAACAAGTCAGGCAGGTTCATTACCACGCACCCGTTCGCTCTTAGCACCGGAGCTTACCTTATTGTAGCTGATTTGAACCGGAAAGCCCCGGTTTGTAGATTCTGCCCCATTGTTCAAAGCCCAACAGCGCTGGGCGTGCCTGAACTACTTCTTGTAGAGCCGGGTCTCGAGCCCCCTTTTGACCTGGGGCCACTCGTCGTCGATGATGGAGTAAACCGCGGTGTTGCGGATGACGCCGTTGGGATAAATCTGGTCCTTGCGCAGGATGCCCTCGAAGGTGGCTCCCAGCTTTTCGATGGCTTTGCAACTGCGGCTGTTGCGGGCATCGGCCCGGAACTGCACCCGAATGGCCTTTAGCTGCTCGAAAGCACGGCAGAGGAGTAGATATTTGCTTTCGGCATTGGCACAACCCCCCTGGAAAGGGGTGAAAATCCAGGTGGTGGTTTCCAGCGAGCGGTAATCGGGGTTAACCCGTACGTAGCCGGTACGCCCTGCCATCTGGCCGCTGGCCTTGTCGAAGATGGCCCAGTTGACCCGGTCCCTGGCTGTCAATAGCGAGCGGATGTAGTTCTGCATGGCCTCCAGGGTGGCTTCTCGGGGGGCATTGCTCAGGTACTGCACCATCTCGGCGTCGAAGTGCTCGAGCAGGGCGGGGGCGTGCTCAAGGCCCAGAGGCTCGAGCCTGATGAAGCGGCCCTCCAGGGTAACGCTCTCGTGCCACATATAACCCAAAACTATCATCTTTTTGGGCTACACTGGGTACCAAATGATTCGAGTCGGCATCCTGACCATATCCGACCGCGAAGCCCGCGGCGAGGTCGAAGACCGCACCTACGCAGTGCTGCGCGAAACCCTGGCCTTTGGCCCCTACGAGATTACCAACTACGAGATTATCCCCGACGAGCCCGCCCAGATCAAGCGCTTGTTGCGCTTGTGGACAGATCGGGACGGCCTCGATCTGATTCTGACCAACGGTAGCATCCGCCTGAGCAGCCGCGACCACGCGCCCGAGGCCACCCGCGATATGCTGGAAAAAGAAGCCCCCGGTATCGCCGAGCTGATCCGCATGGAGGCCTACAAGAAAAACCCCCTGGCCGCCCTTTCCAGAGGGGTAGCCGGTGTACGGGGCAAAACCCTGATCATCAACCTGCCGGGCGGTCCCCAGGGGTGCAAGGACTCCCTCGAGGTCATCCTGCCCCTGATCCCCGAAGCGGTCCAGCGCATCACCGGTCGTCCGGTGGCGCAACTGGCCGATGCCCTCTCGTTCGATTGAACTTTGCCAAAAACCCCATTGCTCCCCGCAAGGGGAGATTTTTATCCCCTCAACAGAGGGGCCTGATACCAAATCTGCTCAGAAGTGACCCAAAAGCGATACACAAGTCCCTCGGACGCGCCCCCTGGCGTGGCAAGGGAGGGGCCGTTTAGCGCCGCTCACGCGCAGAGTTGGTATAAGAACCGGTCTGTATGGCCTCCCCTAATGAGGAGGGCAGGGTGATTCGTAACGCAGAACGGTTTGAAAGTAGTCTCGGGACGACACAAAAGATGATAGGCTTCCCCTTGATTGTCTATGCATTTTGAAGAAATGCTCACCCTACTCGTACACAAAGGCGCTTCGGATATCCATCTGCACGCCGGCATGCCGGTGCTGGCCCGGATCGGGGGTGAACTCAAGACCATTAGTCAGAGCGCCATCACCCCGGAGTTCACCACCAGCCTGGTTGAGAAGCTCTGCACACCCCAGCAACAAGCCCGCCTGCGAACCTTCCGCCAGGTGGATGTGGCCTATAGCCTGCCGGGCCTGACCCGGCTACGGGTGAACCTCTTTTACCAGCGGGGTTCTATCAGTGCGGTGCTGCATACCCTGAGCAGCGAGGACAAAGATCTCAGTAAGGTGAGCCTGGGTGCGGCGTACCTCGGGTTCTTCCGCGACCAGCGCCGGGGCCTGGTGCTGGTCACGGGACCCATTGGCGCTGGCAAATCCACCACCCTGGCCCGTCTGGTAGATGAGATCAACACCCACCATACCCGCATCATCGTCACCGTCGAAGACCCCATCGAATACCTGCACCGCCCCAAGCGTTCGGCAGTGGTTCAGCGCGAAATTGGCTCCGATGCGGTTTCCTACGAAAAGGCCCTGCTGGCCGCCATGCGCCAGAACGCCGATGTGATTGTAATTGGCGAGATTCGCGACCCGGCCACCGCTCTGGCGGTGCTCAATGCGGTCTATACCGGCCACCTGGTGCTCTCGACCTTTGTCTCCAGCGATAGCAACAGCGTGCTGAACCGAATGCTCGAGCTCTTTAGCCAGGGCGAGCGCAACATCAACCGGGTACTGCTGGCCGAAAGCCTCCTGGGCATCATCCACCAGCGCCTGGTGCCCACCACCGACGGCCAGCGGGTGCCCGTAACTGAGGTCATCACCATGACCCCCCGTATCCGCGAGGCCCTCAAGCAGCCCAGCCAGACCGACCGCCTGCGCGAAGTGCTGCGAGAACAGGGTCTGGAAGGCTACCAGAGCTTCGACGAAAACCTGCTCTCCCTGTACAACAAGGGCCGGGTGGACTACCAGACGGCCCGCCTGTATGCTCAGAACCCCACTCAGTTTGAACTCGCCATCCTGCGCCAGTCCGATAATCAGGGCTTTGGGGACTGGGCCGATGAATAATTTGGAAATGCGGTAGGGCTTTGCCTACCTTTGGTCCCGAACCAGCGCACCGGGGTCATGTACGGTATCTGCTCTACACGATAAAGTACAGACATGACGCCACACATCTCCGCTCCGTCCGGGGCCATTGCCGAGGGCATCCTGCTCCCAGGAGACCCCCTGCGTGCCAAGTACATTGCCGAGAACTTTTTGGAAAACCCGGTGCTATACAACCAGGTTCGCAACATGTATGGCTATACCGGAACCTACAAGGGCAAACGGGTCAGCGTACAGGGCACCGGTATGGGCATTCCTTCGGCCAGCATCTACATCCACGAGCTTATTCAGTTTTACGGCTGCAAGACGCTGATTCGGGTGGGTACGGCAGGAGCCATTACCGAACATCTGCGCCTGCGAGACCTGGTCATTGCCCAGGCAGCCTGTACCGACTCCGCCATCAACAACCTGCGCTTTGCGGGGCAGAATTTCGCCCCCATCGCCGATTTTGAGCTGATGCGCCGCGCCCATGACCACGCCAGAGCCAAAGAGATGCCGGTGCGGGTGGGAAATGTACTCTCGACCGACACTTTTTACCATGATCAGCCCGATGCCTACCGAATCTGGGCGCAGTTTGGGGTACTGGCCGTGGAGATGGAGGCGGCGGGCCTGTATACCCTGGCTGCCAAGTTTGGGGTGCAGGCCCTGGCTATTCTGACCATCAGCGACCATCTGATTACCCGCCAGCAAACCACCCCGCAGGAGCGGCAGGAGACCTTCAATCAGATGGTTGAAGTGGCGCTCGAGAGCCTCTGACTCGAGCGGGGAGCTGTGTATAATCAAACCCTCTGGATGCGTTTTTATACGCACAATACCTTTGGAGGCAGCCTGTGGTTGAAGCAATCAAGCCGGTTTCGAGCCTGAAAGGCCGCGACTTTCTTTCCAACCTCGATTTATCGCCTACCGAGTACCGGGCCGTGCTGGACACTGCCCACGCCATGAAGCGAGGGGCTTTCAAGGGGTTGCGTCCGCTCGAGGGCCAGACCCTGGCCATGGTCTTCGAGAAACCCAGCCTGCGTACCCGCACCACCTTTGAGGTGGCCATGAACCAGCTCGGGGGCCATGCAGTGAATCTGACCAACGCCGAGATTGGCCTGGGTACCCGTGAGCCGGTGCGCGATATTGCGTTGAACCTCGAGCGCTGGGTGGAGGGCATCATGGCCCGGGTCTATCTGCACTCCACCCTCGAGGAGCTCGCTAGATACTCCTCCAAGCCCGTTATCAATGGTCTGTCCGACCTGTTGCATCCGGTGCAGTTGCTGGCCGATTATCAGACCATC
>CALFDH010000204.1 GCA_937950405.1 uncultured Meiothermus sp.
CTGGCGGATCACCGCAGTGTCGGACATCCGGCCCCAGCCCAGGGCCAGGTCTACCGGGGAAATCGCCGCAGCGGCATCGTAACGGTAGAGGCGCCTGGAGAGTACGCGGGCCTCGAGCTCAAAGTAGGCCACCGGCTTGAACTGATAGCCGGGTTTCTCCAGTCGCACCTCGCTCTCTGGTGTGAGTGGGGCCTGGAAGGGCGCGTAAGGGGCCAGCACCCCCGGCGGATGGGCGATGGGCCGGGCCTGCACATCCCGGATGAACCAGAAGGTACTCCCCGCCAGGATAAGCAGTAGCCAGAAGAGCCGCACGCTTGCAGTCTAGCCGCAGATAGCCGGCAAAGCCGGTCAAATTTCATCCTTGGCCAGGTCGTTGAAGCGCACGTGCTGGGCGTGGAACTGAAGCTCAACGGTTCCGGTAGGGCCGTTGCGCTGCTTACCCACAATAATCTCGGCAATCCCGGCCTTTTCGGAGTGCGGGTTGTAGTATTCGTCGCGGTAGATAAACATGACCAGGTCTGCGTCCTGCTCGATAGAGTTGTGCACGATGATGTTGTTAGCAACAAAGTTATGGGGGCCGGGCACCGTAAGGTCGAAAACCTCCTCCTGGCCCGCAGCCTCGATAGAGGTCACGGTGTCCCAGTAAACATCGCTCGCTGCCAGCAGCTTCAGTACCTCCGAACCCAGAGCCTCGGCCATCCGCCGGGTGCGCTCCCGGCTCAGGTTCTGCTTGAAAAGGGTTATGCCGGAATAGGCCATGCCCAGAGCTCGGTGCAGCTCCCGGTGGCTCATACCTGAAGCAGCCAGATCGGTTCTGGCAGGCTTTAGCCACAAATCGAGTGGAATTACGTCCCGGTTGGTGTTCTCTGCACGGGCTAGCAAATAACCCTCGACTTCCGCCAGCGCATTTTGCTTGTAACGCCCCACGGCGCCCACCGCCCGCACAAAGCGTAGCAGGTCGGACTGGCCGCTCACGATCACATGGAACTGATCACGCCCTTTGCCTTTTTGGGGCACCCGCTTGAGTCCGGCGTTGATACCCAGGTGCAGTAGCAGGGTTTGCACGTCCTGGGCCAGCCCCTCACTGCTGCTGGCATAGTAGACCGCGGGGTACGGGGCCTTGCCGCGGCGCAGGCGAATGCAACCGTCGGTGGACCACAAGTGCCGCAAGAATCGAGCAATGGCTGGGGCGGGTTGGGCGAATACCTGCGCCGGAACCCGCTTTTGGTGAGAGCGCAACCCCCAGACGCCCAGCTCCTCGAGCCACTCGGCCACCGGGTTGCGCTTACCCCGGCCCAGCGACTGTGTTGAAGTCAAATAGACCTGCCACCAGCCCCGCTCGCGCTTAATTTTGGGGGTGATGGCCTGGGCAAAAACCGCCCTGGCCAGATCGGCCACGGTTTGCGCCAGATCGCTTTCCTTCGTGGTGTATTGCAGGCTGTGCCGGGGCAGGGTACAGCCATCACCGATCAGGTGACCCAGCAAAGCCAGCTCGTCTTGGCTTAGGCTTTGCCGCTCATCGGAGGCCAGCCGCCGTGGTAAGGCCAGGTAATCACCGACCGCCAGCTCGTCCAGCCGCTTCCAGCCCTGAGTCGTGAGGAACTTATGGTTGGCCGTGGCCCGGATGCTACGACCCAGTCGGGTAGTCAGGGTAAACACGGTCTTTATACCAGTCGAGAAAGCACGGCTCACTTTAGCTGGGCTGAGTTGTTGGGAGGTTTCATCGAGCGCGAGCACCTCGAAGCCGCTCTTGCCCACCAGGTCTCGGAGGAGCTGCCTCGAGCCATCCGCCATCTGCACCAGCGTATCTCCACTCAGGCAGCCCGATTCCCTCAAATCGGAGAGCATGGGCCTTTTGTTGGGCCGCGACTCCACCGCCCGGGATAGCTGCGAGAGGGCAATCACGGGGACATTCAGCTCGCGGGCCAGGCCCTTGAGGCCGCGGGAAATCTGGGCAATCTCTTGCTGGCGGTTCTCACCGCCGTTCTTGCTGCCGCCGGGGCCGGACATCAGTTGCAGGTAGTCAATCACGATCAGGCCCAGCTTGTGCTGGGCGTGCAGGCGGCGGGCGCGGGCGCGCAGTTCCATCAGGGTCATGTCGGAGGTATCGTCAATCAGGATGGCTGCGTCGGAGATGCGGCCTGCCACATCCACCAGGCGGGAAAAGTCGCGGTCGGTAAGCTGACCCTGGCGCAGCCGGTTCATGTCTATACGGGCCTCGGAGCAGAGCATCCGGGTCACCAGTTGCACGGCGGGCATCTCCAGCGAGAAGATGGCCACCCCGGCCCCCTCGCCCCGCAGGGCCACGTTTTGCGCGATGGTCAGGGCAAAGCTGGTTTTGCCCATGCTGGGACGCGCCGCGATGATGTTGAGCGAACCACTCGTCAGGCCGCCAATCAGGGCGTCGAGTTCGCGGAAGCCGCTCTTGATGCCGTCTACCTGCCCCTTGTTCTCGTAGAGCAGCTGGATGTGTTCGAAGGTCTCGTGGACGAGTTCCTTCATGCTCTGGAACTCCGAGCGGGCGCCCTGGGTGGAGACCTCGAGCACCTTGCGCCCGGCGGTGTCGAGGATGTCCTCGAGGCTGCCTTCCTCGTCGTAGGCCATTTTCATGGCCTCCCCCGCCGCCGTGATGAGCTTGCGCAGCGTCCACTTTTCGGCCACAATCCGCCCGTAGTAGTCGGCATAGGCCGCCGTGGGGGTGTGCTCCGAAAGCCCCACCAGGTACGAGAGACCTCCGATGTTCTCGAGTTCCCCGCTTTGCCGGAGCTGCTCCGAGAGCGTTACCAGGTCTACCGGGTCGCGCCGGGCCCTGAGCGCCACCATGGCCTCCCAGATTTTGCGGTGGGCCTCCTTATAAAAAGCATCGGCAGCCAGCAGCCCCTCGAGCCTGTCCAGCACTTCACTATCCAGCAACACCGAACCCAGCACACTGGCCTCGGCATCCAGATTATGAGGGGGCACACGGCCCTCGAGCGGGGTGGTTGCCATGCGAATGCTCCTATCCACTGCACCAATATCAGCAAGTTCTTACTCTATTCAATCCAGGCGGGTTTGGTAAAGGTCAACTCAGTTCAACACACCTGTGCTTGCCAACTATATCAAGCTCTGCTATATTCTTATCTGCTATCGGCGAACGTTCCGCGATAGCTCAGCTGGTAGAGCGTTCGACTGTTAATCGAATGGTCGCAGGTTCGAGCCCTGCTCGCGGAGCCAGACAACCCAGGGAAACCTGGGTTTTTTTCATAGCCGCCCCGCCTCGATGATGCTGGCTAAAAACTGCTGGGTGCGCTCGTGCTGGGGCTGGGAGAATATTTGTTCGGGGGGGCCTTCCTCGTGCACCACCCCTTCGTACATAAAGCAGACCTTGCTGGCCACCTCTCTGGCAAAGCCCATCTCGTGGGTGGCCAGAATCATGGTCATGCCCTCCTGGGCCAGCTCGCGCAGCAGGTTCAGCACCTCGGAAACCAGCTCGGGGTCAAGGGCCGAGGTAATCTCGTCCAGCAGTAGCAACATGGGCTCCATGGCCAGCGCCCGCACGATGGCCACGCGCTGCTGCTGGCCGCCCGAAAGCTGGTCGGGGTAGGCCCGGGCCTTGTGCTCGAGGCCAATGCGCCGCAGAAGGGCCAGGGCTTTCTCCTGGGCTTCGGCCTCGGGCATCCGTAGCACTTGGGTGGGGGCCAGGGTAATGTTTTGCAGCACGGTCATGTGGGGAAACAGGTTGAAGCTCTGGAACACAATGCCCACATCGCGCCTGAGGGCATTCAAGTCCACCCCCGGCCCGGTAATGCGGTCGCCGTGGAGCCGGATCTCGCCCCCTTGGATCTCCTCGAGGCCGTTCACACAACGCAGCAGGGTGGACTTTCCGCAGCCCGACGGCCCTATCAGGCAAACCACCTGGTGCTCCTCCACGGTCAGATTGAGGCCGCGCAGCACCTCGTTGGCGCCAAAGCGCTTGACCACGTTCTTAACTTCCAAAAAGCTCATACCGGGCCTCCCGGGCCGAAAACTGAACAAGGGTCGGTGGGCAACGGTTGGCAGTCCGAGTACGTCATCGCTTTCCCCTACCCCTGCCGGAAGCGGGCCCGGTCACGCTCCACCAGCCGATCTACCAGGCGGGTCTGGGGAATGGTAATCAGGATAAAAAGAATGGCTACGGTGGTCACGGCAGACAGGTTGAAGTCGTTGGAGGCGATGATGCGGGCCTGGTTGAAGGCATCTATCACCCCCACCACATTGACCAGCGCAGTGTCTTTTTGCATGCCGATGAAGTTGTTGAGCAGGGGCGGAATGATGCGCCGCACCGCCTGAGGTATCACCACAAAGCGCAGGGTCTGGCTGTAGGAAAGGCCCAGGCTGCGAGCAGCGGCCCACTGGCTGGGGTGGATGCTCTCGAGGCCCGCCCGGTATACCTCGGCCATGTAGGCCCCGTAGGTCAGGGTCAGGGCCAGCACCGCCAGGGCCTCCAGGGGCAGGTTGCGGAAAAAGCCAATGCCGGTGAGGGGCAAGCCGAAGCCAATCAGGTAGATCACAATAATGGAGGGCAGGCTCAGGAAAGCGTCGGTGTAAAAAGTGGCGATAAAGCGAATGGGCTGGGCCGGTTTGCCCGGCAGGAGCTTGGCCACAGCCACCACCAGGCCCCAGACCAGGGAGAAAACCCCTGCAAACAGGAAAATGACCACATTGACCCAGAAGGCTTTGAGAATCAGGCCAAAGGAGTTGGCGATCAGCTCGAGCTGAAAAAAAGTGCGCCCCACAGCCACGTTGTTGGCAATAAAAAACAGTACGAACAGCAAAAACAGCAAAAGCGCCCCGGCATAGCCCAGGGTAAACCAGGCCCAGGTGAGGGCCTCAGCGCCATGTACCCGGGCAGCAATCAGGTTTTCGCTTTGCAAAGCCCGCCGGGCTGCACCTGCCTGCCCCAGACTGCGGCCCGCAGGGAACAGAAGCCCCAGGGGCAAAAGCACCACCAGCACCAGCACAAAGTCGGCCCAGAGCGCCCGAAACTGGTTGGCAGACATAACCTGCTTGACCTGCCACATGACCCAAGCCGTTGCCAGCAAAAGCAAAATGGCCAGCGTTAGTGCCGCCAAAGCAAATCCAAAGCCATCCCGAGGCAGGGTCGGATTTCGCCGCCGCACTTCCTTGCGGTTTGAGCTTGGCTCCCTCATGGATAAGCGATTTTACTGGAAAAAGCCGGGGGTGCATCCCTGCACCCCCGTGGTGGAATATCGGTACGCCGCTTGGTTACGCCACCCCAGGTTTCAAGTTGCCTTTGGACTTTGGATGACGATAGACCATAGACCATCAGCGATTGACTATTGACCTTTACCTAGGGCCGCCAGACCGGCACGGTGGTGGGGTCAATGCCCCATTCCTTGGCAAGATAGGTCTGGGAAAGCTTTTTGAGGGTACCGTCTTTTTCCAGGGCCTCCAGAATTTTGTCCACCTGCGCGCGGTTGGCGTTGCCCTTGGCAAAAAGGGCCCCGTAGTTCTCGCCGGTCTGGAACTGCCCGACCACCGCCAGGGCGCCATTGGACTTGGCCGCCTCCGAGAGCACAATGGAGGTATCTATGATGAAAGCATCAATCTGACCCGCACGCAGGGCGGTAAAGCCTGCCGCCACATCGGGGAAAACCCGGGTCAGATTCTGGGAGTGCTTGAGGGTATCGCTCAGGAACTTGGCTGCTGTGGTGGCCTGCTGCACCCCCAAGCGGGCGGTTTTAAGGCTGGCCGGGCCGGTAAACTTGGCCTTGTCGGCGGCCCGTACCAGCACCCCAATGTCGGAGGAGAAGTAGGGCCGGGAGAAGTCCACAACGCGCTTGCGGGCTTCGGTGATGGTGATCTGCGAGAGGGCAAAGTCGAAGTTGCGGGTCTGACCGGCAATCAGCGCATCCCAGGCCACGTTCTGCACCACCACTTTATCCAGCCCGGCGCGGTGGGCAATGTTGGCGGCCAGGCAGTACTCGAAGCCATCCTTGATGGTGGCGGGGCTGTCGCCGTTCCAGAAGCCAGGCCCCGGCAGGTTGGTTTGAACAGTAAGCTGGCCCGCGATGGCCGGGCGGATAGGAAACTGACCTTTGGAGCCGGTGATCTCACAATTGCCAATCTTGGTCTGGGCCATTCCCAGGGAAACCAATGCCACCATGCCAAACATCCAGATTCGTTTCACCTCAAACCTCCTTTGCTGCTTGACTGAGCCAGAACGCTGTGCTCAACATACAGAACCCAGCCGGACGTGTCAACGCCGGAGCTTTCTTACAGAGTTTGCCCTGCCATCCGCTACAATGGTTGGGCTGTGCAGGAGCGAATTCGCAATTTTTCTATCATCGCGCACGTAGACCACGGCAAGTCTACGCTGGCCGACCGCATTCTCCAGATGACCCGGGCGGTCTCGGACCGGGAGATGCGCGAGCAGTTTCTGGACTCGCTGGAGCTCGAGCGCGAACGCGGCATCACCATCAAGGCCAGTGCGGTGCGGCTGTTCTACGAGAGCAAGTCGGGCCAGACCTACACCTTCAACCTGATTGACACCCCCGGCCACGTGGACTTTGGCTACGAGGTGAGCCGGGCGTTGGCCGCCGTGGAGGGGGTGCTGCTGGTAGTGGATGCCTCTCAGGGGGTGGAGGCCCAGACCATCGCCAACTTCTACCTGGCCATGGAGCACCAGCACACCATCATCCCGGTGATCAACAAGATTGACCTGCCGGGCGCCCAGCCCCTGGAGGTGGCGCTGGAAGTAGAAGAAGTACTGGGCATCCCCGCTGACGACTGCGTGTTTGCCTCCGGCAAGACCGGGCAGGGGGTGGACGAGATTCTCGAGGCCATCGTGGCCCGCATCCCGGCCCCTGCAGGAGCCCCCCAGAACCCCACCCAGGCTCTGATCTTCGATTCGATTTTCGATGCCTACCAGGGGGTCATCCCCTATGTGCGGGTGATGGACGGCAGCATCAAACCGGGCGACGCCATCCGCATCTGGTCTACCGGCAAGGAATTCAACGTGGACAAGGTGGGGGTCTTTCGGCCTGGCGCCCTGGAGCCAGTCGGGCAACTAGGCCCCGGCGAGGTGGGCTGGGTAACGGCTTCCATCCGCGAGATTGGCGATGCCCAGGTCGGCGACACCATTACCTCGGCCAAGAACCCCTGCCAGGCCCCCTATCCGGGCTTCCAGCCGGCCAAGCCGGTGGTGTTTGCCGGCCTCTACCCCACCGACACCCAGGAGTACAACCGGCTGCGCGAGGCCCTGGAAAAGCTCAAGCTCAACGACGCAGCGCTCTCCTTTGAGCCGGAAACCTCCGAGGCCCTGGGCTTTGGCTTCCGCTGTGGTTTTTTGGGGCTGTTGCACGCCGAGATTGTGCAAGAAAGGCTCGAGCGTGAGTTCAACCTCGACCTGATCTCCACCGCCCCCAGCGTGATTTACCGGGTCAGGCTCTCGGACGGCTCCGAGATCGAGATTCACAACCCCTCCGAACTGCCCAGCCCGGACAAAATTGAGGCCATCTACGAGCCTTACGTCAAGCTCACGGTTTATACCCCGGAAGAATACGTGGGCTCCATCATGCAGCTCTTGCAGGAAAAGCGCGGCAAGATGGGCAACATGCACTACATCGGCAAGCGGGTCGAGCTGGTCTACGAGGTGCCGTTTGGCGAAATCCTCTACGACTTCCACGACCGCCTGAAGTCCATCAGCCGGGGCTATGCCTCCATGGACTACGAGCAGATCGGCTACCAGGAAGGCGATCTGGTCAAGGTCTCCATTTTGGTGAACGAAGAGCCGGTAGACGCACTGGCCTTTATCGCCCACAAGGACAAAGCCTATGGCATTGGGCGCGAGATAGTGGACAAGCTGGGGGAGGTGATTCCCCGCCAGCAGTTTGCGGTGCCCATCCAGGCCGCCATCGGGGGCAAGATTATCGCCCGCGCCACCGTAAAGGCCCTCCGCAAAGACGTGCTGGCCAA
The DNA here is from genome assembly GCA_937950405.1 of uncultured Meiothermus sp. GTDB lineage: Bacteria > Deinococcota > Deinococci > Deinococcales > Thermaceae > Meiothermus. Next base: position 7,957 of record CALFDH010000204.1, read on the forward strand.
GTGCTACGGCGGCGACATCACCCGCAAGAAAAAGCTTCTGGAAAAGCAAAAAGAGGGCAAGAAGCGCATGAAGGCCATCGGCAAGGTAGACGTACCGCAGGAGGCCTTCCTGGCGGTGTTGTCGGCAGGGCGCGACTAGTTGAGGGTAATCTCGGTCAGTCGGGTGGGCAGGTTGCGCGGAGCCGCCTCGAAGCGCAGGGGGTTGGCGGGCACGCGGGAGTCCCGCCCGCCCTGGCGGATTTCACCCTGGAGGGAGAAAGTAACTCGTGCAGCGCTATGAGACGCCAAAAGAGGAGTGGGTGGTGTAGCAGGGCAGGGAACTAGTGTGGCTATGCCGGCTTCGTCGAATCCCAGGCAATCCGGGTAGCTAAGGCTAAACCGGTTTGATCCTACATAGTCAGCCAGCAATTTCCCACTATTACTTCCTGGAGTAGAGTCCAATGGAAAGCGAGTAGGAATCGTTAGGGGCAGACCGTTGGGCAAGCGATTGGACACATCTACATTGACTTCATATTCATAGATGTAAAGTACCCACTTGTCGTCATTGAGCACGCTACGCTCAGGGATTTCAGAGGTGGGGGTGCGATTTGTAACCCAGCCGCGATTCATGGCGTAAATCATCACGAACAGAAACTCACCATTACTGGGGTTTTTGGGTCGCAGCATGGCCACTGCTGGATGTGTACCAATCGTCCAGACATTGGTGTTGGTGACAGGGTTGCGCACTGTATAGCTACTAAGGGTATTTAGGGTAATTACTGTGCCAGGCGGATAGACAAAGCTGGCTGTAGATAGGTAATCGCTGATCAGATTACCTGCGTTGCGCAGGTCTTCGGTAAGGAGCTGTGAGTTCTGCACAAAGCGCAGGCTATCGCTGCTGCTGCGCAGTCCGGCGGCAATCAGGCCCAGGATGGCCACGCTAATGACGGCAGCGATCAGCATTTCAATGAGGGTAATGCCTGTTTTACGCATAAGACCCTTACAAGGGAGGCAGGGCGACCTCGGTGGAGAAGCTATAGGAGCGGTTTTGCGGGCCGGTGAACTGAAGGGTGATCCGACGCAGCACCACCTGGGTTCCGATGGTCTGAACCGTGGCCA
>CALFDH010000205.1 GCA_937950405.1 uncultured Meiothermus sp.
CCTTCCCCTTCGATGCCTACCAGCAAAAAGTGGCTTCCTCGATTCCCGCGGGCCAGGGGCCGGATGTGGTCAACCTGTTTTATGGCTGGCTGCCCACCTGGGTCAAGGCCGGGTATCTGCAACCCATGCCCGCCGAGTACATCAAGGTGCTGGATAGCGAGTTCTCGAGCCTGGCCCAGGCCGCCAAGGTAGGGGGCAAGCTGTATGGCATGCCCACCGCCGTGCGTTCACTGGCCCTCTTTTACAACCGGGACATGCTCAACGCGGCGGGCTTCAGGAACCCCCCCAAAACCTGGGACGAGTTTCTCAACATCGCCGCCAAACTCACCGTCAAGGACGGCAACAAGTTCACCCAACTGGGCTACGCCATGGCCCCCGATGGGCAGGATCACCACCTGGTGCGCGAAGTGCTCATACGGCAGTTCGGCGGGCGGCCCTACTCAGACGACGGCCGTAAGGTGCTGTACGGCAACGAGGCCGGGCTCAAGGCTTTCACTTTTTATACCGACTGGCTCAAGAAGTACAACGTCGGCACCCTGGGTAACCAGTTCTTCCCCGGCAACAACGCCTACCGCGATGCCTTTATTGCCGGCAAGGTGGGCATGATTATCGATGGTTCGTTTGCCATCGGTACCATCCGCAACGGGGCCAAGTTCAACTGGGGCGTGGCCGAGCTGCCCCTGGAAAAAGCGGGCGCCCGCAAGGTGAACTACGGCTCGTTCTGGATGCACGGCCTGACCCCCCTGGCCACCGGGCCCAAGCAGGCGGCCTCGCTCAAGTTCCTGGAGTTTCTGGTCTCCGAGGAGACCCAGCGCTACTGGCTCGAGAAGGTGGGCGAACTACCCGCCCGCAAAAGCCTGATCAAAGACCCTAAGCTCACCCTGGATCGGGTCTTTGGCCCCTTCGTAATTTCGCTGTCCTATGCCAAGGCTACCCCGTTTGTGGACGAGATCGGGCAGCGCAAGGTAATGACCGATGCCATCAACCGGGTGCTCCTGGAAAACAAAGACCCGGCGGAGTCCTGGCGCATCGCGGCGGCTGAGGAACAAAGGCTGCTGGACAACTTCTGGAAGTAAGAAGTAAATGGTCTGAAGTCCATGGCTTGTAGCCTGTGGTTTACCCACAAGCTACAAGCCCTCTCTTAATCGCCCTTTTTATGAACAGACCACCCGAACCCGCCAAAAGAGGGGTGTCGCTGGCGACCCGCGAGGCGCTGTGGGCCTTTGTGTTTCTGGCCATTCCACTGGCTTTCTTTTTGTTTATCCGCATCTGGCCGGCATTTCAGGCGCTGTGGCTCTCGCTGTTCGACTGGCACGCCGACCCCAGCAAGCGGCCTTTTGTGGGGTTGGAACACTACGAGCAGATGCTGAACGACCGCCTCCTGCTCAAAGCCCTGCAAAACACCCTGGCCTATACCCTGCTCGGCGTACCGCTACAACTGCTGCTGGGGCTGGGCATTGCCCTCCTGCTGAACGCCGTAACCCGGTTTCGGGATGTGTTTCGGGCCATCTACTTTGCCCCCTATGTTACCCCAGCCGCTGCCATTGCCTGGGTCTTTAGCTGGATGCTCTCGCCCAACTTCGGCATCGTCAACGAGATCTTGAGTGTGTTTGGCATTCCACCCCAGCCCTTTCTGACCAAGCCCTCCCAGGCCCTGGCCACCGTAACCATGATTGTGGTGTGGCAAAACCTGGGCTTTCAGGTGGTGTTGTTTTTGGCGGGTTTGCAGAACATCCCCCGCGACTACTACGAGGCTGCCCGCATAGATGGCGCCAGCAACTGGCAACTGTTCCGCCATATTACCTTTCCCCTGTTGAACCCGGTGATGGTCTTTTCGGCGGTGATTGGCACCATCGGCTTTTTGCAGCTTTTTACCCAGGTGGTGAACCTGAACTTTACCGATCAGGGCGGGCCGCTCGGTTCCACCCTGACCCTGGCCCTCTACATCTACCAGGTAGCCTTTGCCCGGTTTGAGCTCGGCTACGCAGCAGCCATTACGGTGTTGCTGTTTGTGATCATCCTGAGCATTACCCTGGTGCAGCTGCGGCTCTTGTCGCGGCGGGTGGAGTACTGATGAAACGCCTGTCCACTTTCTTGATTTACGCCCTACTGATTCTGGGCAGCGTGGTGATGTTTTTTCCGTTTGTGTGGATGTTTTTGACCTCTCTCAAACCCTTTGCCGAAATTTTCGAGCTCAAAGTCTGGCCCCAGGCCCCTACCCTGGACAACTACCGCGAGGTACTGTTCAAAACCCAGTTCCCTCGCTGGTTCTTAAACAGCCTGGTGGTGGCGCTGATCACCACTTTTTCGGTGCTGTTCTTCGACTCGCTGGTGGGCTATGCCCTGGCCAAGCTACGCTTCCCGGGCAAGGGTCTGATTTTTGTGCTGATTCTATCCACCCTGATGGTGCCTACCGAGATGCTGATCATCCCCTGGTACGTGATGAGCACCGAGTACGGCTGGAGCAACACCTACTGGGGCCTGTTGTTTCCCGGCATTATCAGTGCTTTTGGGGTGTTTTTGATGCGGCAATTCTTCGAGACCCTGCCCACCGACCTGCTGGATGCCGGGCGGATAGATGGGCTGAGCGAGTTCGGGGTGTTCTGGCGCATTGCTTTCCCGCTGGTGCGCCCGGCCCTGGCCGCTTTGGGCATCTTTACCTTCCTGGGCAACTGGAACGCCTTTTTGTGGCCCCTGATCGTGGTGCAGACCGCCAACATGCGTACCGTGCCGGTGGGCGTAGCGCTGTTCTCGAGCGAGGCCGGCACGGCCTGGAACCTGATCATGGCCGCCAGCAGCCTGGCGGTGCTGCCGGTGCTGCTGGTATTCCTGTTCTTCCAGCGCCAGATTATCGAGGGGGTGGTGCTGACGGGGGTGAAGGGATAGCCCCAAGGCCCACCAGACTGATCGAAGATGCAAGCCTGTACCACTGGGATCTAGATGATAGGCTCGAGATCGGAGATGCGAGCCTATACCACTGGGGTCTGGATGATAGGCTCGAGATCGAAGATGCGAGCCTGTACCGTTGGGATCTGGATGATAGGCTCGAGGACATGAACTCAACTTTGATTCGGCTAATCCAGCAACGCTACTGGGGCCACCTGCTCAGCTTTTTCGCGGGGCTGGTACTGGGGGTGGCGTTTGGCCCCTGGCTCCGAACCGCGGTGACGCTGGTGTTCGTTGCAGGGGTGTTGCTGGCGCTGTACCTCATCTGGGTTTACTTCGATAAGCTCAAGAAGCAGTAGCGAAAAAAGCGCCTCTCAAAGCAGCCTCCCTCTTAAGCTAGCCCAAATGTCCGGACGCTTGCGCTCAACAACTGTTTTGCTGTGTTGAGCACATTGCGGCGCACCCATGAAGTGGCTCTTGCTGCTATGCAGCGGCGTGCTCAGCAATGGCAGCGCAATGAGGTGGTTTTAGTACAATCGGTTTTATGGAGCTAATTTTCGAGGTGCGCGATGCTGAAGAAGGCGGCTTCTGGGCCAGAGCATTGGGAGCCGGCATCTTTACGCAGGCAGACACCTGGGAAGAACTACGAGCCAATGTTCTCGAGGCAGTGCGACTGCATTTTGAGCCTGAAAGGCCGCCCAGGCTGGTCCAGCTTCACTACGTGCGCGATGAGCTGATGGTGGTTGAAGCGGCATGAAGATTCCCCGAGACCTCGAGGCCTCGCGGCTGATCGGCGTTTTGCAGCGACTGGGATATGTAATAGTCAGACAAAGTGGCAGCCATATTCGCATGTTCCATGCAGGTCCTCCCCCCCACCACCTGACTGTTCCGAATCACAGCACTCTCAAAGTGGGGCTGTTACAGGCGTTGCCCAAGGAAGTGGCCGAACGACAGGGCATACCCCTGGAACGTTTGGTTGAAATGCTGTAAAGCTTGACCCTCCACCATGGAACTCATGACCCCCGCCCCCATCCTGGACAACCCGCCCGAGCACCTGCCCACCGGAAACCTGGATATTCAGGTGGAGGCCAGCCCCAAAGCCCCCTCAGTGACCCGTGTTGGGGTGGCCTCCCTCGCATTGAATGGGCTATTGGACTGGGTGGGTGAGCCCTTGCTGGAAGTCTCAGGCAAAGACTGGAAGGTCTCGCGCACGGCGGACTGGATTCCGGTCTGGGAGAACGACCACCTCGCGGTCACTCTGCTGGCCCCTTATGGCGAACGAGGGCTGGCACTGCGTTTGGAGCCCCGCGCCCCAGGGCCCATTCAGGTGGCCGGCAACCTGGAATACCTGGGCCTGCGGCGTTTCAAGGAAGAGAAGCTCGAGACCACCTTTCGCACCACCCACGACGGCTGGACCGGGAGTTATGTACTCGAGGCCCGCGCCGAGCGCGCCCTGTTGGCCCTGGGCTTGCAGGCCGACATTGCACCCAGCCGGGCAGACTGGGGGCAGCAGTTCGTACTCGAGTGGGCCTCCGGCCCGGTCACGCTCTACCTGGGGCTGGCCCTCGAGGCCGACGGCGCCCGCACCACCGCCCTGCACTTGCGCCGGGTGGGCTGGGAGACGCTTCTACGCAAGACCCTGCACAAGCTGGCCCTGCTTTCCACCAACTACACCGGCCCCCTCTACGAGGTCTACCGGCGGCACCTGATTTTCAGCTACTTCTACGCCCAGGCCAATACCCTGGAAGGCGAGCCGGTACTGCTGACCTCGCGCAGCCCGCATTACTATGTCTCGGGGGCCTACTGGGCACGGGACGGGCTGTTGTGGTTCTTTCCGGCCTTGCTCAAGGCCGACCGCAAGCGGGCCAGGGAGGTGCTCAGGGCGGTCTTCCGCCGCCATGCCCGCTGGCCGGGGGAACACGCCCAGTACCTGAGTGGGCCGCCTTTGTATCCGGGCTTCGAGCTTGACCAGGCCGCAGCCTATCCCCTGGCCCTGGCCCGCTACCTGGAAGCAACCGGCCCCAACCCCGAACTTGTCGCTGAGTTGCGCGAACCGCTGGAATGGGTGTTTGAGCGCGTAGCCCAGGAGAAACACCCTTCCCTGCCGCTTTATCGCACCTTCCTCTCGCCCACCGACGACCCCGTGCCTGAGCCCTACCTGACCTACGACAACGCCCTGTGGGCGGTGGCCCTGGAGCGTCTGTCTCCCTACTGGCGTGAGCCCGAAGCGCTCAAACACGAGGCCCGCGCCCTGCGCGAAACCCTCTACCGCCAGGCCGAGCGCAACGGGCGTTTTGTGTTTAGCTTTGAGCCGGGGGGCTCCCACACCTTTTCCGACGAGCCGGCGGGCAGCCTGCTCTTGCTGCCGCACCTGGGCTTTTGCAACCGCCAGGACCCTGTGTGGCAGGCCACCGCGCTCTGGATTCTGGGGGACGACAACCCCCGCCACTACAAAGGGCGCTTCCCCGGCGAGGGCTCGGCGCACTTTCCCTTCCCCTCGGGCTTTGGGCTGGCCAACCGGATTTTGTCGGGGCTGATGCGGCCTGCGGGAGATGCCCTGATGGTGCTCGAGCAGGCCCCCCTCGACGCTGGCTACGCCTGCGAATCGTTCGACCCCCAGACGGGGGTCGGTCGAACAGGGGCAGGCTTTGCTGCCCTGGCAGGTTTTATCGCGTATGCGCTCTCGGCCAGCAAGACCGGAGGGATGCCCCCCCAGCCTTAGGCCACCAACCCCATCAAGAGCAGCATCATCACCGTACCCACCAGGGCTGTAATCAGCGCCGCTCGGCGCGTCTTGCGGATGAAGAGCGCCAGTCCGAACCCCGTTAGCGCCACCAGCAGCAAGAAACCACCCGAAAAATCAATCAGCCAGCCCCAGACCGGCCCTGCGTCGTGCCCCCGATGCAGGTCGTTGAGCACCGCCACCGGACCCTGGGCCACCACCTTCAGGGTGTAGCTGCCATCGGCCCGGTTGATAAAGGCGTCGGCGGCATAGGCCGGGCCCCGGAAGCTGATGGAGGCTTCCTGATCGTCGGCGCGGGTATCGCTAACGTAGCCTTTCAGCCCGTGGCTCTTTCTCAGGGTTTCGGCCGTCTGGAGCCAGTTCACCTGGCCCTCCTGCTGCCAGTCGGGCGGGAGTACGCCCCGGTAGTCTTTTTCGGTCTGGGCAGTGCCAAAGGTCCACTCGGGGTGGTTCAGGGTGATGCCGGTGGCCGCAAAGAACAGCACCACCAGCAAGCTCAGCATCGAGGCGTACAGGTGGATTGTCCGAATGGCCTGATACACCGAGCTCTTGCAGAAAAGTCTGCTGCGCTGCATGGGAAGTTCAGCCTTGTTTAGCATACGTGAGCTTCACCTCCTTTAGTTCGCCGCCGGGCGAAAAGGTGCGGTTGAAGGGAGCCCCGGCCAGGGTTAACTTCTCGCGGAACAGTTCGTAGGGGCCGTTCTCGCGAACCAGCTCGATGCAGACGAAGTACTCGCCCTGAGGCTGGGGCTGGCCTTTCTCGTCCCTGCCGTCCCAGACCAGGGTGTAGCGGCCTGGCGGACGGGTGGGGCCGGAGGTGGTGCTTTCCAGGCTGCCGCTGCGATACCAGCGACGCAGGTCGGGCAACCAGCGGGTACCCTTGGCGCCCTGGTCGAACCACAGCGCCAGGGTACGCAGCATGAGGCCCTGGGCGTTTTCGATCCAGACCGCAATGTAAGGCCGACGGTAGCGGGTACTGGTAGGGGCTACAAACTCGAAGGCGACCTCGAGCTGCATGCCGGCAGGCCAGCTCTGGGCCTTTCCCCGCCCCATCCAGAGGGTGAGGGCCAGGGCCAGGGCCTGATACAAAAGACTGCGACGACTGATGAGGCTCGTTTTCATATAGCCCTCCTGAGTGGGGTCTCGAGCAACCAATCAAAAAGACGATTGGTCAGGATTGAGCCATCCTGCCGCACCACCAGGCAGCCCACCTCGCAGGCATCGGCCAGGGCCAGGGTCTTCGGCCAGGGCAGCACGCAAAAGGCCGTTGCCAGCACATCTGCGGTAGCGGCATCGGGGGCGACCACCGTGGCTTGCACCACCTCGCCAACCCTCTGGCCTGTGCGCGGGTCAAAGAGGTGCCTGCCCCGCTGGGCTACACCGCTGGTAGCAAGCCCCCGGTTGCAAAGCCGGACAGTGGCGAGGGGCGGATGGTTGTCGGCTTTGGAAAAAGGATGGGCAATGTGAACCGCAACGGAACCGGCTCCGTAGTGCCGCATATCCCCTCCCAGGCTGACCAGCCCCTCCTTTGCACCCGCTCGCTGTGCAACCAGAGCGGCCTGGTCGGCAATACGACCCTTGGCCAGGGCATTGAAGCCAAGCGGGAGGCGGGTGCGCTTGCGAGGGAAGCCATCCTGCCAGTCCCAGAGCGGCTCCCGAAGGGCCTTTTGCAGGATCTGGAGGGCTTCCGGGCCTGGTTCGGCCTGCTGTTCGTAGAGCGCCTTGAGGGCCTCCGCTGCGGGGTGAAAAGCCCCCTCGGTGCGGCGCTGCCAGCGTTCGGCCTCCTGTAGGAGCCAGCCCAGGTCGGGAGACACCCGCTCGAGGCGGCCTGCCTGCCAGCGCATCAGTTCGCTGCTGGGGTCAAAGATGCTGTAAATGCCCTCGAGCCGATCAATTTCCAACAAAACCTGAGCCTCGGCCTGGCGGGCCAGGGCCTGGCTTGGCGCCAGAAGCTGCAGCTCGAGGGCCGTTCCCAGTACCCCCTCATAGCGGGCGAGGTGGCGGTGGAGCGGTTTATTCCGGCGTTGCAGCAAGGTGGCTAGCATGGCACTCCTCCAGATTCGGCTTCAATCTAGCCGAACCGGCATTGGGGTTGCGTAAAGGTTTGATGAACGTTTTATAAATGGCCGGGGGTTTACCCCGAGCCCTTGCCTACAGGTTCAGGCCAATCTCGAAGTTGGCCGCGTAACCCGCGCCGCTTTGAACGGGGTTGAGCAGCAACTGGCTCCCGCCGTTGCGATAAATGCCGTCGTTGGCGTTGCGGGTGCGGGTGCCCGCCTTGACGTAGGGCGGGTTGGCCAGGACGCGGTCGCTCAGGGCATCGTCGAAGAAGAGCTGGGAGGTGAAATCGCGGTTCTGGTAGCGGATTTTGAAGTGGATGTGTACGGTGCGGCCCGGGTACCAGCCGGGGTATATGGTGGTGAACTGGGCTATCCCCTGGGCATCGGTGATTTGGTGGCCGCGCAGCCATTTCTGCCCACGGGTATCGGCGAAGCGGTCCTGCACACCGGAGTAGATGCCCTGGGCGTCGCACTGCCAGATGTCCACCATCGCGCCCGGCAGGGGGTTACAGCCACCGCTCGAGACCCTCGAGACCACAAAGCGCAACACCAGCGGAACCCCGGCCTTCACCACCCCTGTGGTGGGGTCGGAACGGATGTCAGAGCGGTTCAACTGGGTGTCTACAAAATAGGGGCCCTCGGTCAGGGCCGGACGCACAATGCAAGCCGGTAGCGGGGCGTTTTGTGCGCTGGCATTGGGCCCGCTCAAAAGCCCACCCACCCCCGCCAGGCTGCCCAGCCCCAGCACCGAAAGCACCTCGCGGCGGCTCAGAATCCTGCCGATGGGTTTATCGTCGTTGTCCATACCGGCCTCCCGTTTGTCCCACATTCTCGGTGCAAAAAGTGGTGAATGGGTTAGAAAGGCTGG
>CALFDH010000206.1 GCA_937950405.1 uncultured Meiothermus sp.
GCTGACGTGCTGGGCGGGTTCAAGGCCCGGTAGCCCAGCCAGCCCAGTACCGCCAGGAGCAAAATAAGCGGCACCAGCCAGAGCCAGCCCGTGGCGGAAGGGGAAGCCGGGGCTTTTGTGCTGGAAACGGTTTGGGAAGCAGTAGGCCCTCCCGAATCGGGGGCGCCGATGGGGTAGAGGGCCAGCAAGGGGGCGGGGTCGAGGCCCAGCAGCTGGGCGTAGCGCTTCAGGTAGCCTCGAGCCAGGGCTGGCTCGGGCAGCTCGTCGAAACGGCAATCCTCCAGGGCCTCTAGTACGACCCGCCGAACCTTGAGAACCTCTGCTGCCTGGGCTATTTCCAGACCTTTGGCCTCACGGGATTCTTTCAGCCGCTTCCCCAGCTCACACATTACACCATATTCTATGCCACAGAATCAGCTAGCGTACATGTAACGGGCCGGGTCGTCTACAGCTGGGCCAAAGCCAGGGCAATTTGGGCCGCAAGCTGGGCATTTTCTTCAAGCAGACGCAGGTTGACCTCGTCGGTTTGACCGCCGCTCAGCACGGAGATGCGCCGCAGCAGGAAGGGGGTCATGGCCTTGCCGCCTATCCCGGCCCGGGCGGCTTCCTGGGTGGCCTGTTCGACCCAGTGCTGGACCTGGGCAAACTCCAGCCCTTTGGAGATGGGGTTGAGCACCAGCGAGGCCCCCGGCAGCCCCAGCGCCCGGGCGGCCCGAAAGGCCTGGGCGGCCTCCAGGGCCGACTCCACCCGAGCGGGCAGGTGGTAGGGGCTGGTGGGGCTGTGAAAGGCGGGCAGGTGATGGGTTTTGTAGCCTAGCAGGGCCACCCCCAGCGACTCCAGCCGCTCCAGCGTAGCGGCCAGATCCAGGATGCTTTTGGGGCCTGCCGAGACCACCACAATGGGCGTGCGGGAAAGCTCGAGCAGATCCGCCGACTCGTCGTAGGGATGGGGGTGTACCCCGCCGATGCCCCCGGTAGCAAAGACCTGGATACCGGCCTTGTGGGCCAGGAAGGTGGTAGAAGCCACCGTGGTGCCCGCACTCTTGCCCTGGGCAACCAGTGCGCCCAGGTTCCACAGGCTGGCCTTATCGGCGGTATCGTCGGCGGCGATGGCCTGCAGCTCGTCCGGGGTCAGGCCCACCACCACCTCGCCTCCCAGGATGGCAATGGTAGCGGGGATGGCCCCGGCCTGCCGCACGGTGTCCTCGAGCTTCTGCGCTAGTTGCAGGTTCAGGGGGCGGGGCAGGCCGTGGGTGATGACGGTGGACTCGAGGGCTACCACTGCTTGGTGGATTTGCAGGGCCTGGGCAACTTCGGGATGCAGACGCATGGAAACAGCATAATGGAGGGGATAGGGGTTATGGAGGGGGCAGGGGTTAGGGGCCAGGGGACAGAAGTTCTTACTGAATTTTGATGACTTTACGATGCTTGTTGCTGTCTATATTTCGCTACCAAATCAGGTTACTGCTCCCTTGAACAAATGGTGTGTAGATGAGCTGTTTGGCTTTGAAGCAGTCAATGCAGCGTAGTTGTATACCCCCAACCCCTGCCCCCGGTTCTCTTACCCCTTTGCTTGCGGGAACACCCGATTGCGCCCCGCTCGCTTGGCCGCGTAGAGCTGTTCGTCGGCGGCGGCGAGGAGTTTTTCGTGGTTGGGGAGGCTGGGGTTATTGCTTACCCCGATGCTCACCGTAACCTTCAGATGGGGGTGAATGGTACTCCAGTCGTGGCTCTCCACCCGTTGCCGCACCCGTTCACAGGCCACCAGCGCACCCAGCAGATCGGTTTGTGGGAAGACCAGTGCAAATTCTTCACCTCCGTAGCGGGCTGCAAAGTCTACGCCACGGCAGTTGGACTCGAGGATCTGACCCACCACCCGGAGGACATCGTCGCCGACCTGATGGGAAAAGTGATCATTAATCTGTTTGAAATGGTCAATGTCCACCATAGCCACGCTGAGGGGAAAGTGGTAGCGTTTGGAAGCGGCAAACTCGCGCCCAAGGTTTTCCTCGAGGTAGCGGCGGTTATAGAGCCGGGTGAGGGGATCCTGACGGGCCAGGCGCTCTAGCTCCTGAGACTGCTGGCGCAGCCTGTCCAGCAGGCGGGACTTTTCGGCGTCGGCTTCCTTGAGGCTTTCGATGGCGCGGGCCAGCTCGCGGTTGGCGCGGGCTAGCTCGGTGTTGCGCAAGCGTTCAATCTCGGTTTCCTGACGGGCTTTTTCCACCTGAAACCCGGCCAGCAGGGCGGCGGTTCTCTGGGCTTGTTGTTCTTTGTGCAGCCTGCGCTCAATCTCGATGGCTTGTTGCAGGTGATACAGGGCGAGCGCAGGTTTGTTCGTTTGCTCATACATTCTGGAAAGGGCCTGGTGAAACTCCATAAGCGGTTTCTGGGGCCCCAGCTCCGCTGCCATTTTGAGCCCCTTCTGCAAGGCTTCGATGGCGGTATCCGGCTGCCCCAGATGGCCCAGGGTTGAGCCCATCTGGAGCCACACGCTGAGCTCACCCAGCCGGTTGCCCAGTTCCTGATAGAGCGTTCTGGAAGCCTGGAACAATTCCAGTGCCTTATCCAGGTTGCCCAGGGCGGCATGGGAGAGGCCCAGGTTTTCCAGACAGGTGGCCCGTACCTGGGCGCTACCCAACCGGCTGGCAATTTCCAGGGCCTGCTGGTGGTAGTCCAGGGCCTCCTGGGTGCGTCCCAGCCGCTGAAACACCACGCCCAGGTTGGATAGTGCGTTGGCCTGGCCCTGGAGGTCGCCCAGCGCTTGCTTGATCTCCAGGCTTTCGCGGTATAACTGTACCGCCCCCGGATAATCGCCCACCTCGAGGTAGACCAGCCCCAGGTTGTTCAGGGTGCCGGCTTCGGTTAGGCGGTCGCCGATCTCGCGCTTGAGGGCCAGGCTTCGCAAAAAGTACTTGGTGGCTTCCTGGTAGTTACCCAGGGTGTACTGAACGATGCCCACCCCGCTCAGGGCGTGGGATTCCTGGGCTTTGTGTTCGTATTTACGGCTTTGCTCGAGGGCTTCCAGATAATACTCAAGGGCCTTGGGAAAACTACCCTGAAAGTAGTAGAAGTTGCCCAGGGCATTCAGGGTGTCTATCTCGCTCTTGACCTCACCAGTCTTGCGCAGGATAACGAGGGCTTCTTCAAGACACCCCTGGGCTGCTGGCAGGTTGCCCTGGCGAAAATGAAAATCGCCCAGGTTTTTGAGGGCCAGGCCGCGCCCTGCCGGATAGGCGGGGCCTTGCGATAGCATCAGCATGTCCTCCACAGTCTCTTTGGCCCGGCGCAGGTCGCTGACCCGCAGGAACTGATAAAGCCGATCCAAAAGCCCCAGCTTCTCCGAAAGGGCCTGGGTCTGGCTTAGCTGGGCCTCGAGGGCCTGGAGGGTCTGGTTCATAAACCAAAAATATTGCCCAGTATCATACTGTCTAGAGGGCTGGTTTTTCGAGTCTGGCTTAGGATGGATAATGGGCTCAAAGAACAAAAAGCCAGGGACAGCGCAAGCTCTCCCTGGCTCACTTAGGATCGGATTGCTGCAACCGCAGGCTCCAGTTGCCCGGGGAAACGTATTTGTTGCCGTCTGCGGAGTTGTCAAAGACCCCAATGCCCATCGGGATGGTCTGACCCGCCCGGAAGACCACGTCGTTGGGCGATTCGGTGTTCAGCTTGCGCCTGAGTTGCAAAGTCCAGTAGCCTTCTTTCCAGATGCCCGTAGCGGCAATGCTCCCACGGTCTCCGGAGGGTCGAGTCAGGATACGGTATGCAACGACGTCGCCAGCCTTGAAAATACCGTAATCTTTGATTTCTACCTTTTCGTCGTCCACCAGGAAGCCTTGAGCCGAGGGTTTCTTGGCCGGGTCTTGCATGTAAAGAGGCTTGGTCTTGTCGGTGGTTTCGTTGCGGCGGTCGCCACCGCCACCGGCATCACTGGCACGTCCGGTGTCGGCATTTTGCGGTTTCATCATTACATAGCCATCATCGGCAAAGCCCAGGGGATTGCTACGGTACGATTTCCAGTGCCACAGGTCGGCTCGCTCGTTCGCACTGTTGGTACCCATGTAGCCGCCTTTTTCCGTGCTATGGCACATGCCCGCACAGCCGCCTGCGGTAAAAGCCGGAATGGAGGTGATAGGGAAGATGATGGAAAGCCTGTCTTCATCGCCTCCTAAACGTTTCCAGTTGGTACCGCCAAACTGCCAGGCGTCCTTGGTCAGACTGGCTTCAGCATCGGGCCAGCGGAAATAGAGGGCAATTTCCTGGTTATTGTGAACCGCCTTCATCTCGAGTTCCAACTGTTTGCCGGACAGCTCTCCCATGCCAAAAAGCGTGGTTTTGACGCCACGCAATGAGTTCCATAACCGATCTTCGGGGCCGGAGGGCAGCGTGTTGACCCGAATGGCAGTCAACTGATTCCCCTGGGCCAACACCAGGAGCGTAAGCAATAAGCCTGCAAGTACCGACGCCAACGTCAGGTTCCTGTTTATTATTCACCTCCGCTTGCGTGTTCAAAGTAATATAGCTATTCGAGTTAATACAGGTAAAATTGTCCCATAAGCAGGAGTTACCTGACCTGGACTCAAAACGATGGATGCTGACGGCGCCTCTGAAGAAGAGGCTATGCCAGCCTGTGCAAAAATCTAGGATCCAAAGCAAACCTGGTTGCGGCGTTTGCGCTTGGCGTCGTAGAGATACTGGTCGGCTATCATCAGGAGTCTTTCGTGGTTGGGGGCGGCGGGCGCGTCGCTCACCCCGATGCTGACCGTGACCACCAGATCGGGGTGGATGAAGCTCCAGTCGTGGGCCTCGATTCGCTGGCGCAGGCCCTCGCAGGCGGCGGCGGCCTCGGCAACGGGGGTTTGGGGGAACACGATGGCAAACTCCTCCCCGCCGTAGCGGGCAATCAGCTCGACTTCCGGCAGGGTTTCCTTGAAAAGGGCAGCGGTGGTTTTGAGTACTTCATCGCCCGCCTGGTGGGAGTAGGTGTCGTTGATGGCCTTGAAGTGGTCGAGGTCAATCAGGGCAACGCTCAGGGGCCACTGCTCGGCGCGGGATTGCTCAAACAAGCGCTCGAGCTGCTCCTCGAGATAGCGGCGGTTGTAGATCTGGGTGAGAGGGTCTGTGCGCACCATCTGCTCGAGCCGGGCCAGCAGTTGACTTTTTTCGCGGTTGGCCTGCTCGAGGGCTTCGTTCGCAGCTACCAGCTCCACATTCCGCAGGCGCACGATCTCGGCTTGCTGCAGGGCTTGTTCGGCCTGGAAGCGAATCAAGAGGGCCAGGGTTTTGCGCTCGAGCTGTTCGCGCAGGGTGGCAGTGGTTAGTTCGTGGTAGAGCCGGTGTTGCTGGAGGGCCAGGGCAAACTGGCCCTTGTGCTGCCAGACCTCCGACAGATACAGATGCACTTCGGTATGGGCCTTGCGGTTGCCACCGGACTGGGCTACCTGCAAGGCTTCCTCGAGGGTGTTTTGGGCCCTTGTGTAATCGCGCTTTTCAAGCCAGATGCGGCCAATCTGCACCAGCAAGTCGGCTTCGGTATGGCGGTTGTGCAACTCGCGCTCGAGTCCCAGGGCTCGCTTGTTGAGCTCGAGCGCGGTGTCGTACTGCCCCAGGGCAAAATACGTGAGGGCCAGGTTGCCCAGTGCGCTGGCCTCGATACGACGGTCCCGCAGCTTCTGGGCGAGTTGCAGAGCTTGCTGGCTGTACTCGAGGGAAGACTGATGAGCGTCCAGCCGATAGTAGGTGAAGCCCAGGTTGTTGCGTACCACCGCCTCTCGCTGCTGGTTGCCCACCCGGATGCAAATTTCCAGGCCCTTCTGGAAAAGCTCCTGGGCCCGAGATAGCTCCCCCTGCTCCAGATAGACCGCGCCCAGGTTGCCCAGGGCGGCCCCTTCGGCCTCGAGGTTGCCCAGGCTCTGGGCCAATCCCAGACTATGCAGGTACAGTTCGGCGGCGCCCTGGTAGTCGAACAACGAGAAATAGGTGCCGGCCAGCCCGTTCAGAGCGGCAATTTCCAGATTGCTATCCTTCAGTTGATGAGCGAGTTCCAGCGCCTGGTTGTAATGCTGAATGGCACTACGATACTCGCCTAGCATCCGCTGTAGATGGCCCAGCGTACAAAGGCTTTTGGCTGCAAGGCTTTGATCGGGGCCGAGTGACAGCAGGGTATTGAGGTTGGCGCGAGCCTCGAGGTACTGCCCCAGTCGGTACTGGCTTTCTCCCAGCAGACTCAAGACGGGCAGTCGGAGCCTGGCGAGCCCATGCTCCTGGCACAGTTGCGAGGCCTGGGTGGCCATGTCCAGGGCCTGGGCCGGGTTGATGCGCAAGACCTCACTACCCAGGTCCACCAGGGTCAATACCCGTTCGGCAGCCGTGGGGGCTGCAGAGGAGGTGAGATGGGTGGCGGCGTGGTTCAAAATTTCTCCTGACGATAAGGCCTCAAAATACTTGCGAAGAGGTCGAATAGGTGCAACCTGGCTCGAGCCTAGGGCTAAAAGGTATTAATTCGGGTGATATCTGACACACCAAGCCGTTAACTGGGGGGTATCTGGCGTTAACGGGGGTGTTCAATTAAGATTTTTTACGTTAGAAACGTATTTGACGCACTCAAGGACTGCGGTTGAGCGGGGCAGGCTCTGGCTGAACAGATATCTGAATTGAACCGAAAACCGCAGTCTTGCGACCCAGGGTATGCCATCCTGCGCTCATGGCACGATGGCTCATGATGGGTTGTTTTGGTTTTTTGCTTTTTTTGGGGTTGGCGGGCTGGGCAGCCTATTCGTTCCTGATTCGTCCGGCCCAGACCCTGGTCAACAATTTTCAGCAGATTATCGCCCAGGACAAAGATGTAAAACGGCAGACTGCGTATACGCCCCCCGCCAGTGGGCTGCTGAGTCCCGATCAGGTACAGCGCTTTGTACGGGTGCAGCGTAGCGTCAAGCAACAGCTAGGGGAGCGCTACCAGCGCGTGGAGGCCCGGCTCAATCAGCTTGCCAGCCAGCAAGTCGGGCAGCTTACGCTGGACTACCGCACGGCGCTGGACTTGTTCCGCGAAGGGGGCTCGCTGGTGCTGGATGCCAAAGGGTTGCAGGTGCAGGCCCTGAACCGAGAGGACTTCTCGCTCGAGGAGTACGCCTGGGTGCGCTCCCAGGTCTATGCTGCGCTGGGCTATGGGGTGCCCAACCTGAACCCCCAGGAAATTCTGCGCCAGATTGCGGCCCGAGACTTCAACCCCAGGGTTGAGCTAGCCAGGCCCGAAGCCCCGGCAGCCAATGTTCGGCTGGTGGAGCCGTACCGCGAAGAACTGGTAAGTTACTATCCTTTTACCTGGTTCGGGTTGTAAAGCAGTAGCCCGCGCAATCGAGCCCAGAAACCGCAGAACGGATAACTCCACCTTCGCAATAAACGCATTATTTGCAACCAAGATTTCTTGTCAGCCAGGCCTCTTTGGAACGACGGAGCCATTCTAGTACCAACTCTGCGCGTGAGCGGCGCTAAACGCGCCCCTCCCTTGCCGCGCCAGGGGGGCGTCAGTGGGACTTGTATATCGCTTTTGGGTCACTTTCGAGCAGATTTGGTATAAGTGCCATAAATGATGCCTGGGTGACTTTGTGGTAAACAAACATCCAGCTTCGACGGGTATTCCTACAATGTTTACATGCCGGAACGCAAACGCCCGGAAAAGGCACCGGGAGCCGCTGAGGCCCAGGTATCCCGTGGGCGTCTGGCGCTGCTGGGCGTTCCGGTTTTGCAGATCCAAACGCGCCAGCTACGCCCGGTTGAACGCAAGACGGCGGGCATTCTGGCTTACCTGACCCTGGAAGGCCCCACCCCCCGCTCCAGGCTGGCAGGCCTGCTCTGGCCCGAGTCGTCCGAGGCCACCGCCCGCAACAACCTGGCCCAGGCCCTGCGGCGACTCAAGCAGGCTACGGGGGCCGAGCTGGTAAGGGGCGCGGATGTGCTGGAGTTGCAAGGGCTGGAGGTGGATGTGGCCGCCCTCGAGGTCGCCCACTTCGCAGGCCGCCATGCCGAGGTGGTGCAAAGCCAGGGCCGCTTGCTCGAGGGCCTCGACTACGACGACTGCCCGGAGTACGAAGACTGGTTGTTGGTGCAGCGGGAAAAACTGGCCGAGATGCGGCGGGTATCACTGGCGGCCCTAGCCGACGAGCTCGAGCAGGCCGGGCAGTACCGGGAGGCCCTGAGCTATGCCGAACACCTCCTGGAATCCGAAGCGCTCTCCGAAACCGCCCATCGCCTGGTGATGCGCTTGTGGTACTTGCTGGGCGACCGAAGCGCGGCCATAGCGGCCTTTGAGCGTTGTCGAGGAAGGCTTCTGCGGGAGATGGGGGTAGAGCCGCTACCCGAGACCCGAGCGCTGCTCCGCCTGATCGAGCGGGGCGAGCCTGTCACCCCTCGTCATCCCGCGCCCCGCCCGGAAATCCCCCTCTCGGTGTTGCGCCCCCCCCGGCTACTGGGGCGTGAGGCCGAATGGGCCCAGATGGAGCAGGCCTGGGCCCAGGGGCAAGCCATCCTGCTCGCAGGCTCGCCCGGGGCGGGTAAAAGCCGACTTTTACAGGACTTTCTGAGCAGCCAGGGTCGAGCTTTTGTCTTTGAAGGCCGTCCGGGCGACGGGGGCATTCCTTACGCTACCCACAGCCGTATCTGCCGCCAGATTCTGGGGCATTTTCCGGGTCTGGCCCTGCCGGGCTGGGTCAAGCACGAGCTGGCCCGCGTGCTGCCCGAACTCGGCCCGGCCCAACCGCCCCTGCAAACCCAGGCCGAGAAGCTCCGGTTTTTCCAGGCCCATGCCGAGCTGATGCGGCTGGCGGTAGCCGAGGGAATGGGGCTGGTTTGTCTGGACGACCTGCAATTTGCCGACATGGCCAGCCTCGAGGTGTTGCATTTTGTCTTTAGCCAGTACTGGGGGCGCCCAGGCCCGCTGCGTACCGCCCTGTCTTTTCGTACAGCTGAGCTTCCGGCGGGGATGGAGGAGCTGCTGAGCCAGGCGGTTCAGAGTGGACTGGCTGTGCGGATTGAGGTGCAGCCGCTAGATGCTGCTGCCGTGCAAGGCTTGTTGGAGAGCCTCGAGCTACCAGGACTGCAAGAGGCGGCGCCTGACTGGGCCCAGGCGCTCTGCCGCCATACCGGTGGCAACCCCTTTTTCCTGCTCGAGACCCTGCGTAGCCTGTGGGAATCGGGTGGGCTCGGCCAGCGAAAACCGGGCCGCCTGCCGGTTTCCAGCAAGATCACCACCCTGATCCAGTCCCGCCTGCAGCGCCTTTCCCTGAGCGCCCAACGGCTGGTACGCACGGCGGCGGTGGCCGGATCGGACTTTTCCCCCGAGCTAGCCGCTACCGTGCTCCAGAGCACGCCCTTGGAGCTGCTCGAGCCCTGGGCCGAACTCGAGGCGGCCCAACTCTTGCGCGGCCCCACCTTCGTCCACGACCTGCTCTACGAGGCCACCCTGAGCGGCGTTCCGGCCAGCATCAGAACCTATCTGCACCAGCAAATCGCGCGGTACTTGGAAGGCCAGCAAGCCGATCCGGCCCGCATTGCCGGTCACTGGCTCGAGGGCGAGCCCCCCCGGGCCATTCCTTTTCTGATCCAGGCGGCCCGGAAGGCCGAGGAAGCCTACCGGCTGACCGAGGCGGCCCAGTTCTACGAGCGGGCCCTCGAGCTGGCCGACCAGGTGGGCGATGGGCCGACCTTCGACCTGCTGGAGGCCCTCAGCCAGGTGATGAGCCGCTTCGATACCGGCTCACGCCACGGCGCCCTGATTGAGCGGATGATGGCCCAATCCGCTACCCCCGCCGAGCGGGCCCGGGCCTGGCTGTGCGAGGCCATCCGCCTGGGCGAGCACGCCTACGGCCCCGAGGCCGAGCAGGCTGCCCGCCAGGGTTTGCAGCAGGCCGAGGAGGCCGGGCGGCCCGACCTGCGGGTTCGCCTGCTGGATGCCTTGGCCCAGGCCCTGTTTGTCCAGCGCAAGACCCCGGCCCTGATCGAGGCCCTGGAGCAGCTCCGGCAGCTTCATCTGGAGCGGGGCGAGGTGCTGCAGGCGGCCATCTGCACTTCGCGGATGGGCATCGCCTACGACCAGCTCGAGCGCCACCGCGAGGCCCTGGTGTTCTACCGGGAGGCGGGGCCGGTGCTCGAGCGTTCCAACAACCGACTGGTTCAGGTCGGCTTCCACCACAACCGGGCGGTCTGCCTGGCTGCGCTGGGCTATGCCGAGGCGGCCCTGGAAGCCCAGCTGCAGGCGCAGCGCTTGCTCGAGGGTGTGCAGGGCGCGGTAGGCCGCGAGGTGCACCACCTCAACAACCTGGCCCTGCGCTACTACGACCTCGAGCGCTACGCCGAGGCCCAGCAAGCCCTGGAACGCGCCTTGCAAATTGTGCCCGAAGAATGGGGCTGGACGCGGGCTTTTAGCCAGTACCAGATGGCCCGGCTGTACCGGTTCTGGGGGGCGTGGGGTCTGGCCGCGGACTGGCTGGGCCGCGCTTTAGCTGAGCCCGACCTGCCCCGGCGGGACGAGGCCACCTACCGGATTCTGGAAGCCCTTCTGGCCCACCAACGGGGTGAGCCGGTCGGGCCGCTGCTGGAGCGGCTCGAGGCCCTGTTTGCCGGGTATCGGGGGCTGGCCTATGGCCGCTACCTGCTGGCCAAAGCCCGCATGAGCCCTCCCGAGCAGGCGCTGCTTTGCACCCAGGAGGCGCTCACCTTGGCCCAGCAAAACGACTGGCCTAGCCTGGAAATTGCGGCCCACACCCTCCGAGCTAAAGTATTGTTCGAGCCGCCTACCCGTTCTTCCCGCGATAGAAGGGAAGCCCAGCGCCACGTCCAGGCTGCCGTAGAGAAGCTAGAGACGTACTGGCCTACCGGCTGTACAAGGCTCGAGGTGCTGTGGGTGCACTACCGGGTTCAGGCCGGCCACCAGGCCGATAGCGCTCCGCTTCGGCAGGTGCTAGACTGCCTTACAAAGATCGCCGATCAACAAGTACCCCCAGCCCACAGACCCGGTTTTCTGCATCAAAATCCCCTCTGCAAGGCGATTCTCGAGGCGGCCCAATCTGCCGGAATCGCAACCTTCTAAGGCTTGTCATCCTCCAGTCATTCCAATGGGTCTATGTTTGATGACGTGTTTACTGGATGGTTGTTCTGAGGGGTGAGGGCTAGTGACTTTGGACAGGAGGGACACTATGTATGCAAGGTGGCTATTGGGCGGGGTGTTGTTGGCGTTACTCACGGCTTGCCCCGGTGGAGGGCTGGGCAATATTGGTGGAACCGTTTCGCTAGGGTCCAGCATCACCGGTCAACGCCTTGGTGAACAGGCCCGTCAGGGCTCTGTCCCGATAGGGGATCGTCCCCTTCAGATTGACCCCCAGCCGGGCAAACTCCGGCGCACGGGCGAGGCGCGCTTTGTGCCGGGGGAGGTGCTGGTGGAGTTTCGGGGTGGGGTGAGCCTGCAATCGGTGAGCAGCCTGCGGCTTCAGGTACAGGGCAGGCCCGTGGAACTCCAGCAGGTGCGGCCTCTGGGTCTGCCCAACATGGCCCTGCACCGGGCCGATTTGAGCGAAGCCGAAACCCCGGCCTTGCTGGCTGCCCTCCGTGGTCGTTCGGATGTGGTTTCTGCCGACCTGAACTGGCTCGAGCAGCCTCTGGCTACACCCAACGACACCAACTACAATCTGCAATGGCACTATCCCGCCATCAACCTACCGCAGGCCTGGGATCGAACCACCGGTGCCAACAGCGTGGTGGTCGCCATCCTGGACACCGGGGTACTCTTCCGTGAGGGCAATCCGGCCCAGTCGCACCCCGATATTGGCAACCGCTTGCTGCCCGGCTACGACATGGTCTCGCCTATCAGTGGCTCCAACCCCCTTGCCAATGCGGGCGACGGCAATGGCCGCGATTCCGACCCCTTCGATTCGGGCGACGAGCAAAGTACCGGCTACCACGGTACGCATGTGGGCGGCACGGTGGGGGCTGCGACCAACAACAACCAGGGCGTGGCCGGGGTGGACTGGACGGCCCGCCTCCTGCACGTGCGGGTGATTGGTCTGCTGGGGGCCACTGTGGCCGACCAGGTAGACGCCATCCTGTGGGCTGCCGGCGAGCCGGTACCGGGGGTGCCAGCCAACGCCAACCCGGCCAAGGTCCTCAACATGAGCCTGGGCGGCAAGGGCCCCTGCACTACAGCCCGGCAGAACGCCATCAACCTGGTCACCGGTAAGGGGGTGGTGGTGGTGGTGGCCGCCGGCAACGAAAACGACGATGCCTCGCTCTACAGCCCCGCCAGTTGCGCCAACGTGATTACCGTAGGAGCCACCGACTATGCCGAGGCCCGCGCACCGTACTCCAACTACGGCGCCCGCGTGGATGTGATGGCCCCAGGCGGTGACGTTAGCGAAGACCTCAACAACGATACCTATGCGGATGGGGTGCTGAGCCTGGGGTTCAACGAGCAGAACCAGGAGTTCAATTACAAATTTTTGAACGGCACCTCGATGGCCGCCCCCCATGTGGCGGGGGTGGTGGCCCTGATGAAAGCCCTCAACCCCAACCTCAATACTGCACAGGCGCTACAGATTTTGAAATCCACCGCCAGGCCCCTGAACGCGACCCAGTGCAACCGGCCCAGCGGCAATGATTGTGGGGCAGGTTTGATTGATGCCAACGCGGCCCTGGCGGCGGTGCAGGGCGGCAGTACCGCAGGCTTTAGCCTGTCCACTACCAATACCATCCTGCAAGTTCAGCCAGGCGGCAGTGTGAATGTACCCGTCACCATGAGCCGCAGTGGCGGATTTAGCGGAGCGGTGAGCCTGAGCCTGCTAGGTGCGCCCACCGGGGTGAGCGGGAGCTTCAACCCGCCCAGCACCACCCTGAACAACAGCACCCTCACCCTGAACGTGGCTGCCAGTGTCCCCAATGGAACCTATGCCCTCACGGTGCGGGGCACTTCGGGCAGCACCTTTGCCAGCCTGCCCCTCAGCCTGCGGGTGGGAAGCGGCACCAACGCCAGTGTGCAGGGCACACTGGTACTGGCCTGTTACGTTGCACAGGGTGACTGTGACTCTAACCGCTCCAAAGTCATCCAGATTGGCCAGGGGGGTACCTCGGCCAGCTATTCCATTCCCGATCTGGCAGATGGTGACTACGCCGTACTGGGCTGGAAAGACGTTAACGGCAACGATAATGTAGACCGGGGCGACTACCTGGGCGGCGTGGTAGACAATGCCGGCAACCTGGTGGCTGTGCGGCCCGGCAACCTTCGGGCGGATTTCCAGCTAGACGCGCTGAGCGACGACTTATCGCGGCTTTCCCCAGGGGTGCTGCGGAGCCTCGAGCGGGCTAAAGTCAAGTAAGCTTTCATACCGGATTCAAAAAGATACTTCACCAAACCAAAAATCCCAGGGGCTATCTTTTTGAATCCTAGAGCACTCCCTTCGGTCGGGTTAGTTCGTTACCATTCGGTAACGAACTAACCGAATCTGGTATCAGTTCTACGCACAGACCCCTGCGGGGGTCTGTTTTTTGTTCAGTCATCCTCCAGTCATGCTGACTGTTCTAACTTAGTTGCACCACCCGAGAGGGTAGCGCAAGGAGGAAGCCATGCAAGGGATGCGAATGCTAGCTTTGGGTATTTTGTTGCTGGGTTTGTACGGCACATATGCCCAGGCCGCCCCGGGCTATGTAGATGGCAACTTAGCTTCAGTTTCACAAATTTGTCCCATCACTAACTTCGCGGCCATTGCCTCACAAAACTTCGTGGGTTTTTTCGCCGACCCAAGTGCGCCCTATCCCAAGACCGGCGATGTCGGCTATGTGCGGGCGGTAGGCTCCAACGTGAGTCCCTGTACCAACGATGTAATCGGCTTCGACTTTTTTCTTCCCGATGGCGCTACGCTGGCCATTGATAGCACCAATCCGGTACGGTGTTATGCCATTAAGTTCACAACCCCCACACAGGTAATCGATTTCACAAACAACCCACCGGGTTTCCAAGGGGGTTGCTCACAGACTCCGTCAACCGGAACCAATGGGGGCCTGTTTTTTGGCTATGCAACGATTGCACCAGGCTGGCAAGTGGATATTCGCGTACCGGTACGCTACAACAGACAATTGCTGGGATTGGGTGGTCCAACCAGCCACCGCCTGACTGCGGTAGCCAACACCACCTGGGGTACTGCTACACCCTTTGTGCCGGTGACAGTGTTTTACCAGGCTGGCTTCCAGAACCTCCAAAGCAGTGGAATCGGTGCAACCACGGCTACATTAGGAGTGAATCTTTTTAGCTATTTCAAGGGTGGTCAGCTCTATGTGGATTATGGAACCACTAATGCCTTTGGTTCATCCACCCCTCCCGCCAACGTGCCCAACACAGCCCTTAACTTCCCCAGCGTTAGCACCAACCTGACTGGCTTGAGCCCCAGTACCACGTATTTCTGGCGTTACCGCTTCGTCACCGATGCGGGAACTTTCAATAGTTCCACTCAGACCTTCACCACCTCGGCGGCCCCCACCTTTGCCCTTACGGTCAACAAAAACGGTATGGGCTCAGGCACCGTGACGAGTAGTCCGGCGGGCATCAACTGCGGGGATACCTGTTCGGCCAGCTTTACCCAGGGCACCACGGTCACGCTGACCGCCACGCCTGCATCGGGCTCGGTATTTGCCGGGTGGAGCGGGGCCGGCTGTAGCGGTACCGGTAGCTGCACGGTAACGATGAGCGCAGCTCAAAGTGTAACCGCTACCTTCAACACCGCGCCCGCCTCTACCTTCAACTTGACCGTCAACAAAGCTGGCAGTGGGAGTGGTACCGTCACCAGCAATCTTGCGGGCATCAACTGTGGCGCTACCTGTTCTGCTGCGTTCAACGCCGGGGTCTCCGTTACCCTGAGTGCAGCAGCGGCCAGCGGCTCAACCTTTGCTGGTTGGAGTGGGGCCTGCACGGGTACGGGCACTTGCACCGTCACCATGAACGCCGCCCAAACCGTGACTGCTACCTTCAACACCGCTCAAAGCTTCGGCACCCTCAATCTACAAGTGTCGGGCCTGCCCAGCGGCAACAGCGCCACCCTCACCATCACCGGCCCGGGTGGCTTCAACCAGCAGCGGACCATCCTGACCGGCACCGGCCAGTCGCTGTCCGATGTGATGACCGGCATTTACACCGTCACGGCTCCCAGTATGGTGGTGAGCGGCACTACCTACAACCCCAGCCCGGCCAGCCAGAACGTCACCGTGACCACCGGCAGTGCCACTGCCAGCGTGAACTATACGCAGGCTCCGGCTGCCACCTTCGCGCTTACTGTGAGTAAGGGTGGAACGGGGGGCGGAACCGTAAGCAGCAGCCCGGCAGGCATCAACTGTGGCGCGACCTGTACCGCTAACTTTAGCTCTGGGGCCAGCGTGATCTTGAGCGCGGTTGCTGATGCGGGCTCGAGCTTCGCTGGCTGGGGTGGAGCCTGTAGCGGTACGGGTACCTGCTCGGTCACGATGGACGCAGCCAAGTCCGTCACGGCTAACTTCAACAACGCACCCACAGGAGGCTTGACCATCACCGTAGCCAAGCCCGCCAACGCCCCCACCGATGCCACCCGCAACAAAGGCCAGAGCAATGTCTTGATGCTGGCCTTCACCCTCAATCCCTCGCAGGCCACCCAGTTGCAAAGCATCACCCTGGAGGCCAGTGGCAGCGGCAACGACAGCCTCGACCTCACGGCGGTCAAGCTGATCCGTGATGACAACGCCAACGGCCAGATTGACAGCGGTGAAACCCCCATCGCTAGCGGAACCTTTAGCGCCGACAACGGTACCCTTACCCTCACCCCGTCCACCCCGCTGGCCCTCAGTACGGGCAACAGCCAGTTCCTGGTGGCCGCCGATATCGCCAGCTTGTTAGCGGCCCGTCCGGTGGTGCTGAAGGCCCAGAGCCTCCCGACCCTGCCCACGCTCCCGCTGCTTACCTTGCTGCCCATGATGCTCCTGGGTGCGTGGCGGATGCGCTCGCTGCGGGTGGGTTTCTTGGCCCTGGCGCTGGCCCTGGCCCTGGCAGCCTGCGGCGGCGGTCAGAGCACCACCCCGGTCAATAAGACTTATCAGATCAACCTGACCAACATGAGCGCCCAGGGCAGCCCCACCCTGAATGGCCTGCCCATTGCCGGCGCCACCATCACGGTGCAGAAGTAAAGCCTCGGGGTGTCGTTTGAGCGGCCTGAGCAGCCGGGCCATGCCCGTACCAAGGCTCCGAGCTGCCTCCTCAGGGCCGACACCCACCCTCTTGAAAGGAGATTCCATGAGTCTAGCCCGCAAAACCCTTGCCTTCCTCGCCACCCTGGCAGCCCTGCTCCAAAGCCCTGCCCTGGCCCAGTGGGTCGCCCCCGGCACCACCTTTGGCGCACCCAGCAGCATGAGCTATTCCCAGGCCATGGCCTACGTGACCGTTCAGATGAACGCTGCGGCGGTACAGCGAGCCCAGTCTGTGCTAAACCAGATCAATCGCACTAACCGCAACAACCCCAGCGCCCAGGCCGCCGCCCGCACCCAGGCCCAGACCCGGCCCCAGACCACCTTCAAGCCCGGAGCCCAGCGGCTGTTGCTGAACCCGTTTGTCCGCAGCCTGAGCAACAAGCCCGCCGAAGTGCAGGAACTGACGGCGGCCTTTACCGAGGGCTTCAAGGGCTTCGAGGCCGAGGCCCGGCGGTTGGGCCGCCCCAACAACGTGGCTATGGCCTTCGCGTACCTGGTGGGGGTCTGCTACCTGGTTCACTACGGCGAGGAACCCACCGAGGCGGCCCTCCTGAACCTCCAGGCCAACACCGACGCAGTCTTTGGAGCCTCCGAGGCTTTCCGGCGGCTTTCCGACAGTGAGCGCCAGCGCATGTACGAGGCCTTTGTGCTGATGGCTACCCTGCCGCTCCTGGGCTACACGCTGGCGGTGCAGGAAAACGACCCGAAGCTGCTCGAGACTTACCGCGAAATTGCGGGAGTCGCCCTCGAGAGCGCCCTGGGGGTGCGCCCCGACCGGCTGAAGTTCACCCCGACCGGCCTCGAGCTGCGCTAAAGGCGGAAACCGTGGCTCCCAATAGCACCCAAGTCTATGTGGTTCGCATCTGGTACGAACCCACCCCCGAAGGGGAGGTCTGGCGGGCCTCGGTGAGCCAGGGCGAGGAGCGCCATTACTTCGCCGAACCCAGCGCCCTGGCGGCGTTTTTGCAACAGGAGATGGAAGAGTCAAGGGTGGAGGTGCCGCAGTAGCAGTGCTTACTTCTTTCTGGTTTTGACTGCTTTTTTCAGGAGGTAAGGGATGTACAGAATTCTTTTTGCGTCTGCAATGTTGCTGTTGTTGGCTGCATGTGGGGGAGGCGGAGGGGTCAACCCAACTAATCCTACTAATCCTACTAATCCTACCAACCCCGCTGGCAGTTTCCCCGCTGAGCTCTCGGGGATCTGGCAGGACACCCTGGCCAGCAGCGGGGAGTTTCGCAACCCCCTCACCGGCTACGAGTTCACCATGACCGGGGGCTACTCGGCCCAGCTCAAGGTGAAGCCCAATGGCGAGTTCTACTTTGCCCACTACTCCCAGGGGGTTGCGCCCAACTGTAGCTTCGTGAGCTTCTTCGACCAGATGGTGGGGCAGGCCGAGTGGGGCAACAACCGGCTCACCCTGCGGCCCCGCGAGCGCAGGCTCGACGTGCGGAACTGCGCCCAGTCGGGCTCCTTCAACCAGCGGCTCGACCCGGTGGTGTTCGAGGCTTCGGTGAGCGAATACCCCACCTTTTTGGATACCACCTTGCTGATGGAGCTCTCTGGCGGGCCGTATCCGCTTCGCTTCAAGCTGCTGAACCGCACGCCGCCCGCCAACCTGCCCCAACCGCCCCAGCCCGCTGGTTTTGAGTTAGGACAGGAAGGCCCCTACGACGAAATCCTGGGGCTGTGGGGCCGCTACGAGACCAACTTCTACAACCCCCAGACCGGGGCCTACCAGTTTCCCGACTGCTGCGGGGAGAACCGCTTTGTGCGCTTCTCGACGGAGGGCTACGAGCTGGGCATGGCCTATGTGCGGGTGAACCTCGAGGGGGTCTGCAAGAAAGATCTGATCTACTACGAGAAGGGCCAGGCCCTGTTCAAAGTCACCGACCAGCGCGGCAGCGACACCTACCAGGGGGATGTGCGCCTGGCGGCCAGCGAGGCCCGGCTGATTGTTCGAATCCGCGAGTGCGGAGCCGAAGACGGGGTGCAAACCTATACCTTGCAGCCCCTCACCCGCTACCACCGCTGGAGCTACACCCTGCCCCAGGGCGGGGAGAGCTTCATGCTGGGCTGCCAGTACCCCACGCATTTCTGGGGTTTTGCCGTCTGCTATGAGGCCAACCCCTGGTACACCTACCAGCGGCGGTAAAGAAAGGAGGGCATGTGGGCACACCTAAAACCGCTCTAGTCATGCTGGGATGTTTGATTTTAGCTGGAAACCCCAGCCCGACTCGGGCACAGAACCAGGGTTTCCCCGCCCTGCTGGTGGGCGTCTGGCAACAAACGGTGAGCTCTGCCGACGACTACACCAACACCGTGACGGGCGAGCGGTTCCGTCTTGGCAGCGGTTTTTCGGTCAAGCTGATTTTGCATGCCGATGGGCGCTATGCCTTGCAGCACTACACCCAGGGGGTGAGCTCGAGCTGCGCCCGCGTCAGCTACCTCGACGACTCGGTAGGAACCGCGACCGTTCAGGATAACCGGCTTGTCCTGAGGCCCAGTCAGCGCACCCTGACCATCGTTAACTGCACCAGTCCCGGCAAACGCACCCTGCCCAACAACCCCCTGGTGTTTAATGCCAGCCTCGAGTACTACGAAACCCTGATCAAGGAAGTCACCCTGAAGTTGGAGCTCCAGGGGCCCTTTTCCTTGAGCCTCAAGCTCTTGCAACTCGATCCCATGTTAGAGCTACCACCGCCTGCCCAGCCCGAGGGTTTTCAACTGGGTCAAGACCCGCCCTACCGCGAATTGCAGGGTTTGTGGGCCGACGCCCAGGATTCCGATGTGGGCTTTTACAACGCGCAAACCGGGGCTTTTTACATTCCCAATTACAACGCAAGGGAAAACCGCTGGCTGCGCTTCGTATCTGGCGGCTACGAACTGGCCAAGGTCTTTGAGGATGCCAACATCGAGGGGGTTTGCAAAAAAGACTTGATTTACTACGAAAA
>CALFDH010000207.1 GCA_937950405.1 uncultured Meiothermus sp.
GCGCGGTGGGCTGCTCCATCAGTTCGCGGGTATCGGCCAGGGTGGTGAAGGCAAATCCGGCGTCGAGCAGGTAGTTGCCGGTCTGGAAAGTGCTCACCACCTCGAGCTGAATCCGCTTCTGGTTGATCGAGACCAGAAACAGCCTGTCGCCCGGATAGGCGCCCAGGCTGCGGGCCAGCGCACTGCCCAGAACGATGCCGCCGTCTTTGAGCCGGGACAGGTCAAGGTCGGGGTAAACCGCCTGCCCGCCCGCCCCCAGCCCAATCAGGGTGGCGAAGTCGGCCCCGGCCCCTCGGCCTGCCTCGGCCCGGCGGGTCAGCAGGGCCTTGGTTAGCAAGACCGGCGCCTGGCCGATTACCTCCGGGTGGGACGGTGGAACCGGGCTATCCTCGAGGTTCAGGCTCTGCAAGTAGAGGTGGGGCACTGCCTTGAGGGTGGCCTCGACCAGCCCCTTGATAAAGCCGTTAGTGAGCGAAAGGGCGGTGGTGAGCACCATAATCCCAACCGCAACCCCCAGGAGGGTAATGAGGCTCTGGGTGCGGCGGTAGCGGAGTTGACGCAGGGCGAGAAACCAGACAAAGCGCATAGGGTCAAGGGTCAAGGGTCAAGGGCCTGCACTACGCCATGCTGCGTTGGTGAAATCCTAACAGCCTCTCGAGCGGACTTCGCTTTTTGCGCATTGTACCCTGGTATACTACGACCCCACACATCGCATAGGAGCCGCTAGAGTCACGAGCCCAGTGATTCTTGGCCCTGGACTCTGGCTCCTTGACCCTAGACTACTCTACCCCCGCCCTCGCTGGATCACGGTCACCCGAACATTGCGCACGCCAAAGCGGATGGCGGTGCTGCGGTCCGGCAACCACACATCCAGCCGCTCTCGCTTACGGGGGTGCATAGTGTCCTCTACGACAAAAACCCGGTCTTTGAAGAGGTAGTTGAAGCGCCCTTTGCCCACCCCTGCCGGGGTGCCCAGGTCCTCGAGCATCACCTTAGAGCCGTAGGGTAGCTCACGCAGCATATCACGGCTCACCGCAATGATGCCGATGCGGGTGCGGGCCCCGGTAGCGGTGATGAAGGGGGTGCTGTCGGTCTCCCGCACCGAGGAGGTGTAGGCCGTGGCCTTGAGGGTCATCACCCGGGGGGCCTGGGCCCAGCCCAATCCCAACACTGCCAATAGCAGGATCAGACCCGGAATGCGGAGGCGGAATAATCGTTCCATACCTCCTCGAGGGTAGGAGGGCAGTTCTCAGGTTCCCTTAGAAATCGGCGTCACGCCTCTCATTTATTTGGGCGGTTTGATTGGAACCAGACCAATTTCTTTTTGCTTTTGTTTTCCAGACGGGATTTTCTCGCAGTTTCACTTTATGAGTCCAACCTAAAGGGTTTCTTGAGATTTCTCATCTCAGCCATGACGGCTCCCTGACATAGTTAATGAACTGGTATACCAAATTTATTCCGTTCAGGACGAGCTTTATGTGGAAAATAAACAAAGACTTGCATTACGCCCATAGCGTAGAAAAGTAACGCTAGGCCGATACGCGGTGTCGGATTTGAACAACCAACCTGGTTCGGGTTATGGGGCTCGAGTTATTCCAGCACAGCAAGGTAATCGTAGAGGTCTGGGCCGCCAGGGTGAATCTCAAGGCTGAGGTCGGGCATGGCCTGGGCAATACGGGCCGCCAGGGTGTCCAGGGTGTCTTTTGTGGCGGTGGGGCCATGGAAAATGGTGAGTATTTCGTAGTCGCCTTCCTGGGAGGCCAGTTGAATCATGTTGAACAGGGCCTCCTCGGGGGTGTTAGCGGCCAGGGCCAGTTTGTCGTCGCGCAGGCCGATGGGCTGGCCCTCGGTTACGCTCACTCCGCCAATCTCCACGCTGCGGCTGGCCCGGGTAACCTCCAGGGTGACCGCTCTCCTGGAGGCTTCTTCCATCTCGGGCAGGAGTTCGCTCGAGGGCAGCTCGGCCTGGTAGAGCACGCTGGCAGCCAGCCCCTGGCCCATGGTGCGGGTCGGGATCACGTGTACGGTCTTGCCCTCGGCCAGGCCTGCCGCCTGTTGGGCCGACATAATCACGTTGCTGTTGTTGGGCAGCACAATCACCTCGGGGTTGGGGAGGCTCTTGATGGCATCCAGGATGTCCTGCACGCTGGGGTTGGCGGTCTGGCCGCCAGCCACAATGCGGGCCCCGAAGCCCCGGAAAGCCTTGACCAGTCCCCAGCCGTTGGCCACCACCACCAGGCCCGTAGGCGGGGGGGCCTCGTCGGCAGCCCCGGCCATGGAGAGAATCTCGGTGTGCTGTTGCGACATGTCCTCGACCTTGGTACGCACCATCTTGCCGTAGCGGGCCACGCTGGCCAGCAGGCCGTCGGGGTCGTTGGTGTGGATGTGGCCCTTGACGTAGCCCTCGGCCCCGACCACCAACAAGGAGTCGCCAAAGGACGACACCGCCTCGCGGATTTTCTCCACCGGCTCGGCCACCCCTTCCATTAGAAACTCGGTGCAGTAGCCGAACTCCTCCTCCTCGAAGGCGGTCTGGGCATACTTCTCGATTTTGGGCGGTTCGGGCAAGGGCAGGCCCCTGAGGTAGCCCTCGAGGCCCTCCACAAAACGCAACAAACCCACGCCCCCCGCGTCCACCACCCCGGCCTGCTTGAGCACCGGCAGCAGCTCGGGGGTACGGTCGGAGGCCTCGCGGCCACGCCGCAAAGCCCCCTGGAGAACCGCCTCGAGGCTCGTAGCGCCTTCCTCCACTGCCTGCCGCGCACCCTCGGCCACCCCCCGCGAGACCGTCAGGATGGTGCCCTCTACGGGCTTCATCACCGCCTTGTAGCCCATGCGGGAGCCCTCCTCGAGGGCCCTGGCCAGCAGCTCGGGCGAAACCGCACTGGCTTCTTTGATGGTCTCGGCAAAACCTTTGAGGATTTGCGAGGTAATCACCCCTGAGTTTCCCCGCGCACCCAGCAGCGAGCCATAGCTGATGGCCCGCGCCACATCGCTCATCTTGCTGGTGTCGGCCAGATCCAGCTCCCGCCGTACCGATTGCAGCGTAAGGTGCATGTTGGTACCGGTGTCGCCGTCCGGCACCGGGTACACGTTCAGGGCGTTGGTCTCCTCGACATAGACCGCAAACCAATCGGTTGCATAGCGGAAGGCCCTGGCAAGTTCAGCAGGCAAAAGAGCCTCAGCCACGGCTCACCCCCACCACGTGAATCCGCACGGTAGAAAGCTCTACTCCCGCCAGGCTTTTGGCAGCCCAGTGCACCCGCTCCCCAATGCTATCCACCACCGTCGGGATGCGCGCACCAAAAGCCACCACCACATACAGGTCGGCCTGGTATTGGCCGGGAGCGTTCGGGTCGGGCTTGACCACCACCCCTTCGCTGGCCTCGCTCCGGCCCAGGATACGGCTAATGGATTCGCGGATACCGGCAGGGCTCATCCCAATCACCCCCGGTACTTCGTGCGCGGCCAGACCCAGGATGGCCGCCAGCGCACTCTCGGTTACGGTTATGTTCCCTTTCAAGATAAGCCTCCAGATTGGTTCAACCCCACACATCGCCCTGGACTTACCGTTATTGCACTGGGGTTGGTTGAATACCTATGGCGCAACTATAACGCACCACAACCCAGTTTCCAAGCATTCACAAAGCGCCGGATGAGAGCCTTGTGCGGGCCTAGCGCACGTTGGAGTTTTCGACCAGGGTAGCCTCCAGTCGGCCAAAGTCGCGTCCAAAGATGATGCGAACCGGGGTACGGCGGGCATCCTGGCGATACCAGACCTCCACCAGCAGGTCTTCGCGGGCAAAACGGTAGCCCACCAGGCCATTGCTGCCGGGTAGAACCTCCAGTCGGCCCTCGGTCAGTTTGGGGTAGTCCACCGCACGAATCAGGCGGGTTTCGGGGCGAACCCGCAGATAGTAGATGAGCGAGACCTGATCCATCACCTCTTCACTGGCGCTAGTCCAGCCTGACTGCTTGCCGTCAGGATAGACCACCCTGGCCCTGGAGCCGTAGTTCTCCTGGCGCTCGAAATAGAGTCGGGTAGTGCCCTTGAGGGGCTCGGTCAGGATTTGCCAGAACCGGTCTGTAAAGAGGTCGTAACCAACCTGGCTCTCCGACTCGAGGCCATAGCCTATCGCCTGCGCGAGTCCGGTGGTCTCGAGTTTCAGGCGAAAGCGCCAGCCCCCCTCAATGGGATCTGCGCTGAGGTAGAGCCGGCCTACCCCGAGCCCCTGCCAGGTTACGTTGTAAACCAGCCGTTCGCCGGGCGGCCAGGGTACACCCTGCGCCAGGACAGGCGGGCTCGGGCCCGCCAGCACCCACACCAGAAACCACCCTTGCCAGCGCATAGGCTTCCCCCTTAGGGTACAGCAAGCGCCCGTGATGTCCCGGGTTGGGGCAGGTACAGGGGCGCGTTTAATAACCGAATCTGCTCAAAAGTGAACCAAAAGCGATGTAAAAGTCCCTCGGACGCGCCCCCTGGTGCGGCAAGGGAGGGGCGCGTTTAGCGCCGCTCTCGCGCAGAGTTTGGTAAATAAAGGGCCCCCGTGCCCAGAAGCGTAAGTACAAAACACGCTCCAGAACAGCTATCACGCTCTTCACAGACCTGGCCGCCCAGGAAAACGAGAAGGGACCTGCAGGCATGCCTGACCGGGGTGGGGCATCCTTGTCTGCGTTGCAACTGGGCCAGGTTAGCCACGTTGTGGCTATGGCCTGAGCCATTCCCTGGCATACGCGTGTTACGCACCCAAGCGTGGGTTGGACCCCGTCCAAGGGCGCTTGGGTCTCGAGTTTCCCGGCGGCCACTGTTCTGCCCAGTACAAAAATTTCTCAGTCCCGGATGACCCGATTTTGTGAAGAGCGCTCTATAGAGCTGCCCTGGGCTCGGTGTAGGGCAACCCGAAGGCTTCCGCTACCCCCAGGCAGGTCAGCTTGCCCTGGTGGGTATTGAGGCCCAGCATCAGGGCGGGGTCGTCATGGAGGGCATCCAGCCCCTTCTCGGCCAGTTTGAGCAGGTAGGGCAGGGTCTGGTTGGTGAGGGCAAAAGTAGAGGTGCGCGGCACCGCCCCAGGCATGTTGGCCACGCCATAGTGCACCACCCCGTCCACCACATAGGTGGGGTCGGCGTGGGTGGTGGGGTGAATGGTCTCCACACAACCGCCCTGGTCTACCGCCACGTCCACTATCACCGAGGCTTCTTTCATGGTGGAAAGCATCTCGCGGGTAACCAGCTTGGGGGCCTTGGCCCCGGGAATCAACACCGCCCCAATCAACAGGTCGGCATGCCGGATGGAGGCGGCGATATTGGCTTCGGTGGAAGAAAGGGTAATGACCCGCCCCCCAAACACATCGTCCAGGTACTGCATCCGGGCTTTGCTCACATCCAGGATGGTCACCTGAGCGCCCATGCCCAGGGCAATTTTGGCGGCATTGGTGCCCACAATACCCCCCCCAATAATCACCACGCTAGCAGGCGCCACCCCCGGCACCCCCCCCAAAAGCACCCCACGCCCCCCGTGGGGTTTCTCCAGGGCGGCGGCGCCCACCTGCGGGGCCATGCGCCCGGCCACCTCGCTCATGGGCAGCAGCAAGGGCAGGGAGCCATCCTCGAGCTGCACCGTTTCGTAGGCGATGCCGGTAGTTCCCCCCTCGAGCAAAGCCCGAGTAAGCGCCTCATCAGCGGCCAGGTGCAAATAGGTGAAGAGAATGAGCCCCTTGCGCAGGTACTTATACTCTTCGGCTATGGGTTCCTTGACCTTGACCACCAGATCGGCGGCCCAGGCCTCCGAAGCGCTCACAATTTCGGCCCCAGCCTTTTGATACTCGGCATCGGATATACCGGAGCCCACCCCGGCCCCCTGCTGCACCCGCACCTTGTGCCCCCGGCGTACCAGGCTGGTTACACCTCCTGGCGTGAGGGCCACACGGTTCTCGAGGGTCTTGATCTCCTTGGGCACACCAATCACCATAGCTACCTCCTGTTTTTCCCCAAGAATAGAGGCTTTTTGGGGCATGTAAAAGCGATTTCTTACAGACAAAAAGGTTTTGTGCTTTACAAACTTAAGGCATAATGACAAGAGTGGCTTCCAAACTGCTTGATAAGGCCAACATCGCCATCCTGAACGAATTGCAAAAGGACGGTCGGCTCTCCTACCGGGAGCTGGGCCGACGGGTGGGGCTCTCGACCCCTGCCGTCACCGAGCGGGTGCGCCGTCTGGAAGATGCCGGCATTATTGCGGGCTATGGAGCGCGGATCAACCCAGGCGCACTGGGGTACACCATCACCGCCCTGATCGAGGTGGCTACCCCGCCGGGCCGCTACCAGCAGATGCTCGAGTTTGCCCGTGCTACCCCTGCGGTGCGCGAATGCTATTTTGTGACCGGCGAATCGTCTTTTGTGGCCAAGGTCATGACACCATCCGTGGAGCACCTGCAAGAACTCATCCAGCAGCTTGGCTTCTACGGCAGCACCCGCACCTCGGTGGTCTTGTCCCAGCCCATCATCAAGGCGACCTTCGAGGTGGAGTGAAAGCGGCCAAGGGCCGATACTGGATACCTACTCCTTGAACACCCGCTTGATGCGCAGCTTGAAGCCGTCCCCTTCGGCCATGGCCACCAGGCGGCGCCTGGGGCCGACCAGGGCCACCAGCCCCCTGGCCGGAATAGGCAGCGGTACACCCTCCATCACCCGCTTGGCCTCGGTGTGGGAGAGTTCGACGCTAGGACAGGAGAGGGCCTCGAGCTCGTCCAGGGTTTTTTTGACATCCAGGTGTTCGATTTCCTGAGCCCGCTCGAGGCCAATCTTGCCCACCCGGGTGCGTACCAAGCCCGAGAGGAAGGCATTACTGCCCAGTTGTTCGCCCAGGTCTCGAGCAAACGAGCGCACATAGGTGCCGGGCCCCACCACCAAACGAATCACCGCCGTCGGGTAGTCGCCCAGGGGCCTGGGTAACTCCACCTGGCGGCCCCGTTCCGATAGCAGCCAGCCTGCTGCCGAGTGGGCAATGCGGTAGGCGATGGGGGCCGGATCGTAAGCCAGCAGGGTCACCTCGTGATATCTGACCGGGCGGGCCTCGAGCTTTAGCGCCTGTCCCTTACGCGCGGCCTCGTAAGCCTTGACCCCCCCCACCTTCACCGCCGAATAAGCCGGGGGCGTCTGCTCCATCATGGTCAAAAATGCAGGCAGAGCCGCTTCAATCTCGCGCTGGGAGGGGCGTCGTGGCGTTACTTCTACAACCGGCCCCTCTGCATCCAGGGTCTCGGTGGTCGCCCCAAAGGAAACCCAGGCCAGGTATTCTTTTTCTTCCGCAGACAAGAATGGCACCAGTTTGGTCGAAACATCCGAGGCCAGGATCAAGACCCCGGTGGCCAATGGGTCGAGGGTGCCGGTGTGGCCCACCCGGCGTGTGCCCAGCAGTTTACGGGCCATGTCTACCACGTCGTGCGAGGTACGGCCCAAGGGCTTGTTCACGGCAAATAGGGCCATGCCAGCGGATTCTACAAAGAAACCCGCGAATGGGGTAGGCTCGTTAAGGTACCCAAAGCCAAAGGCCGAAAGCGCCGACGTTCTGCTTTCGGCTCCCCGCCAATTGCGTAAACTGCGGGCATGAACTGGCAACAGCGTTACCAGCGTTTGAAGTTTGACCAGCCCAGTGAAGGGGTGCAGGAGGTCATCCTTTCCAATCCGGGCCGCCTGAATGCCGCCGACAGCCAGATGCACCGCGAGCTGGCCTATGTCTGGCGGGATATAGACGCCGATGAACATATCGGCGCGGTGCTGGTGCGGGGCGAGGGCGGGGCCTTTAGCAGCGGCGGCGACTTCGAGATGATCGGGGAGATGATCCGCGACTACGAAGCCCTGCTGCGGGTCTGGAAGGAAGCCCGCGACCTGGTATACGGGGTGGTGAACTGCTCGAAACCGATTGTGGCGGCCATTGAAGGCCCTGCGGTGGGGGCCGGGCTGGCCGTGGCGCTGCTGGCCGACATCAGTGTGGCGGGCAAAAGCGCCCGCATCCTTGATGGACATGTGCGGCTCGGAGTGGCCGCAGGCGACCATTCGGTGATGGTCTGGCCTTTGCTGTGTGGGCTCAGCAAGGCCAAGTATTACCTTTTGCTCAACGAGCCCCTCTCAGGAGAGGAAGCCGAGCGCATTGGGCTGGTGTCCCGGTGCGTAGAGGATGGCGCAGTTTATGGCGAAGCGCTCCAGATTGCCCAGCGGCTCACCCAGGGCTCCCCCACCGCCATTCGCTTGACCAAGTATGCCCTCAACAACTGGCTGCGCATGATGGGGCCTAACTTCGATACCTCGCTGGCGCTGGAGTTTATGGGCTTTTTAGGCCCCGATGCCAAAGAGGGGCTGGCCTCGCTTCAGGAAAAGCGCAGGCCCCGGTTTCAGAAGAAGTCCCCTCTTTAGAGGAAGCAGCCCCTGGCTGATGCTTGTTGCGCCGACCTCGAGGGAGGGGTGTACTCGGGGATTGAAAAAGACCACTTTTGCCGTCTACCCATGCAAGAAGCGGGTTTGGCCCCTGCTCCTGCACTCAAGAACTCTTGCGTTAGTATAGGAGTTATGCGCCTTCAGCAGTTCCTTGCCCGCGCAGGCATTGCCAGCCGCCGCAAAGCGGAAGACCTGATTCGGGCTGGACGCGTATCCATCAACAATCAGGTTGCAGAAATTGGAGCAATAGTGCAGACCGGCGACATCGTGCGGCTGGATGGAGAGCGGGTGCGGCTGCCTCAAAAAAAGGTGGTCATTGCGCTGCACAAACCCAAGGGCTACACCACCACCCACGAAGACCAACACGCCGAAAAACGCGTCTACGAGCTGGTACCCAAGCACCCGGGCCTGCACTCGGTGGGGCGGCTCGACAAAGACACCGAAGGCTTGCTGCTACTCACCAACGACGGCCAACTTACCCAGCTCCTGACTCATCCCAGTAATCAGGTGCCCAGGCTCTACCGGGCCTGGTGCAAGGGCGGCAGGGTGAGCAAAGCAGCCTGCCAACAACTTACGCAGGGCGTAGAGCTGGGGGATGGGCTGGCCAAAGCCCTCGCTGCCCAGCCGGTCAAGGATGGCATCAAGCTCACCATGGCCGAAGGGCGCAAACGCGAAGTGCGGCGTATGTTGGGTAAGGTGGGGCACCCGGTAGAGCGGCTGGTGCGGCTGGCCGTGGGGCCCATTGAACTCGGCGAACTCGAGGTCGGCCAGTGGCGCTACCTTACCCAGGAGGAAATCAAGCTGCTCTACACCAACGCTGGACTACCCAGGTTGCGCAAGCCTGCCCAGGCCCAGCGCCAGAAGCCTGCTGCGCTCTCCAGTCGAGCCACGCCCCCCGGTAAACGCAAGGACAGTTCTGGTCGGAGTGCGTCCAAGTCCAAAACAGCCCAATCCCCCCCGGCCAATGTACGAGCCCAAAAGAGTACCGTAGAATCGAGCAGTGAGCGTCTTTCAACCCGGAAACGGCAAAGTACAACTCAGCGAGGCCCAAATCGCCG
Organism: uncultured Meiothermus sp.; assembly: GCA_937950405.1. GTDB lineage: Bacteria > Deinococcota > Deinococci > Deinococcales > Thermaceae > Meiothermus. The sequence goes on from CALFDH010000207.1 coordinate 9,493, forward strand.
CCCGTATTCGCGAGCTGGGCGCACAGATAAAACGTGATTACGCGGGGCAGGAGCCCCATCTGGTCTGTGTGCTGAACGGGGCTTTTATCTTCATGGCCGATCTGGTACGGGCTATAGACATGCCCGTTACCATGGACTTTCTGGCGGTTTCATCCTACGGCAACGCCCAGAAAACCAGCGGCGAGGTGGAGCTCTTGAAGGATTTGCGGATGCCCATCGCGGGGCGGCAGGTGATTATCGTTGAGGATATTGTGGACACCGGCATCACCATCAACTACCTGCTGCGAATGCTGGAAGCCCGCCAGCCTGCCTCGCTCAAAATTGCTGCGCTGCTTTCCAAACCCTCGAGGCGCAAAATTGAAGTGCCCATTCACTACCTGGGCTTCGAAATCGAGGATGCCTTCGTCTACGGCTATGGCCTCGACCGCGGCCAGTTTGACCGCAATCTGCCCTTTATCACATCGCAAGCCTGAAGCTGCAGGGAAAGGTTTATGCGGATTATCTGACGGATCATTCGTATCCCACAACCCTCTCTTATAGCTAAAGGTCCGTAGCGCAAGTATCAGCCTCTTCGATCTTCGATGCGACCCGAGACTTTCGACAAAACGGGTGCGAACCAAGTCCCTCGAGCCAGGTCAAACACTCCCCCGAGCAACATGAAAACCTACCGTTACCTTGACCTCATCACCGCTCTATTTGTAGTGGTGCTGATTGTCTCCAACATCGCCTCGACCAAAGTGGTGCTTCTGGGCCCTTTCACCTTCGACGGCGGCACTTTGTTGTTCCCGCTGGCCTACATTTTTGGCGACGTGCTTACCGAGGTATACGGCTACAAAAAAAGCCGCCGGGTGATCTGGGCAGGGTTCTTCTTGCTGCTGCTATCCACCCTCACCCTGGGCCTGGTCAATACCCTTCCCGCCCCCACCGACGAGTTTAGCCAGAAGTCTGCCGAGGCTTTCGCGGCCATTCTGGGTATGGTGCCGCGCATCGTGCTGGCCAGCCTGGTGGCTTATTTTGTGGGTGAGTTCGTCAACAGCTACATCCTGGCCAGGCTCAAGGTGGCTACCAACGGGCGCTGGCTGGCTCTGCGTACCATTGGATCCACGCTGGTGGGGCAAGGGCTGGACACCGCCCTCTTTCTGCTGATTGCCTTTTATGGTGTCTGGGATGACAGCCTGCTCTGGACAGTGTTCGTATCCAACTACGTTTTTAAGGTAGGCATCGAGGTGCTGTTCACACCACTAACCTACACGGTGGTGGGCTTCCTGAAGCGGGCCGAGCAGGAGGACTACTACGACCGTAACACCAACTTTAATCCCTTCTCGGTTCGGTAAAACAAAGGGCGCTTTGCTGCGCATCTAATTGACCGTTCTGGCGTCACGTGCCTGCGTTTCGTGGTCAAAACCTTGAGCAGTAGGTCAGAGGCTTGTGACAGTTTACAGGCACTTTTACGACGCCGTACTTATACTAACTCTGCGCGTGAGCGGCGCTAAACGCGCCCCTCACTAAGGCTTTTATCGTTTTCCCCTTTCCCTCTCCCCTTGCGGGAGAGGGTGGCGATAGCGCCGGCTGGTTTGGTGCTCCTTATACCCAATAGAACAATCTTGGCGGTCACCGCTGTCGCCGGGTGAGGGGTTGAAGCG
>CALFDH010000208.1 GCA_937950405.1 uncultured Meiothermus sp.
CCTCGAGGTCTTGTGGAGCGTGGGGGGCAACTTCCTGGAAACCCTGCCCAACCCCGCCCAGGCCGAGGCCCGCCTGGCCCGGGTGCCCTTGCGCGTGCACCAGGACATCGTGCTCTCCTCGCAGATGCTGGTCGAACCCGCCGAGGAGGTGATACTGCTCCCCGCTCAGACCCGCTACGAGATTACCGGCGGCTGCACCCAGACCAGCACCGAGCGACGGGTTATCTATAGCCCGGAAATCCCCGGCCCGCGCATCGGCGAGGCCCGCTGGGAGGGGCAGGTGTTCCAGGAGATTGTGGCCCGGATGTGCAAGCCCGAGCTCGCGGAGAAAGTGCGCTTCGCCGACACCGCTGCCGTGCGGGCCGAAATTGCCCGGGTTGTTCCGCTATACGACGGCATCCAGCACCTTCGCCAAAAAGGCGATGCCTTCCAGTACGGGGGCCCCCACCTGTGCCCGGACGGCGTCTGCCCTACCCCAGACGGGCGGGCCCGGTTCAGGCCGGTCAAACTGCCGGACACCCCGGTTCCAGAAGGGGCATTTCGCCTGGTGACCCGGCGCGGCAAGCAGTTCAACAGCATGGTGCACGAACCCACCGACCCCATCAACGGCGCTCCCCGCGATGCCGTGCTGATGAACCCCGTTGACCTGGAAAAGCGCGGTCTGAAAAGTGGCCAGCGCATCTGGCTGCACAATGCTTTTGGCACACTGCCCGCCACCGTTTTCCCTGCCGATGTATTTCCCGGCAGCGTGCAGGTACACTGGCCGGAGGGCAACGTGTTGCTCGACCCAAATCTGCGCTCGAGGCAAGCCAAAATTCCCGCCTACAAAGAGGCTTATGTCTATCTCCAAACCCAACCACCGTCGGAGCGCCAAGACCCCCACCCGGATGCTCCGGATTGAGGGCGGGCGGGCCTATGACCAGCCCGACCACCTTGTCACCGAGGAGCCGCTGGAAATCCGCCTGCAGTCGGGCATGGGTGAAAGATGCACCCTGGCCGTAACCATGCGAACGCCGGGCCACGACTTTGAACTGGCCGCCGGATTCCTGTTTGCCGAGGGCGTGATTGCCAGCCGCAGCGAAATCCGCCGCATGGCCTACTGCACCAACCCGGGCGAACCCCAGCAGTACAACATTGTGAACGTCGAGCTAGGGTCGGCAACGCTACCGAACCTGGCCCCCCTCGAGCGCCACTTTTACACCACCTCGGCCTGTGGGGTCTGCGGCAGGGCGGGGCTGGAAAACCTGCGCTTGCGCTACGGGCCCCTGGAGCCGGGCTTCCGGGTCTCGAGCCAGATGATAGTCGAGTTGCCCAGGCTACTAAGCCAGCAGCAGGCGCTCTTTCAGCAAACCGGGGGGCTGCACGCAGCAGCGCTGTTCGACAAATGCGGAAAGCTACTGGCCGTGCGCGAAGATGTGGGCCGCCATAACGCCCTGGACAAGCTTTTAGGCTGGGCCTTGCTGGAAAACCGGCTGCCCCTCTCCGAGCACATCGTCCTGGTCAGCGGGCGGGCTAGCTACGAGCTTGCCCAGAAAACCCTGGCTGCGGGCATCCCCATTCTGGCAGCCATTTCGGCCCCCAGCAGCCTCGCTGTGGAGCTGGCCAGGGAGTTCAACCTGACCCTGATCGGTTTTTTGCGCGACTCGTTCAATGTGTATAGTGGAATGGAGCGGCTCGAGGTAAGCACCCCTTCCCCTCAGTAATACCATCTTTCATCTTTGCCTGAACACGATGCACCACAAGGGAACCGATAAGCAGGGGACAGGGGTTAGGGGACAGGCGTTTGAAAACCGCAACCTATGCCCGACCACCCACACCCACTTTGGGTCTCCCCGAAAGTTGTGGATACGACAAAAGTTGATGCAGTACCAGATACTTTGAGTTGATCAGATGTCCTTTACAGGATGTGGCACAATCTAGGTATGAAAGCCTACCTGGGCCTCTATACCGCACGCCTCGAGATGCCCTGGGTGAAAAGCCTCAAGGAAAAACGGGCCCTGGTCAAGCCGACCATTGAGCGTTTGCGCTCGCGCTTCCCGGTTTCGGCGGCGCGGCTGGCCGGACAGGACGACCACGACTGGGAGGTGGTGGGTTTCAGCCTGATCGGCTACGACGGGGTTTGGGTCGAGACCATACTGCGCGAGGCCGCCGACTTTATCGCGGCCCAGGCCGATTACGAGGTAGTGGAGGTTAGCTGGACGGTCGAGGAGGTAAGCCTGGACGAGCTTTTACCGCAGCGGATTACCTGAATACCTCGAGGGATACCGGCCAAATTCCAAAATTCGTACAACCGGAATGTACTCAAGCGGGCTGGTCGGGGAAGTCGGTCTTGGACTCTTCCTCGAGGGTTCGCACCTCTACCTGTCCATCGCTGTGGCGCTCTACCTTGAGCTTGAACTGGGCAATCAGCCCCCCAATGGCCCCAATGGCCGCCAGCCGCGGGGCCGCCAGGGTGAGCAAGCCCCCCACCAACACACCCACCGTGAGCGGTAGCGAAATCAACTCTTCGCCGCTGGGCTTGCAGATAGTTACACGCGTGGCGGTAGCGTCGCGCAACAGCTCCTGTACTTTGTTGACCAGCTCGCTACCCTGCACCTGAATTTCCTCGACCCAGGTCTTGCTTTCGGAATTCTCTTGCATAGTACCCTCCTGGCCTCTCCTGCAGTTTATACCAGATTCGGTTAGTTCGTCGCCGAACGGCGGCGAACTAACCCGACCGAAGGGAGTGCTCTAGGATTCAAAAAGATAGCCTCTGAAAATCTCTGGTTTGGGTGATTATCTTTTTGAATCCGGTATTACACACAAATATCCAACAGATGGTCAGTACCCCAGCAGGCTTTTATCGTTTTCCCCTTTCCCCCTGCGGGGGAGGGTAGCGACACCGTCGGCTAGTCTGGCGCTCATTTTGCCGAACAAAACAGCCTGACGGCTACCCGGTATCACCGAGTGAGGGGTAACAACGACGGTGTTCATGCAAATGACAGGAGTTTGAAGCGGCGTCCTATTGCGCCTGCCGCACTCGTTTTTGAGGTTCAATTTTTGCCCTCGCCGGACAACCAACCCTCACATGCAGCCCCCTTCTGGGATAAGCCCACGAAGCCTCTCAACCGATAGCCTCTAACGCCATGGCGGTAGACCCGCCGGTACCGTGGCAGATGGCGGCCAGACCGCGCTCCTTGCCATGGGTGTGCAGGGCATGAATCAGGGTGGTGAGGATGCGGGCGCCAGATGCCCCAATGGGGTGACCAAGGGCAATGGCTCCGCCATGCACGTTCAGGCTGTCCATGGACACGCCCAGCAAGCGGCTGAACAAGAGATTGTTGAGGGCAAAAGCCTCGTTGTTTTCGAACAAATGAAAATCGGGAATACTCAGCCGATGCTTTTCCAGCAGCTTACGCACTGCAGGAATCGGGGCTTCTGGGAAGCGCCAGGGTTCACCGGCGGCCCAGCTATTGCCCAGAATTCGGGCGATGGGCTTCAGGCCATGCTTATGCACTGCTTCGGGGCTGGCCAGAACCAGGGCTGCCGCCCCATCCGAGATTTGCGAGGCGTTGCCCGCAGTGAGCACCCCGTCTTTCTTGAAGGCCGGGCGCAGCGCCGCCAGCGATTCCAGGGTGGTTTCGGGCCGCACGCCTTCGTCCTTTTCGACCTTCTCCACCCCTTTGCGGGTCTTGACCTCGAGGGGCACTATTTCCTTGCTGAAGTGGCAGGCTTCCTGTGCCCTGGCCGCCCGCAGGTGGGAGTGCATGGCCACCTCATCCAGCTCGGCGCGGCTCACGCCAAACTCGGCAGCCAGGCGCTCGGTCTGGTCGCCCATGGCCTCACCGGTGAAGGGGTCGGAGAGTCCATCCCGCTGCAAAATGTCTTGCAATTGCTCGGGCGCACCGGCCAGGTACTTGTAGCCCCAGCGGGCCCGGCTCGAGAGGTAAAACCCGGTCTGGGTCATAGACTCCATGCCACCCGCCAGCACCACCTCGGCATCGCCGTTCTTGATGGCCAGCGCCCCATTGGCCACGGCCTGCATCCCCGAGGCGCACACCATGTCCACTGCGTAGCCATCCACGGTGTTGGGGATGCCTGCCTTGAAGGCCGCCTGACGGGGCGGTAACTGCCCATGCCCGGCCCGTAAGACCTGCCCAAACACAAACAAATCCAGGTCGGCGCCACTCAAACCCCCTTGCTCGAGGGCCGCCTTCATCACGTGCGCTCCCAGATCCACGGGCGAAAAGTCCTTTAGCGCCCCGCCAAAACGCCCGATGGGGGTGCGTACTGCCGAGACTACAAACACCTCACGCATAACTGCCTCCTGGCGATATATTACGCTATTCCTAACTACCGACGTAAATGCGTAGTAGCCAGGCGTCCCCAGACTGACAAATCTCACCGCCGGCGCATAGACTTAGGGGGTGACGTTGCGCAGGGTTCCGGTATTTGCCTACGATTGGGTGCTGATTAGCCTGGTTTTGCTTATTAACCTGGTGGGGCTGGTCACGCTTTACAGCGCGGCCCCTAGCCGTGGGGTCTGGCTGCAACAACTCATTGCGTTTCCAGTCGCACTATCCATGGGACTCTTGATACAGATGTTCTCGCGCCGCCAGGTGCTTTCCTGGGCCTTCCCACTCTATGCGGTTTCGGTAGCGATGCTGGTGCTGGTCTTGCTGGTAGGGCGTGAGATTAATGGAGCCAAAGCCTGGTTTGACCTAGGGCCGGTCAGCTTTCAGCCCCTCGAGATCGCCAAAATTGGACTTATTCTGGTGCTGGCCCGGGTGCTGGCAGCCCGCCCCCTGGAACGGCCACTGGATTACGTTTTGCCGGTTTTGCTGGCAGCGCCCATTCTGGGGTTGGTGTTCATCCAGCCCGACCTGGGGGGCACGCTGGTGCTCATTGCGGGATTTCTGGGCATTTTATTTGTACGCGGGATGCCTGCACAGCACATCGTTCTGGGACTGGTAGCCGTAGCGATACTGGTTCCCACGGTCATCTGGCCCAACCTCAACCAGTATCAGCGCGACCGGGTCGAAATTTTGTTTGATCTGTCCAAAGACCCCCGGGGCAAGGGCTTCCAGCAAATCCAGTCCACTATTGCGATTGGCTCGGGGGGGCTGGTGGGCAAGGGCTTTGGCGCTGGCACCCAGACCCAGTTGGGCTTCGTGCCCGAACGCCAGACCGACTTTATTTATGCGGTGCTGGCCGAAGAATGGGGCTTTGCGGGGGCTGCAAGCCTGCTGATGCTGTACGCCCTGCTTTTTTTCCGCCTTGGCCGAATGATTCTGGAATGTGTGCGGATGGAGGACCGGCTGGTGATTGCCGGGGTGCTCTCGATGCTGGCTTTTCAGGTGGTGGTCAACATTGCGGTTACCCTGGGGCTGGCCCCGGTAACAGGACTGACGCTACCGCTGGTTTCTAAAGGGGGCAGCAGCCTGGTAATGGTGTATCTGGGGTTGGGCCTGGCTTTATTAATGCACCGGGATCGGTATCGGGAAGTTTAAGCAAGAAAACGGGGTAGAACAGCTCACCCTTAGCAGGTTTCTTAATCGAAGAGCTCAAGATACGGCCAAGAGCTGGAAGGCGAAGAACTATCGCGCTTTGCACAGTGAAGAGCCCCCTGATACCGGATTCAAAAAGATAGTTATCCAAAATAAAAATCCAAAGGCTATCTTTTTGAATCCTAGAGCACTCTCTTTGGTCGGGTTAGTTCGTCACCATTCGTTAACGAACTAACCGAATCTGGTATGAGGAGGGCAGCGGGGGGTAGTGTAGCCAACCCTCGAGCAACTCCCCCCTTTTTTCACAATCCTGTAACGGCCTCGGTTTACATTATGGCTAGTTAGTCGGCGTATACTGGTGTCAAGGAGGAAGCACATGCCTATCGGCCCTACTGAACTGATCATCATCCTGCTGATCGTCGTCTTGCTGTTTGGCGCTCGCAAGCTACCGGAGTTGGCTCGAGGCCTCGGCCAGTCGGCCAAAGAGTTTCGCAAAGGTCTGAGCGAGGAAGAAAAGAAGCCTGAGGAAAGCAAGCCCGAACAAAAGCAATCCTAGCTCCGCATCAGATGTAAAAAGTGCGGCTCGAGGGCGACCTCGAGCCGCTGTCCTTCGGCCAGGCCAAGCTGGGCCTGCTTGTAACGGGGCAACAGGAAGTCCAGCGCAACCTCACCTACCTTAAACAGACCCCGAACACGCAAACCCTGGGAGCGCAGGTGCCACACCTCCCCCCTCACACGGTTATGCGGGCCGTCTAAAGAAAAGACCTCCTCCGAACGAATCCCCAGCCAGACCTCTTCACCCACCTTTGCCCAATCGGGGCTGGGGGCTGTAAGCAGGCCCATGGATGTCTGTACCTGTAGCCACGCTCCGTTTACTTCAACGACCCTTCCGGGCCAGAAGTTACGGAAACCCACCAGCCGGGCCACCTCGAGGGTACTGGGGCGGGCAAATACTTCTTCAGAGGTGCCTTGTTGGGCCAGTCCTGCTTTGGTCAACACCGCCACCCAGTTAGCGCGCTGGGCCAGCCACTGGTCGTGGGTTGCTACCAGGGTCGGTATTTTGAGGGCTTTTAGCTGTTCCAGCACCCCCCCAAACACCTCCTCGCGGGTGGCCATATCCAGAGCACTGGTGGGCTCATCGAGCAGCAGAATCTGGGGTTCGCGGGCCAGTGCTCTGGCCAGCGCCACCCGTTGCTGCTGCCCCCCGGACATCTGCTTTGGGTAGCGCTCGGCCAGCTCGGCAATGCCCATCTGCTCCAAATACTCCAGGGCCTTGCGTTTGCGGGCTTCGCTGGGTAGATAGGCCAGTGGAAAAGCCACGTTTTGCCAGGCTCGCAGGTGCGGGAATAGTGCAAAATGCTGGGGTAGGTAGCCCACCGGGCGCTCTTCGGCCCGCAATCCGGCAAAAGGTTGCCCGGTGGCCGGAATCAAACCGGCCAGCGCCTTCAGCAGGCTTGTCTTGCCCACCCCGCTCTCCCCTAGCAGTACCGTAAAGCCCTGCACATGCAGGTTGAGCTTGAGCTTCACCGGGTGCTCGAGGGCATACGCGATCTCCACACGTCCTCCAGGGTTCGCACCAGGTAAACCAGCACAAAGCTCACCGCCAACAAAACCGCCGAAGCCTCTGCCGCCCGCCCGAACTGAAGGGCCTGCACCTGGTCGTAGATGTAAATGCTCACCATCTGGGTTTTGCCGGGAATACTGCCCCCCACCATCAGCACCACCCCAAACTCACCCAGGGTGTGGGCAAAGGCCAGGATGGAGCCCGAAAGAATGCCCGGCCAGGTGATAGGCAAAATCACCTCGAGCCAGACCCGCCGCCACCCCGCCCCCAGGGTACGGGCGGTCTGAATCAGGTCCAGATCCAGGCTGCGAAAGGCTTCCCGGTAGCCGTTGAGGGCAAAGGGCAGGCTAAAGAGCACCGACCCCACCACCAAGCCCTCAAAACGAAAAGCCCAGGTGAAGCCAAAGGTCTGGGCAATGGGGCCGTTCTGCCCCAGCAGCAGGAGCAGGTAAAACCCCAGTACGGTGGGAGGCAGGGTGAGGGGCAGGAGCACAATGGACTCCAGCACCCGCTTGCCGGGAAAGCGCTTGTGGGCCAGAACCCAGCCCAGCGGCACCCCCAGCAAAAGCAAAATTGCCGTGGTGACCAGGCTGACCTCGAGGGTCAGGCGCATGGTTCGCCAGAAAACCGGGTCGTCCATTACTCCAGTTTCTCCCCCGGTAGCAAGAACCCGTACTTGCGCAACACCCGGTGGGCTTCAGGGGTGGCGATGTAGTCGTAGAAACGCCGCACCGGCGGGCGATCCTGCCCCCGCAAAATCACGTAGGTCTGGTTCAGGCGCATATGGCTGCTCAAAGGCGAGAGCCAGAATACTCCGGCCCGCTCCATGGTCTCGCCTTTGGCAATGGATAGTGCAATCAGGCCGATATTGGTGCTGGTCAAGGCCAGTTGCGCCGTCTGGGAGATGTTCTCGCCGTACACAAACTCAAAACTGGGCTTGCCCCGCCGCAGAGGCCCGGTGTCGTAGTAAGCGGGAATGCCGGCGGTCATCTCTTCCCACTTGACCGACTGGGTCTGGCGCAGTAAGCCAAAGCGCTCGAGGAGGGTCACCCCGGCCCGTCCGTATGGGGCATGAACCGGGTTTGCGATGGCAACCCTAGTAATGCGGGGGTCCAGCAAAATCCGCGGCCCCAGTTTGCGGGGGTCGAGCCCTTGCTGCACCAGGCTGTTCGAGGCCCAGATCACCATCCGGCCCACCGCATACAGTTTCACCGTCCCGGGCACGGCACGTCCGGCTTGTTCCAGCAGTGCAGGAAAAACCTCGTCGGCGGAAAAATAGATATCTGCGGGCAAGCCCTGCATGAGCTGGGTGTACAGCTTCCCCGTAGAGCCAAAGGTAATTTCAACCCTGGTCCCTGGGTTCTGGCGCTCGAACTCCTGGGCAATTTCAGCCAGGGCGTATTGCAAATCTGCTGCAGCCACCACCCGGATCGTGTTGCTCTGGGCCAGACCCAGCCCCACCAGCAACAAGCACAAACTCAGAAAACGAATCATGATCAGCATCCTCCCATTAGTTACAGTGTAACTATACGGGACAGATCTTATTCGGACAAGGCCACATTCCGGGCCTGAAGCTGCTCAATAAATCGCAGGCCGGCTTTGGCCATCTCCATGCGCCATAAAACCGACACCAGGTGAATTCCCTCGGCTCCCTGGGACTGATGTTGCAGGTTATCGAGAATCTCCGAAAAAACCCTCTTTTGGGCCTCGAGTAGAGGCGTCAGGTCGTATCCCAGGCGCATCAAAAAAGCAATTTTGAGCCGCAGATCGGAGCGTCCGTAGCGGAGCTGGGTCACGGGGGTGTGCAACCACCGCAGCACCGACGCCTGACCACTGTCGGTAGCCGCAAAAAGGGTTCGGGGCGGCCCGGCATCGCCTTCTTCCTGTCGTACCGCCTCAACCAGCCCCCCTGCTTCCAGGTGCTCCAGCGCCCGATATACCTGGGTGCGCTGGATGCGCCAGATTTCCCCCAGTTCGCCCTCCGGGGCAAATAACGCCGCGATGCGAAACCCGTGCGAGGGCTGCTCCAGCAGAGCCGCCAGAACAGCCCAATCGGTGGTTGAAAGCTTCGGACTTACCTCGCTCTTCACACCCACAGCCTAACAAAACGAGAGCACCCCAAGGCGCTCTCGCAAAAACCCAGCCCGATTACTTCAGTCCCAACGCCTTACGGGCTGCGTTGACCTGGGCTGCCGTCATGGTTTTAGCCCTTCGCGCCTGTACCTCGGCGGCGGTGAAGGGCCGCTGGCCTGCGGGGAACTTGTTGCCCCACTGGGTCGAGATATGGTTCAGCAGGGCTGCAATCTCAGCATCGCTCAGTTGCTTGTAACCCGGCATAACCCCATTGTATTTTGTCCCCTTTACGCTAATTTCACCGCTCATGCCCCATAGCAGCACCTGGATTAGCCAGGCCCGGCCCCCTTTGGCAGCCAGAATCTCGGGAACATGCCCGGCCAGCGGGGGAAAGACCCCCGGTATGCCTGCCCCGGTGGGCTGGTGGCAACCCTGGCACTGCTGGTACAGGGTAGGCCCACTTTGTGCAAACGCAGCAGAGACCATCAGAACCAACGCCACAAGAAGATGTTTCATTTAGACTCCTCCACGAGAGATTCTATGCTACTGGCCTATGGGACGTTTATACGGGTGCGGTTGCTGCCCACTTGCTGGGGGGTTGGACGGCTGCTGACGCTACGGGCGTTGGCGACCTCCGCAGGGGTAATGGGCCGGTGGTCGCGCGGCAGTAGCTTGTCGTTACCCCAGGCATTGAGGATGTGATTAAGCAGATTCGCAATTTGTTCATCGGTAAGCTGTCCAAATGCTGGCATGACTCCGTTATAGGTATTGCCCTTGACCCGAACGGGGCCTTGCATGCCAAAAAGCAAGGTGTTGATCAGGTGTGCACGGCCCTCGGGGGTTTTGATCAGCTCGGTGGTATGGGCAGCCAGGGGCGGGAAGGCCCCCACCCTCCCCTGACCGTTCTCACCGTGGCAGAACGCACAATTCTGCTGGTAAAGCTGGGGCCCGGATTGAGCCAGGGCCAGGCTGAAGAGGGTCAGGAACCCCATGAGCATTCTCACGCCTCGAGTATAGCCCTATGCCTTCTGACAAAAGTAAGATTCTGCCCGACAAACGCTTTGGTTAACAGATTCTAAACATCCATCGGGTTTCAAGCTATTAGCCCCCACCGAGCTCTTGTGGGAATCGGGTTGAAGGAAAAAAGCGCTCTATACGAAGCTGGCCCTAGCGCGACTTCACTTCCGACCAGACTTTGTTGAACGCGTCGGCCTGGTCGCCTAGGTCGGCCAGCAGCTCGAGGCGGGCTCTTTTCTCCTCTGTGGGGTAAATGAGGGGGTTGTCCCTCTCTTCGATTTTGTCCATCGCAGCGGCTACCGGGGTGGCATAGCCAATCGAGTTGGAGATTTGCGCAGCAATTGCGGGCTCGAGCAAAAAGTTGATGAACTTGTGGGCCAGCTCTTGGTTGGGGCTTTTCTTGAGTATCACCAGGTTATCCGTCCAGAGCGTAGCCCCTTCCACCGGAATCTCATACTTCAGCTTGGGGTTCTCGGGCTGTGCCGCCAGGATATCGCCTGAATAAGCAGGCCCCACCGCTATATCGCCAGCAATCAGGCGATCCCGGATGCTGGTGCCCCCAGCAAAGCCCTGGGAGCGGCGCTTGGCCTCGAGCAGCAGCGCCTGTACCTCGGCCAGCTTGGCCGGGTCGGTGGTGTTGACCGATTCACCCTTGTACTTCAGGGCCGCCCCTATCATCTCGCGCATTTCGTCCAGCAGAAGGAAGCGCCCAACCTGCTTGGCGGGGTCAAAGAGCACCGCCCAGCTCTCTACCGGCCCGCTCACCAGGTCTTCGCGGTAGGCCAGTCCAGTAGTACCCCACTGGTACACCACGCTGAACTTCCCACCAGGGTCAAAGGCTGGGTCGGCAAACTGCGGGTCCAGGTTCTGCAGGTTGGGAATTTTGCTCTTGTCCAGCTCCAGTAAGCTGCCAGCCCGGGCCAGCGTGCCCACCGTGTAGTCGGGGGTAATCAATAGGTCAAACTCGCTATCGCCGCCTGCCTGAAGCTTCGAGAGCATGGCTTCGGGGGAGTCATAGGTATCCTCCACCACCTTGACCCCCTCGCGCTTTTCGAACTCGCTCAGCACCTCGCGGGGCATGTAGTCCGACCAGTTCAGCAGCCGAAGCTCTTTTTTCTGCTGCCCACAGCCCGCTATGAGCAAAGCCAGTAAACCAATCACCCAGATTCTGTGCACACTCCACCTCCCATGCCGGGCCCCGGTGCGAGGCTCAGGCCCGTTTCCTCCAGAACAGTGTCCCAAGAAGCAATACCAGAATTGTAATCCCCACCATCAAGGTGGAGAGGGCGTGAATCTCGGGGCTTACCCCCAGCTTCACCGAGGAGTAGATGTACAGCGGCAGGGTTGTGGAACCCGGCCCGGCCGTAAAGAAGGTCACCACGAAGTCGTCCAGCGACAAACTGAAAGCCAGCAGCGCCCCCGAGACCACCCCTGGCATGATGAGCGGCAGGGTGACCTCGCGGAAGGTAAGCCAGGGGGTAGCCCCCAGATCCTTGGCGGCCTCTTCCAGGGTAGGGTCCAGTAGCATCAGCCGGGCCCGTACCACCAGGGTCACGTAGGCTATCTGAAAGCTGATGTGGGCCAGGATGATGGTAAAAAGCGAGAGCCGGGGCCAGCCAATGGCATCGCGCACCAAGTCAAATAGCAGCAAAAGTGAGATGCCCATCACCACATCCGGCACCACCACCGGCACATACAGCAAGTAGCGCAAGGCCGTTTGCAGGCGAAACTGGTAGCGCACCAGCCCGACAGCCAGAAGGGTGCCCAGGATGGTCGAAACCACCGTGGAAACCACCGCCACAATTAGGGTGTTGGTGAGATACTCCAGAATGCGCTCGTTGCTAAAAAGCCGGATATACCAGTCGAAGGTGAAGCCCGTGAACTGAACCCCAAAGCGGCTCTTATTGAAGGAAAGCGCCACGATGACCACAATCGGCAGGTAAAGGAAGGCAAACACCAGCCAGGCATGAATAGAAAGCAATCGCTTCACTCGAGCCTCCTGAAATCGCCCTGATGAAACCGGGCAGTTTGCCGGTAGAAATGAACCAGGGGCATCGAGCAGCCTACACGTGTAGCCTTGAGCCTCTGGCTGTTAGTGCTGAACCTCATACCAGTTTGTACAGCCCCCTTTCGCCCTGGGTGCGGGCGTAAAGCCACAAACCCAGCAGCACCATGGCCATCAGCACCATGCTGGCCGCGCTGCCAAAAGCCCAGTTCTGCGCAGAGCCAAACTGGAGCTGAATCAGGTTGCCGATGAGCGTGATCTTGCCCCCGCCCAGCAGGTCGGCAATCACGAAGGTACCCACCGCGGGGATAAACACCAGCAAAAAGCCCGCGAACAAACCCGGCACCGTCTGGGGGAAGATGGCCTCCCAGAAGGCCCGGATAGGCCGGGCGCCCAGGTCGTAGGCGGCCTCGAGCTGGCTCCAGTCAATACGCTCGACAGCGGCATACAGCGGCAGCACAAAAAAGGGTAGATAGGTATAGACCGTGGCCACATACACCGCCAGTGTGGAGGGTAGCAGTTCGGCGGGTGGAAAGCCAAAGGCGGTGATGAGGCCATTGAGCAGGCCTTCTTTCTGAAATACCACAATCCAGGCATACACCCGAATCAGAAAGTTGGTGAAGAAGGGAATCACCACCAGCAGAAGCAAAACCTCCTTGTGGCGGCTCTGGGCAATATAAAAGGCCAGCGGATAACCCAGCAGCATGATAAAAACCGTAGACCAGAAGCCGATCCACAGGCTGCGACCGATAATCTCGACAAACAGGGGGTCGGAGAAGAAGCGCAGGTAGTTGTGCAGGCCAAAGGGCGGCACCAACTGGCCCAGGCTTCCCCGGCTCATCAGCGAGGCCACCAGCATGATGAGGGTGGGAATCAGGACAAACAGCCCCAACCAAAAAGCGCCTGGCCCAATGGTCAGGAGCATCTGGCGCAGGCGCTCCCAGGGGGTCGCAGCCTCACGCATAAGGGTTGCTCCCTTCCACCCCGCCCTGAATGACCACCAGCTTCTCAGGGGTAAGGGCCACCCAGACTTCCTCGTCGTAGGTAAACTCCTCGTGGCCCGGCTCCTGAATGTCCTGGTTGAGGGTCTCGCACATCAGCCGTTGGCCGTCGGCAAGCAGCACGTACTGGTTCTCCGAGCCGGTATAAATAATGTCGTCTACCTTGGCCCGGAACACGTTGGGCAGGTTGGGCTTCTCCCGGAAGAGCCGTATTTTCTCGGGCCTTATGGAGAGCAGTACCTCCTGGCCTGGGGTAAGGGTATCCTCGTCGTCGAGAACAAACTCGCCAATGGGGGTACGTACCTTGCGCGGCTCCAGAGCCTGGGCCGGAATCAGGTTGGAGTCGCCGATAAACTTGGCTACGAAAGCGGTTTTGGGAAGCTCGTAAATCTCCTCGGTGGGGCCCAACTGCTCGATGCGGCCCTTGTTCATGACCGCAATGCGATCCGACATCACCAAAGCCTCTTCCTGGTCGTGGGTGACAAAAATGAAGGTGATACCCAGCCGTTCTTGCAGGTTCATCAGGTCTACCCGCAGCTCCTGGCGCAGTTTGAGGTCGAGGGCCGAGAGCGGCTCATCGAGCAGCAGCACTTCCGGCTCGTTGACCAGGGCCCGGGCCAGGGCAATGCGTTGGCGCTGCCCCCCCGACATCTGGTCGGTGCGCCGTTTTTCGTAGCCCGGCAGGTTGATGAGTTCCAGGGCCCACTGCACCCGGCGGGCAATTTCGTCGCGGGGCATTTTTTTCATTCGTAGCCCAAACGCAATGTTTTGCTCCACTGTCATGTGGGGGAACAGGGCATAGTTCTGAAATACCGTGTTGACCGGACGCAGGTAGGGCGGTACTTCGGTCATGTCCTTGCCGCCAATGATGACCCGGCCTTCATCCGGGGTATCGAAGCCCGCAATCATACGCAGCAGGGTGGTCTTGCCACAGCCCGAAGGCCCTAGCAGGCTAAAAAACTCGCCATCCCGAATTTCAAGGCTCACGTTATCTACCGCTTTTTGCTCCCCGAAGCGTTTGGTAACACCCTCGAGGCGCACGGCCATATTCTCGCCCAGCTTCCGGTCGCGTCGGGTGCGGAATAAGGTGGGTTCCACAGGGCAGAGTGTACGCTCTGGCAAAGGTTGTGAGCAACCAGCTCAGATTTCGGCAAAAGATTTAGATCAGAAGAAGCCCTGGCTGGCCGCCATCTGGGGTAACCCAATCAGCTCGACCTCTATCGCGAAGCAGTGGGGCCAACCGGGCTCCAAACGCTTCATGCCAGATGCCCGGAGGCGGCTCGAGGCGTTGTACTCTTACTCATTTTTTAACTTCATGTTGCTGGCCGACACCAACTTATACCAAATCTGCTCAGAAGTGACCCAAAGGCGATATAAATCCAGATTCGGTTAGTTCGTCGCCGAACGGCGGCGAACTAACCCGACCGAAGGGAGTGCTCTAGGATTCAAAAAGATAGCCTCTGAAAATCTCTGGTTTGGGTGATTATCTTTTTGAATCCGGTATAAAAGTCCCTCGGACGCGCCCCCTGGCGCGGCAAGGGAGGGGCGCGTTTAGCGCCGCTCACGCGCAGAGTTGGTGTTAGGTGCTTTGTGGGTGGGGTCAGGCTTTGTGCGAACAGATGGGGCTTCAGGCCATCCTGGCCTTGCGTAAAGCGGAAGCCTTATACGACGACTTTGAATGGCCACCAACCCATGCCCCTTGACGAAGAGACCAGAACTGGCTACTATTCTTGTTGCCCTGAGCCGGGATGGCGGAATTGGTAGACGCACATGATTCAGGGTCATGCGCCCGCAAGGGTGTGCAGGTTCAAGTCCTGTTCCCGGCACCAAGCCCCCCTCCAGACGGAGGGGGTTGATTACGTCAAGACCCCGGTTTGAGCTATCCAACTTCAAGTAAGCCTGATCTTGAACAGAACATCGGCTGCTCCGAAGCTCAAAAACATGCGTCTGATCCCAGACGCACCCTCGTTTTCGTGGGCGAAGAGTCTCTAAAGAGCTTGATTGGCAGCACAACGCAAGCTACCTCACTTTACCCTCTCATCAAACGGTGATATAAAGTTAATGATAGGGACTCCCAAGATTCCAAGGGGGTGGGTTGCAAACCCACCCTTCTTTCTTGGAGAGGAGGTGAACGAGTGAAGCCAGAGAATCCCCAACCAGAAGGGTCCGCTGACGTCCCCCAGTGGGATCAACTGGCCGAAAGCGTCCTGTCGCCCCTCGGCTACGATGTGCTCGAGGCCAGCCTCAAGGGTGGCAAGAACGGGGTGCTGCTGGTGCGCATCGAGCGCAAGGACGAGGTGCCCATCTCGGTATCGGATCTGGAGCGGGCCAACCGCGCCCTGGGGGCCCGGCTGGATCAGCTCGAGGCCCTGTTGCTTGAGCATTACCTGCTACAGGTCGAGTCGCCCGGGGCCGACCGCCCGCTCTATACCGCCCGTCACTTTGAGCGCTTTGTGGGACTCAAGGTAAAGGTGCGCAGCCCTGAAGGCAACTTTACCGGGCGGGTGGGGCCGGTCAGGGGGGATATGGTGGAGTTCTTACTCGAGAAAGACAAGACCCGTACCCTCAAGCTGGGTACTTTCAGAGCCCATCTGGCGGAGTGGCCGGATAAACCAAGGTGAGCCAATAGCTGATAGTCCATAGCTCAAAGCCTTTTCGCCATCAGCCACGAGCTATCGGCCTTCAGCGCCTAAAAAGGAGGCAAATTCTGTGAACAAAGATTTTGTAGACGCCCTTTCTCAGGTAGCCCTCGAGCGCGGGGTTACTGCCGATGAGTTGATCTCCAACTTCGAGGAAGCCCTGCGGCTGGCCTACCTGCGACAGAAGGGTTTTCGCCAGAAAGAAGTAGAGGAAGAAGGCAAAGGCCCCATTGTGGAGGTGCACCTGGACACCCAGGAGGGCAGCCTCGAGGTGCTGGAAATCAAGCGAGTGGTGGAAACCGTTCAGGACCCCGACAAGGAGATTGACCTGGCCACCGCGCAAAAGTACGACCCCGAGGTGGCCCTGGGCGAGGAGATGGAGTTTCCGGTGGACCCGGAGGAATTCAGCCGCATTGCAGTGCAGATTGCCAAGCAGGTGCTCACCCAGCGCCTCAAGGAAGCCGAGCGCACCCGCGTTCACAACGAATACAAAGACAAAGAGGGCGAGGTGGTAACCGGCAGCGTGGCCCGCGTGGACAACCGGGGCAACGTATACGTGGAGTTGGGGCGTGGCGAAGCCCTGATGCCCCAAAAAGAGCAAATTCCCACCGAGCGCTATCACCCTGGCCAGCGGGTGAAGGTCTACTTGAAGCAGGTGCAGCGCTCGGCCAAGGGCCCCAGCCTGGTGGTCTCGCGCGCCCACGAAGAACTGCTGCGCTACCTGCTGCGCCAGGAAGTGCCCGAGATTGCCGAGGGCATCGTGGAAGTCAAGGCCGTGGCCCGCGAACCCGGCAGCCGCTCCAAGGTGGCGGTGATGAGCCACAACCCCAACGTGGATCCCATCGGGGCCTGCATTGGGCACAAAGGCCAGCGCATTCAGGCAGTGTCCGCTGAGCTGGGCCGGGAACGGGTGGATATCATCCAGTGGAGCCCGAACCCCAAGGAGTTCATCCGCAACGCGCTCTCGCCCGCTACCGTAGGTGAAATCCAGATCGAGCCCGCTACCACCGAGGATGGTAAAAGCCGTGCCACCGTGGTAGTGGCCAAGGATCAACACTCACTGGCCATTGGCAAGGCCGGTCAAAACGTTCGCCTGGCTTCTAAGCTAACTGGCTACGAGATTGATTTCGAGGAAGCTGAGGAGATCACCGACCTCGACGCAGCCATGCTCAAAGCGGCCGAAAAGGAAGAGGGTGTCAAGGTTTCGCAAGACGCCAAGAGCCGCTTCGAGAGTCTGTTCAAGGAAGGTGAGTAGACATGTCGCACGTCTCGGGTCGCAAGTCAGAGATTGCTTTGGCCCAAGACCTGAGCCCCGTGCCCCACGACGGAGGCAGGATGCCAACGGCTAAGCACGTCCCCATGCGCCAGTGCATTGCTTGCCGTGAGCGCAGGCCCAAGCGGGAAATGTTGCGGATTGTGCTTACGGAGGCAGGCCCCGTCCTCGACCCCACCGGACGCAAGCCCGGACGCGGTGCTTATGTGTGCCCCGACAAACCCGAGTGCTGGGTCGAGAAAAAGTTGCGTCGCTTTGCTGGGGCCAAGGCCCAGGAACTTTCGCAGGCCTTACAAATCGTTCTTGGAAGGGTCAAAAGTCAGGCGTCTCAGGTCGGTAAACCTTCGACCTGAGACATGCGACCTGCGACATATACACAGGAGGTCAGCATGGCAAAAATCAGAATCTATCAGCTCGCCAAAGAGCTTGGCATGGCCAACGACGAGCTGCTGAAAATCCTCGATGACATGGGAGTGGCCTACAAGTCCCATGCCAGCACCCTCGAGGACACCACCGCTGAGGCCGTCAAAGAACTTATCGGCGAACAAAGGGTAGCCGAAGCGGCTCGAAAAGCCGAAGAAGCCCGCAAAGCCATTCCCCATCGTCCCCCGGTGGTGGTGATTATGGGGCACGTAGATCACGGCAAGACCAGCTTGCTGGACTACCTGCGCAAGAGCCGCATTGCCGAGAAAGAAGCCGGGGGCATCACCCAGCATGTGGGGGCGTTTGAGGTTAAGACGAAGGGGGGTACGGTGGTGTTCATTGACACCCCCGGCCACGAAGCCTTCACCACCATCCGACAACGGGGAGCCAAGGTTGCCGACATTGCAGTCATCGTAGTGGCCGCTTCCGAAGGGGTCATGCCCCAGACCAAGGAGGCCATCGCCCATGCCAAGGCTTCCGGGGCCAAAATCATCTTTGCCGCCAACAAGATGGACTTACCCAATGCCGACATCAATAAGGTCTACCAGGACTTGATGCAACTCGGGATGGTTCCGGTGGCTTACGGGGGGGATGTGGAGGTGCTGCCCATATCGGCCAAGACCGGCCAGGGCATCGAGGATCTGCTCGAGACCATCTTGCTCATAGCCGAACTCGAGGACCTGCGGGCCGACCCCAAAGCCGAGGCCCAGGGGGTGATCCTGGAAGCGCGGGTAGATAAGCAAGCCGGGGTGCTGGTGAGCCTTTTGGTACAGCAAGGCACCCTCAAGATCGGCGATTTTGTGGTAGCCGGTGAACACTGGGGCAAAATCAAGGCCATGTCCGACGCCGAGGGTGCCCGGCGCAGCGAGGCCGGGCCGGGCAGCGCCGTACAGGTGTTAGGTTTTTCGGATTTGCCGGTAGCCGGCGACACCTTCACCTGGGTGCCCGACCAGGTAGCGGCCAAGGAAATCACCGAAGAACGCATAGAAGAGCGCAAGGCCCGCCAGGCGGTGCCAGAGCAGGGTCGGGCCCGCAACCTGGCCGACCTAATGCGCTCCATGCACGAAGCCGAGCAAAAAGAAATCAACCTGATCCTGCGTACCGATACCCAGGGTTCCCTGGAGGCCATCCAGAACATCCTGGCCAAGGAGTCCACCGAAGAAGTCAAGATTCACGTGCTGCTGGCCGGGGTCGGAGCCCCCAGTGAATCGGATGTGCTGCTGGCCTCTACCGCCAATGGGGCCATCCTTTCCTTCAGCGTCAACCCCAGCGGCTCGGTCAAGAAAATGGCCGAACAAAAGGGGGTGCCGCTGCAAACTTTCCGCATCATCTACGAGCTGATTGACGAGATTCGAAAGATGGTCAAGGGGCAGCGCGAGCCGGTGTTCAAGGAAGAAATCCTTGGCGCCGCGGAGGTACGGGCCATATTCAAGCTCTCGAGGGGTACCATCGCGGGCTGCATGGTGACCTCAGGCAAGATCACCCGCAACGCCGATATGCGGGTGTTGCGCAAGGGTAAGGAAATCTGGAAAGGCAAGATTGAGGGCCTCAAGCGACTGAAAGACGATGTGCGCGAAGTGGCCCAGGGCTTCGAGTGCGGCATTATGCTGGATGGCTTTACCGATTTCCAGGAAGGCGACATCCTCGAGGCCAGCCAGCAGGTCGAGGTGGCAACGGACTAGAGCGGTTCGCGGACTGTTCGGTTGTGAGAGGGTGTGACCAGTAGGGTATTCGCTATTTCCCCTATGAGTTGTCTGCGGCGCATACCCTCGAGTCCCCTTCAGCAACGGCGGTATCTATGGGAAACGTCGCACGCTGGATTTTCAACCTGCTGTTCACCCTGATCCCGGTGATCCTGCTGGTGGTGTTCTTCGTGAGCCTGTCTGTGTTTTTCCGCAACCTGAACGAATACCGCACCCGGCAGGCCCTGGAAGCCGAGGTCCGTCTGGAAGCGGTTCGGTTGCGTGCGGTTGGGAATGTAAACCCCCAGACGCTCGAAGAAACCCGCCGCCTGTTATCCCGGCGCCTGCAAAACGTCGGGGTGCGGGGCTTTCGCATCGAGGTTCAAAACAGCACCGTGTTTGTGCGCTTGCCACCGCTCGAGGCTGCGGAGCGCAACCGGGTTAATGCTTTGCTTACCCAGCGGGGCAATCTGGCCCTTCAGCTGGTTAAAACAAGTGCTAGCAATCGTACCGTTGCTCAAATCCGGCCCACCGACCTGGAAGCACCGGCCCTTACCAACCGTGACCTGGACAGGGTACAAGCCGGCCAGGGGGAGTCGGGCCGTCCAGCCCTGATCCTGCGGCTTAATCGGGAGGGAGCCGCTAAGTTCACCCGCCTTACCGCGGCCAACGTAGGCCGCCGGCTGGCTATTGTGGTGGATGGGCGTATCCTGATTGCCCCTACCATTCGGGGCCCCATTACCGGCGGTGTGGTCTCCATCCAGGGCTTTAACTCCCCACAAGAGACCGAGCGCCTGAGCGACCTGTTGCAAACCGCTCCCCTGCCGGTGCGGCTTGAACTGGTCAAACCCTGAGCAGCGTTATAAAGTAGCCTGGTTGTATTTATGAAGCACTGGCAACGCTGGATAGCCCTCGCAACCCTGGTCTTGCTGGCCCTGGGGCCGGGCCTCTTCTGGTCGCCCAGCAGGGTCAAGGCCGGAAGCGGGCTGAGCCAGGGCTGGACTGCCGTTCCCCTGCCCCAGCAACTGCTCGAGGCCAAAACCAAGCTCAACCCTTTAGGTGCAGGCCTGATGGCTGTAGCCCCTGGGCTATCCACTCGCCGCTACCTTATCCCGGTCTATACTCAGATTCCACCGTATTCAAACCCAATTTCCCATCAGCGACTGTACCTGGTGTACGCCCGTTTACAAACCGACGGTGGCTAACCATCCTCAACACCTTCACCTGACTCCCCGACTTCAGCACTCCAGACTCTCGAGGTGACCCAGCCCTCGACCCCCAACCCTTGCTCAGGAATTAATATGACCAACCGTTTGTGGAAAGCCGTTTTTCTGATCGGGCTGCTCATAGCGGCCATGGTGGGGCTTTTCCGCCCCTGGGAAGCCCGTAACCCGCAAAACCCTTTGCTACCGCGCGACGGCCTGATCCGCCTGGGCCTCGACCTGCAAGGGGGCCTGCGCATCACGCTAAAAGTAGCAAACCCCAACCCCGACCCATCCGTTGCCAAAACCGAACTGGACGTGGCCCGTACCGTCATCGAAAACCGGGTCAATGCGATTGGGGTGGCAGAGCCCCTGGTGCAGGTGCAGGGCAACGACCGAATCATCGTGGAACTGCCGGGCCTGAAGCAAGACCAGCAGCAGCGCGCCCTCAACCTGATTGGTCAGACCGCCAGGCTCGAGTTCCGCATCGTGAACCAGGGGGCTACCGGCACCACCGTCGCCCAGATTAACGAAGAGCTGCGCAATTCCGGCCTGACAGGCGCTGCGCTGACCGCTCGCCGCGCTGAACTCGAGAAAAACCTGTACAAGCTCCAAGACCTGGGGCCACCCCTGCTCACCGGGGCCGACCTCCGCACGGCCAACGCCTCCTTCGACCAGTTTGGCCGTCCGCAGGTAGACATGGAGTTTACTCCCGAAGGGGCCAAGAAATTCGAGGAAGCGACGCGGGCCAACGTAAACCGTCAACTGGCGGTCGTGCTCGACGACAAGGTCTTTACCGCCCCCAGCATCCGCCAGGCCATCGCGGGGGGGCGAGCGGTTATCGAGGGGCTTTCGGGCGTCCAGGAAGCCTCCGACATCGCCCTGGTGCTACGCTCCGGCTCACTGCCGGTGAAACTGGAAGTGGCCGAGACCCGCGCCATTGGCCCCACCCTGGGCCAGGATGCCATCAATGCCGGTATTCAAGCCGGCATCATCGGCACGGTCTTGCTGTTTGTCTTGATCTTTGCCTACTACGGTTTCTGGATGGGGCTGGTTGCGGCACTGGGCTTGATCTACACCTCCATCCTGCTGCTGGCCTCCATTTCCATGCTGGGCGCCACCCTCACCCTGCCGGGCATCGCCGGTTTGATTCTAACCCTGGGCGCTGCGGTGGACGGGAACGTGCTTTCCTTCGAGCGCATCAAGGAAGAGCTCAAGATGGGTAAGAAGTTCCGCCAGGCCATTCCGGGTGGCTTCTCCCACTCCATTATCACCATTCTGGACGTAAACATGTGCCACCTGCTGGCCGCCGCTGCGCTCTACCAGTACAGCACCGGGCCGGTGCGGGGCTTTGCGGTGATGTTGGCGCTGGGGGTGGTGACCTCGGTCTTCTCCAACCTGGTTTTTAGCCGCTGGCTGCTTGAAGCCATCGGCGACCGCCGCGAGGTCAAGCCCCCTTACTGGCTATGGGGCACCAAAATCAACTTCCTGGGCATTTCTCGCTACGTGACCGTCGCTTCGCTGGGGCTGGCGGTTATTGCGACAGGCATTGTGCTAACCAAGGGCTTCAACTTCGGCATTGACTTTACCGGCGGAACTGCCTTTACCATCCGGGTACCCGACAACACCCGGGCCGATCAGATTCGCAGCTTCCTGGACAACGCCGGGATTGCCGAAATACGCGGGGCTGAGTCGGTCATCACATCGCTTTCCAGTGTGAGCGGCAATGAGTTTTCGGTACGGGTGCGGCAGGTGAGCGAAGAACAGCGCATCGAACTGGAGAAGAAGTTCCAGCAAGGGCTGCAAGCCACCATCCTCCAGTCCGAAACAGTAGGCCCGGCCATCGGGGCCGAGTTGCGTCAGAACACCATTCTGGCCGTACTGGTGGGCTTGGCGCTTATTTTGATTTATGTGGCGTTCCGCTTCGACTGGGTTTTCGGGGTAGCCAGCGTGATTGCGGTGGGGCACGATGTAGCGATTGTGGCCGGGATGTACAGTTTGTTGGGGCTGGAATTCTCCATCCCCACGGTGGCTGTCTTGCTTACCATCGTGGGTTTCTCCATCAACGACTCGGTGATTATTTCCGACCGCATCCGCGAAAACCTCAAGCTAATGCGCGGACACAGCTATTACGAGATCGTCAATGCCTCCATCAACCAGACCCTCTCGCGCACGGTGATGACCTCGTTGTCCACCATGCTCCCCATTCTGGCCCTACTCTTCCTGGGCGGCCCCGTGCTGCGCGACTTTTCCCTGGCAATCCTGGTGGGCTTCATCGTGGGAACCTATTCCTCCATCTATGTGGTCTCGGCCCTGGTGGTCTGGTACAAGACCCGCGAGCAGCAACGCAAATCCGCCACCAAAGCCCGCTCGGCCTGACATACCCCGCCATACTCAAACCTTCCCTGCTTTGGGGAAGGTTTTTGGTTTTGCGGACCCCGCGCCTCCCCCATTCAACACACGGTGTTGGTATGAGGAAGCCTGCACGGCCAAACCGCCGTGCTGGTGCAGGCACAGCGGGTGCAACCACTGCTGGTCCAAGCAACACTGGTGCAAGCACGCAATGGGTCAAATTGCCCCCTACAGCTACGCTACCCTGATTACATGAACCCGTCCTTGCAAGGGTATTTTCAAGTTGCCCAGGCCGTCTGGGAGGGGTTGCCTCCTGTCACCCGCTTCAGCGTCCAGGACGAGCACACCCTGAGAACCTATCTACCGCAGTTGCAACGCTGGGAAGATCCGATTATCAATGGCTTTTACGACACCCTGTTCAGCCATCCGGCCACCCGCGCGGTGTTCCGTGAGGGCGAGCGTGCCATGCGCGAACAGGTTTTGCGGGACTGGTACCGGCGCACCATTACGGGGCCTTTCAACCTCGAGTACTTTGCCTGGCAAATCCTGGTCGGTCAGGTGCACCTGAACCGGGGCATCTCCAAAGGCCAGGTGATGGTGATGTGGGGCTGGCTCACCGAGCAAATCTGGCAATTGTCCCACATCAGCCTGCCCATAGACGAAGCTGATCAGCTCACCATGGCCTGGATGCGCCTGGCCAACTCCGTCAAGGCCATGGCTGCCGACGAGCGCCTCGAGGCCTATTTGCAAAGCCTCGGGCAGCAATCCGGCGCCAGCCCCCGCATCCTGCAATCGGCGGCGGTGAGCTGGCTCGAGGAGCAGAGCAAAGGCTCTAACCGTAGCTAAGGGCTCTTCAGCTCCAAAAGCGTCTCTATTGGTTCCCGGCAATTCTCAGCAATGCATCCAAAAAACAGGAAAACTGTTAATGCCTCACCCGCCCCATCGGCCAGTGGAGGCGTGCCCCAACAGGGGTCGTCCCGGCCATATTTGCCCCGTGGAAAACGCTCTACTCCCACTCGATGGTGGCCGGGGGCTTGCTGGTAATGTCGTAGACCACCCGCCCGATCTCCGGTACCTGGCGGGTAATTTTGCGGGCCACTTCGTCCAGAAAATCCAGCGGCAGACGGGCCCAGTCGGCGGTCATGAAGTCCACCGTGGACACGGCCCGCAAACCCAGCACGTAGCCGTAGCTGCGTTCATCCCCAATCACCCCCACGCTCTGCATGGGCGTCAGGATGGCCGCCGCCTGCGAAACCTGGTCGTAGAGGTTCCAGTCGCGCAAACTCGAGATAAAAATATCGTCGGCGCGGCGCAAAATGTCCAGCCTCTGGGGGGTGACTTCCCCCAGAATGCGAATGGAGAGACCCGGCCCCGGAAAGGGATGGCGCATGCGGATGGGTTCGGGCAGGCCCAGCAGCAGGGCCAGTTCGCGCACTTCGTCTTTGAACAGGTAGCGGAAGGGCTCGAGCAGCTCAAATTTCAAGTCTTCGGGCAACCCCCCCACGTTGTGGTGGCTCTTGATGTTGGCGCTACCCTCGCCACTGCCCGCCGACTCGATCACATCGGGGTAAAGCGTCCCCTGGGCCAGCCACCGGTAGCCTTGAGCGGACAACTGCCGGGCCGCTTGCTCAAAGACGCGGATAAACTCCCGTCCCACAATTTTGCGCTTCTGTTCGGGGTCGGACACCCCCTGCAAAGCCGACAAGAACTGCTCCGAGGCATCCACCACCCGCAAGGCCTTTCCCAGTGAACGCAGGGCCTGCTCGACCTCGAGGCGCTCACCCAGGCGCAGCAAGCCATGATCCACAAACACCGCCGTGAGCTGGTCGCCAATGGCCCGCGAAAGCAGCAGGGCCAGGGTGGAGGAATCCACCCCCCCCGACACAGCCAGCATCACCTTGTCGCTGCCCACCCGGGCGCGAATGTCGGCAATCAGGTTTTCCAGGGTGTGCTCTGCCGTCCAGTCGCGCTCGACCCCAGCCAGCTCGAGGAAATTCTCCAGTACCTGCATTCCCTTGGGGCTGTGCACCACCTCGGGGTGGAACTGTACGCCAAAGGTGCGCCCATCCGGCGCTGCAATGCCGGCTACTGGGTTTTCGTCGGTTCTGGCAATCACACGCCAGCCCTCGGGCAACGCGGTCACGGCATCGGAGTGCGACATCCACATCTGCAATTCGCCCTCCAGGCCCGCAAAAAGTGGGCCGTCGTGAAAGACCAGGTTGGCCTTGCCATACTCACGCCGTCCGGCTCGCTCGACCTTGCCGCCATAGTGTTGAGCCAGGTACTGCATGCCATAGCAGATGCCAAGGGTGGGCCAGCCCTGCTCAAGCACCCCCGGGGCAGGTTTGGGGCTGGCAGGGTCGAACACCGAGGCTGGCCCCCCCGACAGAATCAGGGCCTGTGGATTTTCGGCCTGGATGCGCTCCAGGCTGGCGGTTCCCGGCAGTATGACTGAATAGGCTCGCAACTCGCGGATGCGGCGGGCTATCAGGCGGGTGTACTGGGAGCCATAGTCGAGGATAACCACACTCATGCCAGCAGCATAAGGCCAGGGAAAGTGAGCGTCGAGGGTCAGAGGTCAAAAAGCCTGTTTGCCCACCTGACAGCGGGTATAACCTGGCTGATCTCTACCGCAGACTTATGGTTACTCCGCCGGGGTTGGGCACCTCGATCAGCGATTCCACCGGGGCCCGGCCCTGCACCCGCACACGGATGCGGTAGACACCGGTTTTGTCGAAGTCTACCCGTCCGGGGAGCTGAGCAATTTCAGTGTTGAGCGGCATTTTGGACCCCTCGGGAATTTCCAGCAGCACAATACTGGCACTGGGGCCAGTAGTCTGCAGGCGAAACTCAACCGGATAAACCGTGGTTTGCCCCGATGGCGGCGTCCTCGAGCGCAACCATAGGCCAACCCCCCCGACCAGTAACAAAAGCGGAATAAATAAAAGCCAGAGCAAAAATGTCCGGCGGCTGGCAGGCGGTGGCTCGAGCACCTCGAAGGGCGGCTCGAGGCGTTCCTCGATACGAATCCGGCGGGGTGGGGTAGTGGTCAGTTGGGGCACCGCTGGTTCGCTCACCTGCACCTTTAGACTCTTGCTGGCCGCTGGTTTGGTGGGCATGGGTTCGGGGGCGAGCTCAGGAAGCGCCGACACCACTGGCGTGGCCACCGACACCGGGGGTAACTGATTGGCGGCGGCCTCGAGCTGCTCCACTAAGGTTGCATAGTCGAGCTGGCCCGTAACATAGTTTTCCAGGGCCTCCCTCCAAGGCAGGGCCGGATAGGTATCCCCCGCCAGCACCTTGACCGTGTTCAGCAAACCCGCAAAATCCCAATTCTGCTCAGGGTTGGCCACCCCTACCCCACCCAGCCATACCCGGCTGCCCCTGGCCCAGATCAGCTCAGGTATTATGTATCCAACAGGGATATCGTTCTCCTGGGCCTGTTTCAGCACCCCCAGCAGTTGCTTGACCCACTGCACCAGGCGGGCTAACTCGACCCGCCCCGCCAGCCAGGAGGTCTGCACCGCTCCCACGGGAATCTCGGCAATCCAGGCATCCTCCTCCCGGTCTATCCAGGAAAGGGTGTGGGGTATGGATAGTTTGGGTGGTTCTTCAGGCAAAGGCTTGAAGGCCAACACCTCGATGCCGGTGCGTATATCCTGCCCTTCGTATACCTCTGTCGCACTCCCCCCCGGCAGCACAATGCGCCCCCGTAACAAGTAGTGCCCCAGGCTTTCCATAGTCCGTAGTATAGAGTACCCATCTTCTATTCTCGACGCGGACCGGGAGTGCAAATCCAAATACGGTGAGCTCACAGCAGGGTCGGAACACCTTCAAAATCCGCCATTGCTCAGTAATACCGGATTCGAAAGGATACTTCATCATACCAAAAACCCCCAGGGGCTATCTTTTTGAATCCTAGAGCACTCCCTTCGGTCGGGTTGGTTCGTTACCGTTCGGTAACGAACCAACCAAATCTGGTACAAGACCTACCCTCACCGCATCACCCTGCCCGGAATGAACAGCCTAACCAGCTTAGCCGGGCACTGCTAGTTAAGTTGCGCCTGATTATGGTCTAGAGATGAATCAAAACCGAGCCAGAAAATCATGCTCCGGGCGCAATGCCCAAATGATTTTCGATCATCCCAGTAGCAAAAACGTAGGTGGAAGGTACTTAGCAGCCATTGGAACAGCAAGTCCAGATAAGTCCAGATATGGATATGAACAAAGGCGCTTATCATTTGCATGAACACCCGTCGTTGCAACCCCTCACCCAGCGACACCGGACTGCCGTCAGAACTGTTTTATCCGGCAAAACAAGTACCAAACTTGCCGGCAGGGTCGCCACCCTTTCCTCCTGCGGGAGAGGGAAAGGGGGAAACGATAAAAGCCTGATACGAACATCATTGCGTTGACACTCTATTTTCATGAATCCTATAATCAAATTGGTACATCGACCTTTATCCCCAAAAGGGTTCTGTGTTGAAAGGAGCAAGGATGGAGTACAAAGTAACGCTCTCCACCGAAGAAATCGTGCGAGGCCTCAAACACTACCGCCGGATCGCCAAGCAGGATGTTCTTCGGGCACCGGAGACACCGAATCCCGATATCTTCCGCCAGCACGCCGAGGCCCGGCGTGAAATTTATGCCAAACTGGCCGAGGTGGCCGAGGCCGAAGGCCCCGATGCGGTGGTCAGCCAGGCTCTGCAACTGTACCAAGAACTGCCCTTCGTAACCGGGACCGCCGAGGACGCCCATCCCGAGATCAAGGGGCAGGAGAATGCCCTCGAAAACTTTTTTCTGATGATTGGCCTCGACCCCAAGGTTCGCCGGGAGGCCCGCAAAGCACGTAAACCCGTGCAGTAGCGAGAACAGGAAACGGAGGACAGGGCACAGGCCCGTCCCGCTATTGTTGGCTTACTTCAAAAACACTGCTTATGAATCTGGAACTCCTAGCTGCCCAAGCCAGAGCCTGTGTGGCCTGTGGCCTTGCCAAAAGCCGCACCCACGTGGTTTTCGGCGAGGGCGACCCGGATGCCAAGCTGATGATTGTGGGCGAAGGCCCCGGCGAGGACGAAGATTTGCAGGGGCGACCCTTTGTGGGACGCAGCGGACAACTGCTAGACAAAATCCTCGAGGCCGCCGGAATTCCCCGCCAGAGCATCTACATTGCCAACATCGTCAAGTGTCGCCCGCCCGGAAACCGCGTACCCGAGCCCCTCGAGGCCAAAACCTGTACCTCGCTCTGGCTCCTCAAGCAAATCCAGCTTATCAAGCCCCAGATCATCATTCCCCTGGGCGCTACGGCGCTCGAGTTCTTCGCCGGCGAGAAGCTCCCTATCACCAAAGTACGGGGCAAGTTTTTCGAGTGGCAGGGTATCCAGATCTTCCCCATGTTTCACCCGGCCTATCTGCTGCGAAACCCCTCGCGGGAACCGGGCAGCCCCAAACACCTGACCTGGCAAGACATTCAACTAGTCAAAAAAACCCTCGACCAACTCGGCCCCAAGCAGGGCGTGGAAATCAAAACCATCCAGCAGGAATCCCTGTTCTAAAGAACCCGAACTTTGCGGCCTCCCTCCCAGAACCAACATGCCCTTCTCCCGCGTTGGCCTATTCCACTTGCTGGTGGTTTATCTGGTCTGGAGCAGCACCTATCTGGCCTTCAAGCTTGGCCTCATCAACGGCTTTGAACCGTTTTGGATGGGGGCCACCCGCTTTATTCCGGCCTCCTTGATGCTGCTGGGGTTTGCGGTCTGGCAGCGCTTTCGGGTGCGGCTAACCTGGGCAGAGGTACGAATGCTGGCCCTCTCGGGGCTAATGCTGTGGCTGGGCGGCAACGGCCTGATTTTGATCGCCACCCAGTATGTCCCCTCCGGCTACGTAGCACTGATGATTTCCACCGCGCCGATCTGGGCCGCCACGCTGGAGGGCTTGCTGGACCGCAAACGGCCTCCTGGGCTTTTGATGCTGGGCCTTTTGATAGGTTTGCTGGGCATCCTGGCATTGAATGTCCCCAAACTGGGCCAAGGCACCCCCACCAACCTGCTGGCCTTTGCCCTGCTGCTCATCTCCCCGCTTATGTGGGCCAGTGGCACCATTTACACCCAGCGCCAAAGCCCCCGGCTGGAGCCCGTGGTGATCTCGGCATACCAGCAGCTTTTTGGCGGGCTGGGGTTTCTGCTCCTTTCACTGTTACTGGCCGAGCAATGGAACAGCGCTACGCTCCTGGGCTGGGCGGCCAATCTCTACCTGATTATCTTTGGCTCCCTGATTGCCTACACCTCATACATTTTTGCGGTACGGCTACTGCCCCTGAGCCTGGTCACCACCTACGCTTACGTGAACCCGGTGATTGCCCTGCTGCTGGGCTGGGCCTTTTTGCGAGAACCGCTGGGGGTCTGGACCTGGGTGGGCGCGGCTTTGGTGCTCCTGGGGGTAGGCCTGGTTTTTCGCAGCCGCATAAGGCCTGTGGTGCAAACCACGCCCTAGTGGTCTGGTAAGTAAATTTTCGTGTCATACCGAACAGAGCGAAGCAAAGGAATCTAATGCGGTGCAGTCCAATGCATTCACTGTACCCGTGCAGTGCCAGATTCCTCGTTGCACTGCGTGCGCCTCGGAATGACAAAGAGACGACGAGGGCAGAGGTTAGTTTCACTGGAGGAATCCCGATTACTTTGTTACCTGACCACTAGACTCGATATAGAATCATGTGTGTATTTTCACGATGTAATGTTTGTGAAGTCATTATCTAAGTAGCAGTAGCATTTGCCGTTTGTGCCCAAACCTTGGCACTGAAGAATAAACGATGTCCCTGCTAGCTCTCTATGCGGGTACTGCGCGTTTAATCGTGCCACCTGCAAGCGAACCTAATCGGCTCAGTGCTTGAAGTGCCTCGTGCCGGTAAAGACCATCGCCACGCCTAGCTCGTTACAGGCCGCAATCACCTCTGCGTCGCGCTTGGCTCCACCGGGCTGCACAATGGCCGTGACCCCAGCCGCCGCCGCTGCACGTACCACGTCGTCGAATGGGAAAAAGGCTTCAGAGGCCAGAACGGCACCTCTGGCCCGTTCACCGGCATTCTGAATAGCCCGTTCGGCAGCCCAGATGCGGCTGACCGCGCCCGTACCCAGTCCTACCGTCACGCCGTCTTTGGCCAGCACCACATTGTTGGAGCGGGTGTGCTTGCCCACGTACCAGGCAAACTTGAGGTCGAGCAGTTCCTGAGGGGTGGGAATTCGTTCGGTTACATAGGTCAGGTGCAGTTCCTCCCAGCGGCGCAAGTCCCGTTCCTGGGCAAGAAAGCCCCCCACCAGAGGGCGAAACTCCAGTTGGTCGGCATCCTGGCGGGCTGCTACCAGCACCCGGAGGTCGGGTTTTTTGTTCTGGAACCAGTCCAGGGCCTCGGCGCTGACCTCGGGGGCGATGAGCACCTCGAGGAACGTCCCCCGGGTAGCCATTGCCGTTTCCAGGTCCACCGGGCGGTTGAAGGCCACCACCCCCCCAAACACCGAGAGCGAATCGGCATCGCGGGCCCGCTCCCAGGCGGTTTTGGGGTTGTCGGCCAGGGCGACCCCACAGGGGTTGGCGTGCTTGACCGCCACACACGCCGGCAGTTCAAACTCCGAGACCAGAGCCCAGGCCGCGTCGGCATCGGCGTAGTTGTTGAAGCCCATGGGCTTGCCGGAGCGCACCTGGGCATGCAGCACCGGGCCGGTCTGGCCCTCGAGGGCATACAGCGCCGCCTCCTGGTGAGGGTTCTCGCCATAGCGGAGCACAACCCCCGGCAGGCGCTCCAGGGTGAGCAGTTTGGTTTGGGGGAACTGCTCGAAGGCCAAAAACTCGGCAATGGCTGCGTCGTAGGCAGCGGTATGGGCAAAAGCCTTGTGGGCCAGGCGGCGGCGGAACTGGCTGCTAATGCCTGTCCGCAAGGCTTCCAAGACTTCCCTATAATCATTGGGGTCGCAGACCGGCAGCACCGCCTCGTGGTTTTTGGCAGCAGCCCGCAGCATGGTCGGGCCGCCGATGTCTATGTTCTCGAGGCATTCCTCAAAAGAAGCCCCCCGTGCCAGGGTTTCCCGAAAGGGGTAGAGATTCACGCAAAGCAGGTCTATGCGGGTCAGGTTGTGGGCCTGCAACTCAGCCTCGTGCTCAGGGCTTTTGGTAGCCAGCAATCCGGCGTGAATGCGGGGGTGCAGGGTCTTGACCCGCCCATCCAGAATCTCCGGAAAACCCGTAACCTCTGACACATAGATTACCGGCAGCCCCGCCGACTCTAGGGTTTTGTGGGTTCCGCCGGTTGAGACCAGCTCAAAACCCAGATCCAGCAAACCCTGGGCAAACTCCACCAGACCCGTCTTGTTTGATACCGATAAGACCGCTCGCATACCGGAAAATCATACCCTCCATAAACCCAGCTTCTAACCTGGGCTGTGGAGAGTCCCGTGCCAAAGGCTGAAAGCGTCTGAATAGGTGCCGGGTTCAAAGCTCGACGAACCTCGCCTCCTGCT
>CALFDH010000209.1 GCA_937950405.1 uncultured Meiothermus sp.
GGGGTGATGCGCCACGCCCATGCAGGCTACGAAGAAGCCCAAAAGGTGGCCCAGGAGCGCGGTCTGGATCTGGCCGGGTGGGAGAAATAGCGTGGCCAAAAGACTCGAGCAAAAACTCGCCCAGATCAGCGCCTTGCGAAAAGGCGAGCCAAACGCCGCTGCCATCAAGATACTGGCGTCTATTTTGGCCAAAGACGAAGGTGCTGCAGTCGCTCGAGTGGCCGATTTGGTCGTGGAGTGGGCTTTGTTCGAACAGCAACCCCTGCTAGTAAAAGCATTTGAGCGGCTACTAGAAGGCGGTAGCGATATTGACCCACAGTGTTGGGGCAAAATAGCCCTGGTCAAGGCTTTACAAGCCCTGGGCTGGCATGACCCCGAGGTATTCCGGTTGGGATGTCGTTGTGTGCAGATGGAGCCTGTGTGGGGCGGCCAGGAAGATAGCGCACCGGCTCTGCGGGCTCAGTCGGCGCTGGCCTTGTCTGGCTGTCCTGGTATCCCTTATGACCAAGCTATAAATGAGCTCGTAAGACTGCTGGCCGATCCTTCCTGGAATGTGCGGGTCGGAGCTGCACTAGCGGTTGCGAACCTGGGTTACCCGCAAGGTGCACCTTTGCTTAGATTACGAGCCTTGCTGGGTGATTCCGAACCAAGGGTGATAGGGGCATGTCTGGAGGGGTTGTTGCATTTATCTCAAATAGAGGCCGTGCCTTTTATCCAGGAGTTCTTGAACCATCCTGATGCAGCTATTCGCCTCGAGGCCCA
Source organism: uncultured Meiothermus sp. (assembly GCA_937950405.1). Classification (GTDB taxonomy): domain Bacteria; phylum Deinococcota; class Deinococci; order Deinococcales; family Thermaceae; genus Meiothermus. Next base: position 763 of record CALFDH010000209.1, read on the forward strand.
CTGCGTTCTGGCCGCCTCCAGCCTGACGGAAGCGGTGGGGTTAGCTAAATCAGAGTTGGAAACCCTAACCAACCCCCGCGCACGAAAAGCGGTCATGGCAGCGCTGGCTAGCTCACCCTCACCTTCGGCTCTGGATTTCCTGCTGGGGCTGCTTTCGAGAGGTGGTCGTTCAAAGACGCTTGCGGCCCTGGAGGTCTTGCATCCACGCCTTCAACAACGTGAATTTTACGAGCGTACCCTGGCAGCCATCGCCCAGAACCCCGACCCTAACCTGCGAGCCGAATTGGAGTCCCATCTATGAGGCAGGTCTTTTCCGGCATCAGCGAGCTGTACACGCCCCAGCGCAGGCTCGAGCGTGCCGCTTTCGCCGTCCAGGATGGGCGTTTTGTCTGGGTGGGGGCCCAGGCCGAACTGCCGGAGGCCTACCGTCTCTGGCCCCGCACCGACCTGGGCGGGCGCGGAACCGTGCCGGGCCTGGTGGACGCCCACAGCCATCTGGTCTATGGCGGCGACCGGCTGGGCGAGTACCTGCAACGTGCTCGAGGTGAAAGCTACGAGGCCATTCTGGCTGCGGGGGGCGGGATTCATGCAACGGTGCAGGCCACCGCTGCCGCTTCGGAAGATGAGTTGTACGGGTGGGCGCAAGCTCGAGCCGCCCTCTTCCTTGCCCAAGGGGTAACCACCATTGAAATCAAGAGTGGTTACGGCCTCCTACCCGAAGCCGAGCTTAAGATGCTGCGGGTAATCCGGCGGCTCAAGGAACATCTACCACAGCATGTGTTCGCCACGCTCCTGGCGCACGTAATCCCCCAAGGCTGGGAGCGCAGCCGGTACGTAGAGATGTTCTGCCAGGAGCTTATTCCCGAAGTAGCAAGAGCCGAGCTGGCCGTGGCGGTGGACGTGTTCTGCGATGAAGGCGCATTCACCCTGGACGAAACCCGACCAATCCTGGAGGCGGCTCTTTCGCATAAACTTCGGATAAAACTCCACGCCGAGCAGATCGCCCATACCGGGGCCACCCGGCTGGCGGCGGAGCTGGGGGCACTGTCGGCGGATCACCTCGAGCAAACCAACCCCGCCGACTGGGAAGCCCTGGCCCGTAGCGGCACGGTAGGCACGGTGCTTCCCGGCGCGGCGGTCATCCTGCGCAAACCCTTCCCCGATACCCGGGCCATGTGGGATGCGGGTGTGAGGGTGGCCATTGCTACCGACCACAACCCCGGCAGCAGTCCGCTCTACAGCCCCTGGCTGGGCATGCAACTGACCGCGTCCCTCGGGCGGCTTTCCCTCGAGGAAGCCCTGATGGCGCATACCGAAAACGCAGCCCTGGCCCTGGGGCGAGCAGATTTGGGGAAGATTGAGCCCGGAGCCCGGGCCGACTTTGTGCTGGTGGACTCAATCCACGCACTCATGCCGCTGTACCAATGGGGCCATACGCCAATTCACGCGGTCTACGTGGGCGGCAGACAGGTTTTTGCTACCGGCTGAGGGCCCTGGTTCCTCTGGTACACTCACTTTGGCTGTGAGCACAGTTAAGGTTCGAGATACTTTTGTAGAGGTTCCGGGCGGCCAGGTCTTTGTGCGGCAGTGGGCTACGGGCCAGCCCCAAAAGATCCCCCTGGTGCTGCTGCACGACTCCCTGGGGTCGGTGGAGCTCTGGCGCGATTTTCCGGCAGCCCTGGCCCAGGCCACCGGACGCACGGTGTGGGCCTACGACCGTCTGGGTTTTGGACGGTCCTCGCCCCGAACCGAACCGCCTTCGCTGGGTTTTATCCTCGAGGAGGCCCAGACCCACTTCCCTGCCGTTGCCGCAAAGCTCGAGCTAAACCCGTACATCCTCTTTGGGCACAGCGTGGGGGGCGCCATGGCCCTGTGCATCGCCGCCCATCAGCCCGGTCGCTGCCGCGCGGTGATTGCCGAGTCGGCCCAGACCTTTGTGGAAGAGCGCACCCTGGAGGGCATCCGGGCCGCCCAGCAGGGCTTCCAGAACCCCGCCCAGTTCGCCCGCCTCACCCGCTGGCACGGCGAAAAAGCCCGCTGGGTGCTGGAAGCCTGGACCAGCGTCTGGCTCTCGCCCGCGTTTAGGGGCTGGACACTGGAACCCTGTTTGAAGGCGGTTCACTGCCCCGTGCTTGCCCTGCACGGCGACCGCGAC
>CALFDH010000210.1 GCA_937950405.1 uncultured Meiothermus sp.
CTCGAGTGGTATGCCAGCAGCGGCGAAGGGCTGGACAAGGCCGGAGGGTACGGGGCCCAGGGCCTGGGGATGGTGCTTATTGAGCGCATCGAAGGCGATTTTTACACCGTGATGGGACTGCCGGTGAGCCGGGTCTGGCAACGGCTATACGAACTGGGCTATTTTGGCCAGCGCTGAGAACAGGGTTCACAACAATCAGATTGGTGCGGAACTACTGCAAAGTCTGGGACAAAGGTCGGCCAGCAGCACCCTTACCTTGAATGCGATTCTGCTTCAATACGGTAGCGACAACAATCGCCACCCGCAGCAATGCGCTCTTCGCGTACCACCGGAACACCCAGCAGTTTCTTGTACATTTCCAGTTCGGTGTGGCAGAACTCGCCGTGCTCCATCGAAAGGGCCAGCTTGGGACAACGACCCTGCTCCAGATACCAGGCCCCGTTTTCGAAGTAAAAACCGGCCTGGTAGCCTTGCTCGGTGAGAATTTCGGACAGGCGGTAGATTTTTTGCTCGAGGGTCAGCCCCTCCAGGTGGGGGGCCAGTTCCTCGAGCAGCTTGTTGTTACGACGGTTCAGAACCTCCAGCACCAGCCCTTCGCCAAAAAGCTCCTTGAGGTGGGTGAGCACATCGGCGCACATCCGCACATAGGGGGCTTGCTCGTCCACGGCCTGGTAAACCTGTTTGGGACGGCCCCGGCCCTCGTTTTTCTCCAGACGGGCCCGCACCAGCCCCTCGCGCTCGAGGTCCTCCAGGTGCCGGTGCACCGCTACCTTGGAGATGCCCAGCAACGCCGCCAGCGAACCCGCACAACTCGACCGAGAACGCAGGGTCTCGAGGATACGCAGTTTGGTTTCACCCATTCCCAAGGCCATAACACCCCTATGCCATCGGCAGCAACAGGTAAGACTGCACCGACAACTGACCCGCCAGATTCCGCGCCGCCTGGCGGAAGGCTTCGGCTTCGGGTGACTGTGGGGCACCGACCACCACCGGCACGCCGCTGTCCCCCCCCTCCCGCACCGAGAGCGCGATAGGAATCTCGCCCAGGAAAGCGGTCTTGTACTGCTCTGCCATCTGGCGGCCCCCACCCTGCCCAAAGATGTAGGTTTTCTGGCCGTTTTGCTCAAAGTAGGACATGTTTTCAATCACGCCCAGGATATTCACCTGCACCCGCTTGAACATATCCACCGCCCGCTCGGCATCAATCCGCGCCACGTCCTGCGGGGTGGTAACGATCAGCCCCCCCGAAAGCCGGGTGAGCTGGGATAAGGAGAGCTGCACATCTCCCGTACCGGGCGGCAGATCGATAATCAGATAATCGAGATCGCCCCAGGCTACTTCCTGCAGGAACTGCTTAATGGTGCCGTGCAAAATGGGGCCGCGCCAAACCATGGCCTGACCCGGCGGGACAATATTGGCGATGCTGATGAGTTTGATGCCATAGCGCTCCAAGGGCACCATCCGCTTCTGCTCGTCTACCCTCAGCTTGCTACCCTGGGTGCCAAACATCTGGGCCTGGCTGGGGCCATAGATATCGGCATCCAGCAAACCCACGCGGGCGCCCTCCTGGGCCAGGGCAATGGCCAGGTTGGCGGCAACGGTGCTCTTGCCCACCCCTCCTTTGCCCGAGGCAATGGCCACAATGTGCTTAATCCCCGGCAGGGGCAGGTTTTGCGGGGCCCGCACCTGGGCGCCAAAGTGCACTTCAACCTCGGCAGCGCCAATCTTGCCGATGGCCGTGCGCACATCCCCCTCAATCTGTTCCTTGAGCGGACAGGCCGGGGTGGTCAGGTTAATCTTGACGGCGACCCTGGCCCCATCTACCACAATTTTTTCGACCATTCCCAGCGACACCAGATCCTTGTGTAGCTCGGGGTCGTTGACGGTTTTCAGGGCTTCCAATACCAGGGCTTCGGTCAGTGCGCTCATCTCGCCTTCAGATTATGCCTGGAAATGCTCTGATGAACGGGGTAAAGGTCACATTACCGGGGAAGCAAAAAACATTTTGTCAATCCACCAGGCGGTGGATAAGAACAAGAAACGCCCGCTCACGGGGTGATGGTCAAATTGCACAAGCCCTCTCCCAAAGGAACTCTATAATCCGCAGCAGGATGAGCACCGACAAGCTACGCGACGAGGATTTGAAACTGGCGCAACTGCTCGAGCAGATGCGCACCCAGATTGTGAATTCCAGTAGCAACCTGGAATCCCTCAAGATGGCCCTCGAGACGGCCCAGCGCCTGGTCGAAGAACGCAACCAGAGCCTCCTCAATGCGCGTAGCCCACTGCTCGAGGGCTACGGGGCAGAGGAAGACGACAAACTTACCGGACTGCCCGGCCAAGCAGCATTTGAAAAGGCCCTCGAGCGGGTTTTTGCCAGCGGAGAGGTTTTTACCGTAGTGACCTTCGACCTCGACGGTTTCAGGGAAATCAACGAGCGCTTTAGCAGTGCAATAGGCGATGAGGTATTGCGCCGGATAGGCCAGTTGGTGCGCAAAGCCCTGCGGGCCTCGGATGTAGCCGGAAGAATCGGCGGTGAAGAGTTTGCCCTGATTCTGCGCGGCATAACGGGCGACCGGGCTTTTGGGGTCTGCGAGCGGCTGCGGGTCGCGGTGCTCAAATACCCCTGGCATCAACTGCACCCCGAGCTCAAAGTGACCATCAGCCTGGGCTTTGCAGGCCGCGAGAACGAGCCTACCGCCCAGGAAGTGCTGGCCCGCGCCGACCGCTTTCAGGCCGAGGCCAAAAGTTCGGGCCGTAACCAGACCTTCCCGGGCCTGTACTACTAGCACGGAGTGAATCCCCATGACCAGCCACGCCAGGAACTCCCTCAAGAACCTTCGGCTTCCCACGGAAGTCAAGGACAAAGGCTTGGTCCGCTACGTCGTCTCGATCGTCTCAGCACTGCTATTTTTGGGCTGGCTGATACTGGAGCTGACCCTGGGTTCCTGATCCCAAACCGCCCCCGGATTGAGGTATACTGCACAAGCATTGACCGGGAGGAGTAGGTTTTCCGCACCCCCAGAGAGGATGCTCCATCGGCTGAAAGGGCATCTGGGTACCGCAGAAACCGAACGTCGCCCGCGAGCTTGCAGGAAGAAACTCCTTTTGGAGCGTAGAGCCTGCCGGGTGTGCCCGTTACAGCACATATGAGCGCCGATGGCGCGTCTGAGGTCCAGTGTCAGTGTTGTAGCCCTCGACCCAAGGCCCCATCGGAAGCGCGGTGGTACCGCGGGGCAAACCCTCGTCCGTGCAGCAATGTTTGCACGGCGTTTTTTGTGGGGCGAGTATGAGAGAGCAAAAGGCTGTAATCTACATCACCAAAGGCGAGCATCTGTATGTGTTTCGCCATGCTGACCTTCAACCAGGCCCCCAGGTACCCAAAGGAAGCATTCAAACAGGGGAGACACCTCGACAAGCCACTGTGCGTGAAGCCTACGAGGAATCGGGATTTCGTTTTGAACACCTCCATTTTCTGGGTGAAGTCGAGATGAGCGATGCGCCCTGGTACGACGAACACTGGCATGTATTCTGGGCTGAAGCACCCGAAGGTAGGCCCGGGCCTTCGAGCATAAAGCCACCGGCGAAGGCGAGGATCGGTGCACGATCTTTTTTTCTACTTGCTCACCCGCTGGCCTTACCCACCCTGGACTGGAACATGGGGATACTGCTGCACCGCATTCCAGGCAAGACCACCTCAGAGTCGGTAGCACCCGAGGAGGCGCTATGAACGAAATTCCCAAAGAGTGGCAGCTCGAGCCCCACTACCAGCCCTCGCTCCTTTGGTTCAGCCGTGAACCCCACACCCGTTGGTTTATCGGCCTGGAAACACCCCTGAGGGAGTCGGAAGATTATCCGGGCTGGTATTTCTTGCAACGGGGCGACAGAATGCGAATGGTAGACAGCCTCGAGGAGGCCCTGACGGAGCTTAAGTCGCGTCTGAAACACTGGAACCTGAGCGACCTCTTCGGCCAAACGGCTCCGTATCAGGCCAGCAAAAGCGAACGCAAGCGGATGGTGGTGGAGCTGCTGGAAGCCCCCATCGCCACCCCCCCGCCGAACCATGACCCCGACCGTGATCAACCCCTGCCCCCTTTGCTCGAGCGCAAGTGGGAGCTAGGCAACTACCTGCTGGTAGCCACCATCGAGTACACACCCTTCCGCCCGGAGTTTCGTACCCGATTCGACCAACCCAACAACCCCATTCGCAGCCTGGTCGGGAAGGTCTGCACCCTGCAAGCAGCCACCCAGGCCGACCTCGAGCGCGAAGACGAGGACGAAGACTTCGAAGCCGAATGGGAGGAGCTTTCGGTGGGGGCGGTGCACCTCGAGGGCAACCGACTCACCGTGGGCTTCTGGAGCCACACCTTCAAGGCCGATACCCTGGTGTTCGGGGTGGCCTTCGAGGAAGCCAGTTTCGAAGACGAAAACATGAGTTATTACTTGAGTACCCAGGTGCAAAAATGACCCAGGCCAAAGAACTGCCCAAAACCTACGACCCCCAAACGGTGGAGCCCCGCTGGGCCCAGGAATGGGCCAGCAACCCCCTCAAGCCCGAACTCAATGCCGACAAGGGCAAAGGCCCCTTTACCATCGTGATTCCCCCGCCCAACGTGACCGGCAACCTGCACCTGGGGCACGCCCTGGAGAACACCATCATCGACACCCTGATCCGCTTCAAGCGCATGCAGGGTTACGAGGCTTTGTACCTGCCCGGCACCGACCACGCTGGCATTACCACCCAGGTGCTGGTGGAAAAGGAGCTGGCCCAGGAAGGGCTTTCCCGCTACGACCTGGGGCGCGAGAAGTTCTTGGAGCGGGTCTGGGCCTTCAAGGAGAAAAACGGCGGCACCATCCTGTACCAGTTGCGCCGCATCGGGGCCTCCTGCGACTGGAGCCGCGAGCGCTTTACCATGGACGAGGGGCTTTCCCGCGCGGTGCGGCGGAGCTTTGTGGCCTACTACCACCAGGGCCTGGCCTACCGGGGTAAGCGCATCGTGAACTGGGATCCGGTGGCCCAGACCGTGGTGAGCGACCTCGAGGTCAACGTAGAACCCACCCCTGGCAAGCTCTACACCCTGGCCTACCCGCTGGAACGGGGAGGCGAGGTTCAGATTGCCACCGTGCGCCCCGAGACCATCTTTGCCGATGTGGCTATCGCGGTGAACCCCACCGATGAGCGCTACCGGCACCTCGTGGGCCAGAAGGCTCGCATCCCCCTCACCGAGCGCTACATTCCCATCATCGCCGACAAAGCGGTCTTGACCGACTTCGGCACCGGGGCGCTGAAAATTACCCCGGCCCACGACCCCACCGACTTTGAAATTGGGCAGCGCCACGGCCTAGAGATGCCCAGCGTGATTGACCTGCAAGGCCACCTTAAGGGAGAGCTGGTACCCGAAGCCTTTCGGGGACAAGAGCGCTTCCAGGCCCGTAAAGCCGTGGTGCAGGCTTTGGAAGAGGCCGGGCACCTCCGCGAAATCCGGGACTACACCATTGCCCTGGGCTACTCCGACCGCACCAAGGCCCCGGTGGAGCCCATGCTGCTCGAGCAGTGGTTTGTGCGCATGAAGCCGGTGGCCGAAAAGGTGCTGGCGGGCCTGGACCGGGGCGAGATGCGCTTTGTGCCCGAGCGCTGGGAGAAGGTCAACCGCGACTGGCTCGAGAACATCAAGGACTGGGCGGTGGCCCGGCAGCTCTGGTGGGGCCACCAGATTCCGGCCTGGTACGACGAGGCGGGCAACATCTACGTGCCCGACCTGGAGAACCCCGACCTCGACTGCGACCAGGACCCCCGCTACGCCCGCCTGAACCTGCGGCGCGACCCGGACGTGTTCGACACCTGGTTCAGCTCGGCCCTGTGGCCCTTCTCCACCCTGGGCTGGCCCGATGAGACCGCAGACCTGAGCAAGTATTACCCCACCGACGTGCTGGTGACCGGTTACGACATCATCTTTTTCTGGGTGGCCCGGATGCAGATGTCGGGCTATCAGTTCACCGGCCAGGCCCCCTTCCATACCATCGTGCTGCACGGGCTGTACTTGGATGCCAAGGGCCAGAAGATGTCCAAGAGTAAGGGCAACGGCATTGACCCGCTCGAGCTGATTGACAAATACGGGGCCGACGCCTGCCGCTTCGCCTGGGACTACCTGGCCACCGGCGGCCAGGACATCCGCCACGACGAACGCCGCTATGAGCAGGGGCGCAACTTTGCCAACAAGCTCTACAACGCCACCCGCTTTGTGCTGATGAATAGGGAGCAGGGAGCCGGGCCCACCGCCCAGGAAAGCCCATCCTCCGGAACCCGCAACCCGGAGGCCGGTACCCTCACCCTGGCCGACCGCTGGATGATCTCCCGCCTCAACCGAGGTATCGCCGAAATCACCGAAGCCTACGAAGCCTTCGACCTGGGCCGGGCCGCCCGGCTGGTGTACGAGCTGGTCTGGAGTGAGTTCTGCGACTGGTACCTGGAGGCCGCCAAACCTGCCCTGCGCGAGGGCAACCAGGCCACCCGCCAGACCCTGGAGTCCACCCTGGCGTCGCTGCTCAAGCTGCTGCACCCCATCATGCCCTTCATCACCTCGGAGCTGTACGAAACCCTGACCGGCGACCCCCGGCAACTGGCCCTGCAGGACTGGCCCACCGCTGGTGAGCGCGACCCAGAGGCCGAGAAAGCCTTCGAGACCCTGCAAGAAACCATCACTGCCACCCGCAACCTGCGGGCCGAGTTGGGCATTGCCCCGCAGCAAGAGGTAGCGGTGCAGCTAGAAGGCCCAGGGGCCCAACTGGTGATGGAAAACCTGGCCCTGTTCCGCTTCCTGGGCCGGGCCGAAGCCTCGCTGGGCAGCCCTGAAAAAGCCATTGCCCAGGTGACCCCCAGCACCACCGTCTACCTCCAGCCTGAAGGCGACCTGAGCGGCTTTCTGGAACGCCAAAAGAAGCGCCTGGCCGAGCTGGAAAAGCAGGTCGAACAGGGACAGAAAAAACTGGCCAACCCTGGCTTTGTCGAGCGGGCCGACCCGGCGGTGGTGCAGGCCGAGCGGGAGCGGCTGGCCGAGAATAGGGCCCAGCTCGAGCGCATCCGGCAAAACCTGGCGCGGCTGGGGTAACACAACCGTTTGGAGTACCACCCGTGACGGGAATACCTTAGCTTTTGATTGCTAATTGCGCTCTTCACAGACGTGGCCACCCATCCCGGCGGCCACTGTTTTGTCCAGGACAAAGGATTCTTAGTCCCGGATGGCTCAAAATAGGTGAAGAGCGCTCTACCCCAACAAGGTGAGGTAGAGGTTGGAAGCAGGAGGCGGCGCTTCTATCACGGTGTCGGGCTTGCTGAGGTTCACCGTTACAAAATCGAACTGTTGCTCGGGCGGCACATCCACAATGGGCTGCTGTGCAGGCATCCGGTACAGCACTGCCCCGGAGAGGGTTTGGAAGGTCTTGAGTACAGCCAGCTGATCGGACAGGCGAGCGTTTTTATGGATGTCCAACTCGCCCACCAGAATGTACCCCTCGAACAATAGCGCCACCCGCTTGCGCTCGAAAAGGGCCAGGTTTCCCTTGGGTACTGAGGGGCGGCCCCCCACCATCCAGCTTAGGTCGCTTTTGTTGACCGCCATGAAGGGGGTATCGGCTTTCAGATCGCCAGGCCGGGGGGGATGCTCGAGGCCCGCCGTGTAAACCAGCGCCCCGGTTACCGGGATGTGGGTTCGGTTTTCAGTGTTCAGGAGATCAGCCATACCCCCTGCCTGCACGAGATAGACATTGCCATAGATTCGGTACTCGGCAGTGTAGATTCTGGCTTCGAAGGAGTCTCTGGGTTGGCGGTACATGAAAATAGCTTAGCGCCAAACCGCGCGTTGTATACGCAACCCAACCTCGCGGTCTCAGGCCGTCCGGTACAGAAGCCACACTCTCGCCCTGCTAAAAGCACTAAGATGCCACGTGTGGAGCAGCAATTCAAACTGCCGCATGGAGGCCGCAAGCGGTTGATTGGCCGCTGGAATGCACTGCTCGCATCGCTAATGATAAACCCCGAAGCGCATTTCTCCATGCTGGACGACCTGCTCACCCGCCACACCGAGCCGCAGCGCTTCTATCACAATCTGGCCCACCTGGACATGCTGCTACAGCTATTGCCTGCCAATCCCCACCTGGAGTTCGCAGTCTGGTTTCACGATGCCGTTTACGACCCCACCCGTGCCGACAACGAGGCCCAGAGTGCAAGGCTGGCCCAGGAGAGCCTGGAGCGCGTGGGAGCAGAACCCTCGCTGATCCAGAAAGTTACCCAGATCATCCTGGCCACGCAAAACCATCTGGCAGACGACCACGACACCGCTTTGTTTCTGGATGCCGACCTTTCCATTCTGGGGGCCGAACCCAAAATCTACCGGGCCTATGCCCGGGCCATCCGGCAGGAGTACGCCTGGGTTCCCGAGGCGCTGTTCCAGGAGCGCCGTGCACGGGTCTTGCAAAAGTTCCTGTCCCGCGAGCGTATCTATCAAACCGAAGCCTTCGCGCACCTCGAGCAACCCGCCCGTCAAAACCTGGCTCAAGAGCTAGAAACCCTCACTCAACCCACCTCGGGGGCGCAGCAAGCCAGCGCTTCCCAGTAGAGTCTCAGGCTTTCTCCCAGCCAGGTAGACCGGCCTAACCGGTAAGCCGTTGCGACCCGTTTACCCAGCGCCCGGATCAGGGGGTGGGGGTTCTTTTCCAGGTTGTCCAGGGCTTTATCCGAGAGGGCAATCTGAACCTTTTGAGGGTAGGTGGGTACAACCGGCAGGCTGAACCAGTAGGCGGCTTCCTGGGGTTTCACCACCGAAGCCCCCCGACTGATAAACCAGTCGGCACCCTCGGCATGTACATACACCCGAGCGCCCTCGGCAACCGCCTGATGAACCGCTTTGCGGAACGGCACCGGTATGGCCCACCCGGCCCCACAAGCCTCCTCTGGCCGGGGCGTTGGGCGATAGGCCGCTGCACGCAGCTCAACCGTGTGTTCGCCGTTCCACTCGTTGAGCATCAGACTGGCCGCCAGATCGAGTTCGTCCGGTAGGTTATCTCCGTTATCGCGCCACTTGATCACCCTGACCCCCTGGAGCCTGAAGGCCAGGTGCTTACCCTCACCCAGCAGCCGCACCTGCTCCGGCCTGCCCTGCAAGAAAAAGATGGGCTCGGGGTTGCCCTCGCCCAGGGGCTCCAGCAGCTGCAAGGCCCGGTGCAGCTCCCCCAGGTCTTCGCCGTCCAGCCAGCCATCCAGGGTGATCTCCGGCACCGGCGCTGGAAACTGCCCGGCATACTCCTGAATAGCCGATGTAAAGGCCGGAATGGCTTCTTCTGCAATGGCAAAACCCGCCGCCTGCGCATGGCCCCCAAAGCGCTTCAGATGGGCCGCCGCGTGGCGCAAAGCCCCCACCGCGCTGATGCCCGGCGTGGAGCGTACCGAGCCCTTGCCATCGGCGGTGATGAAGACCGGTTTGTAGTAGCGCTCGAGCACCCGACTGGCCACAATGCCCATCACGCCCGGATGCCCCTCAGCATCGTGGATGACCAGCGCCGGACGGGTGGCGTCAATGGTGGGCCAGATGCGCTCAAGCATCTGTTCTTCGATGCGCTGCCGCTGCAGGTTGAGCCGGGTGAGGTGCTCGGCTAAAGGACGGGCCTGCAGCATGTCCTGGGTGGTGAGGAGTTGCAGGGCTACCTCGGCCTGGCCCAGCCTGGAGGCCGCGTTGATGCGGGGCGCAATACGAAAGGCAATCTCGCTGGCGCTAAACTCGCGGCAGTGCTCGGCGGCCAGCACCTTTAGGCCCAGGTTGGCGGAGCTGCGGAGTCGGCGCAGGCCTTCCTGAACCAGGGCCCGGTTGAAGCCCTGTAAGGGGGCCACATCGGCCACTGTGCCGATGGCGGCCAGGTCGGCATATTCCAGGGGCGGGTCGTGGCCCAATAGTTCGTAGACCTGCCACAGCAGCAAAAAGGCCACGCCCGAGCCGGTGGGGTGGGCCTGGCCTTTCAGAAGGGGCGTGAGGGCCGATCCCCTTTGGGACAGAGCGCTTCGCGCCTGTTCACCCAGGGCCGGGTGCACAATCAGACCCGGCGGTGGGGTGGCGCCGGGCGAGTGGTGGTCGGTCACCAGTACCGAGACCCCGTTCTCTACCAGTTCTTTCAGCTCGGCGTGGTTGGTGATGCCGCAGTCCACGGTGATGAAGAGGTCGCAGGCTTCCAGGTGCTCCGGCACCCGATCCATCAAGACCCCGTAGCCCTCGCCCAGGCGGTGGGGAATGAAGGCATGGATATCGGCCCCAAGCTTTCCTAACCCATTCAGCAAAACTGCCGTGCCGGTGAGGCCATCGGCGTCGTAGTCGCCGTGTACCCGGATGCGCTGGCGTTTGTCCAGGGCCTCGATAATCCGCCGGGCGGCCTGTTCGAGCCCCTCGAGGGGCAGGCGTTCTAAAGGGGGATTCAGGTCTTTCTTACTGCGGAACCCTCGGTTCCAGAAGACCGCCGCCGCCAAAGGCGGGATGTCCAGCTCCTCCATCAGACGGCGGAGCTCGGAAACAGGGGGCCAGTCACGGAATTTCCAGATCATCCCAGGGTCTCCTACAAGGCAGTGTCTTGGGCCGAAAGCCCTAGGGCGAAGGCTGAAAACCGAAAGCAAATCAATACAGGGTGCAAAACACACCTGCCGGGCCCTTAGGGCAGCCGGTCGGGGATGACCGGGGTTTCCTCGGGGTGCTGCTTTTTGAGGGCCTCGAGTTCGCTCCGAATTTGGCGCAGTTCCCGGTTGCGCTTGCTCAGGGCCGCCTGGGCATTCACCCAGCCGGTCAAGACATACAATCCCATCACGGCCAGCCCCAGTCCAAAGGCCCCCAATAACAGGAAAACCAGATGCACCTGGCCCCAGGGTGTGCCCAGCAACAGCCCCGGTTCCAGCGCGTACAAAGCCCCGGT
>CALFDH010000211.1 GCA_937950405.1 uncultured Meiothermus sp.
AGCTAAAGGCCGAATCACAGCCGACGACAAAGATCAGTTGCAGAGCACTCTCACCCGAGCGCGGCAAGTCTTGGGCGAGGCCAGTCGAGTAGTGGAATCTAGCTTCCAGGCCAACCCCAGCCTACAGCGCAAGCTCGAGCAGTTGAGATACAAATTTGAAAACGGTGTAGCCGAATCCATCGGTATAGCGCAGTCCCAACTGCTTTTCGTGACCAAGCCGACCATTCAGACCAGAGCGTATATACAAGCAACCACTCTGGGCATCGATGGGGCATTTGAGTTTTACACAGCAAGCCTAGGTCGGCTTCAGCAACTCCTGCAAAGCCGCATGGGCCGTATGCAAGCTGCTTTATATAGCTCGCTGGCCTCCGCCTTTTTGGTTTTGCTCGCCGCCGGCTTACTGGTTTGGTGGTTGGCTAATCAAATCACCCGACCCATTCAGCATCTACACAACGCTTCCATGCAGCTCGCACGTGGCAATTTCGACCTTAGGCTACAGCTTCGCAGCAGGGACGAGCTGGGCGACCTGGCTTCTGCATTCCAGCACGCTGCAATCCAGCTCAAAGCCTATGTGGATGAGCGACAAAAAGAGCAGCAAAAAGCCCTTCAGCTCGAGCAGAAGGTGAGCCGGTTTTTGGAGGTGGCCACCGAAATTGCCCGGGGCGATCTAACCCAGCGTGGTGAGGTGAGCAACGATCTCATCGGTAATGTGATTGATGCCGTAAACCTCACCGTGGAGGAAATTGCGCACCTGCTCAAGGAAGTCAAGCGAGCCGCCGAATCGGTAAACCAGAGCGCAGCTCAGATGGATCAGCTCACCTCCTCCATTGCGGCAGGCGCACTCTCGCAGGCCAAAGAAGTAAGCCAGGTACAGCAGCAAACCCAGGTGGTGACCTCGAGCATCCGCCAGATGGCCGAGAGCGCGGGCCTCACCGCCCAGGCTGCGCAAAAAACCCTCGAGTCGGCCCAGCAAGGCCGTCAGGCGGTGACCCAGACCCTCTCGGGTATGAGCGACATCCGTCGGGAGATGCAGGCAATCGCCGAAAACATCGGCGTGCTGGCCCAGCGCTCCGCCGAGATCGAGAACATTACCCGAGTGCTCGAGGACTTCGCCTCCCAGACCAACCTGCTGGCGCTAAACGCCTCCTTCGAGGCCGCCGGGGCCGGGGCCGCAGGCCGACGCTTTGCCATCATTGCCGAGGAAATTCGCAAGCTGGCCGAGGAGTCGGCCCGCGAGACCAACCGGGTAAGCCTGCTGGTACAGCAGGTGCAGAGCGACATTGCCAGGGTCGTGGAGCAGGTGCAAGAAGGGGTGCGCGAGGTAGAGACCGGCTACGGAGTGGCCACGGGCGCAGGGAGCCGCCTCGAGGAAATCGCCAATCTGGCCGCGCAATCTGCAAGCCTGGCGCAGGAAATCTCGGGGTTGGCGCAGAGCCAGGTATCGGTGGTGGAGCGGGTAGATCAGGCCGTGCAGAAAATCGCCCATACCGCCCAACAAACTGGAAACGAAAGCCAGCGGGGCCATCAGTCCGCCGAGGCCATGCGTGTTCTGGCCCAGGAGCTTTCCCGAAACCTGGGTCGCTTCCGCCTACCCGACTAGGAGTCTGTATGTCCGCCCCAACCACCCCAGATCTGCTGCAAAGTTTCCTCGATGAGGCCTGGGAAACCGTAGCGGTGTTTGAGCAGGCTGCCGAGTTCCTGGCAATCGAGCGTCACGAGCCGCTGGTAGTCATGGCGCACCGACTTAAGGGCTCGGCAGGGCTGTACGGCTTTCCGCAAACTTCCAACCTGGGGGCCCTGGCCGAGCGGATCCTGGAAGCAGCGCCCCACTACACCCAGAGCCAGCAGGCTAAGGTCGTGGAGTTCATGGGTCAGGTGACGGCGGTGCTGATCACGGCCCTGGAGAACATCGCCATCCACGGCGAGGAGGGCCGGGTGGGCCTCGAGCTAGGCCGCCTGGGAGCCGCCGAGCTAATCCGGGAGCTAACCGCCCTTAACCCCGACGCCTTTGTCCGCGAGACCCCTGAACCCACCGAAGAAGCCACACCACCCCCCCAAAGCGGCGTGGTAGCGGAGTTGCAAAGTTTCTATCGGCAAAATGCCGAGTTCTGGGAGTTTTTTGCCCCCGAAACCCTGGAAAACCTCGACCATGTGGGCAACGCACTGGTGAGCCTGCAGTCCGGCGACGAGACCGGCGAACACCTGCGGTCGCTATTCCGGGCCATGCACACGGTCAAGGGTGCGGCCTACTCGGTAGGCTGTAAACCCATCGGCGCCCTGGCCCACCAACTCGAGGACCTGATGGTAGCGGTACGCGAAGGGCACACACCCTGGAGCCAAGAAATAGCCCAGGTGATGCTGGAGGGAGCGCAGGTACTGGGCAGGATGATTACAGTGGCCGAGGGCAAAGACCCCCAGGCCCGAAGCCTGGACGGCCAGCTTTTTGAGCTACAAAGCCACCTGGCGCTATTGCTGGGCAAAGAAGCGCCCGCCAACCCCCAGGCCCAACCAGCCCCCACCACCCAAGCTCCGGCGCCCGCGGCCTCTGTCCAGCGGGCCCGCCCCAGCAGCACGGCTTCGGTGCGGGTCAGCCTCGAGCGCCTCGATGCCCTGCTCAACCTGGCCGGCGAGACCCTGGTCGCCCGCTCGCGCCTGGAGCTACTCGCCCAGCGCTTCGAGGAGATGGACCACCTGCTGGAGACGGCCCGCCAGCGGCTCTTGCGCACCACCAACGACTTTGAAAACCGCTACCTCAACCCCCGCCTTTCGCTGGCGCAGGAGGCCCAACACCCCGGTCAAACCCCCCAGACCCAGAGCACCCTGGGCAAAACCGTGCAGGAGCTTTTTTCCGAGCTCGAGTTCGACCGCTACGACGACCTCAACATCCTGGCCCGCGCCATCCAGGAGATGACCAGCGACTTAGCCGAGGTTCGCAATAGCCTGAGCGAACAGATCAAAGCTTTCCGCCAGGAAACCGAACAGTTCGAAAAGCTCTCCCGGAGCTTACGCGAGGAAGTCAACCGCGCTCGACTGATTCCCATTGGCCGTTTCTACCAGCGGCTCACCCGCCAAATTCAGCAAATCGCCGGTGAGAAACTCGTCCAGATACGGCTCCAGGGAGAGCAGGTCGAGATTGACTCGGTGCTGCTTGACGGCCTGTCCGAAGCCCTCATCCACCTGGTCAACAACGCGATTATTCACGGACTGGAAAGTCCTGAGGAACGCCGGGCCAAAGGCAAGGAAGCCCAGGGCACCCTGACCATCCGCACCCTGCAGCAGCGCAATACCCTGGTGCTGGAAATCAGCGACGATGGCCGGGGCATCAACCTCGAGGCGGTCAAGCAAAAAGCCGTAGAAAAGGGGCTGCGTACCCAGGAACAGATTGAGGCCATGCGCCCCGAAGAAGCCGTTCAGCTCATCTTTATCCCCGGGCTCTCTACCGCCGAGGCGGTCTCGGATGTGGCCGGGCGCGGGGTGGGCATGGATGCCGTAGCAGCTATCATCCGTCGTTTGCGCGGCGATCTGACCGTGGAAACCCGCAGTGGCCTGGGCACCACCGTTCGTCTGCGCGTCCCGCAGAATCTGGTGGTTTCGGACATTCTGCTGCTCCAGACCGGCGGCCAGGTGATCGCCCTGCCCCGTGAGAGCCTTCTGACCCTGCTTACCGCCCCTGCCGACCACCAAGAAGTGATCTACGAAGGCAGCCCCATCCCCATCAAACCCCTCAGCACGCTGCTGGGCTTACCCCCTGTGACGCAGGAAGAGTATGCCTTAGCCGTGGTGGAAGGTCGGGGTGGGGCCCTGGTGGCGCTGGCCGTCGAACGTTTCATTGGCTTGCAGCAAGCCCTGGTCAAACCTCTCACCGCCCCTCTTTCGGAGTTACCCCACCTGATGGGCGCGACCATCGCGCCGAGCGGTGAGGTCATCCTGGTCTTGAGCCCGAGCGGCCTCCTCTCGATGGATACCGCTATGCCCATCCACACGCGCACCGAGACCGTCCTGACCCAGCGGTTTCCGGTGTTGTTGGTGGACGACTCGCTCTCGGTTCGCAAGGTGGTGGCGCAAATGCTACGCAAGGCCGGACACCAGGTGGTTACCGCAGCCGACGGGCAGGAGGCCCTCGAGCTCCTGGAGCAACAACCCTTCCAGGCCGTGGTCACCGACCTCGAGATGCCCCGGATGTCAGGCTTCGAACTGCTGGAAGAAGTGCGGCGTCGCCCCAACCTCGCCCACTTGCCTATAGCGGTGCTGACCACCCGGGCCTCCTCCAAACACCGCGACCTGGCCGTCGAGCTTGGTGCAAATGCCTACCTGACCAAGCCCGCCGACGAGATAGAATTAGACAAGTTTTTGCAGGGGGTGTAGCCAGAGCCCCATCCAGCATCAAGGTCACTTACAGGCATTACTGGGAATTCCGGCTTGGCAAAGGAGATTGTTCAGATGAAAGCCCTGATCCTCACCGGTCAACCCAAGCGGGGTATCGCGCTCAAGGACAGCTTTACCCTGTCAGGTTTTGACGTTCAGGTCGAGGATAGCGCTCTTTATGCCATGACCCTTTTGGAGCGCAGCCGACCCGATGTCATCGTCAGTACCGCCTCGCTCAGCGACCTGAGCGG
>CALFDH010000212.1 GCA_937950405.1 uncultured Meiothermus sp.
TCGCGCTTGACGTTGGCGTTTTTCCCTAGGCTGGGGTCAGCAAGAACTCTACGGAGTGAAGCCTATGCCTGAAAAACGCCATTCCAACCATATCTGGCTCTACCGAGCCCTCGCACTGGCGCTGCTGGCGCTGCTGGCAGCCTGCGGCAACCCAAACAGGCCCACCGCCCTGCCGCCCAGCGATAACGGTTACCTGCTGACGGTGCCCATCAGCGCAAGCGACACCCCCGAACGCCTGGCCCAGCGCTACGGGGGCGAGGTGATTGCCTGGCTGGGAGAGCAGGCCATCCTGAAGCTCAGCAGCCAGGCCGCAGCCGCCCTGCAGGGGAGCGGGGTTTCGCTGCAAAACGCTACCCTCGAGCCTAACGCCATCGTGCGCACCCCTGCTGTTGCCCTGGGCTTCAACTCCTGGGCTGGGGGGTTCAATAGCTGGGCGGGCGGCTTCAATAGCTGGGCCGGGGGTTGGAACAGTTGGGCCGGGGGCATCGACACCATCCCAGCCCTCCCCAGCGAAAACCGCTTCCAGTTCATGCTGACCAAAGTGCCCCAGGCCCAGGCCCTTAGCCGCAACTTCGGTCAGGGCATCAAGGTAGCGGTGCTGGACACCGGGATTGACCTGGCCCACCCCCAGTTTGTGGGTCGGCTGGCCCCGGCTTCCGAGCGCTATGACTTTGTGGACAATGATCCCATCCCGCAGGAGACCGCCGGCACCATGTACGGCCACGGTACCGGGGTGGCCAGCCTGATCCTGCAAGTGGCTCCCCGGGCCACCCTCCTGCCCATCCGGGTCTTGAATGGCGATGGGGCGGGCACGGTGGCCGATCTCATCTCGGGCATTCAGCGCGCCGTGAGCATGGGCGCCCAGGTCATCAACCTCTCGCTGGGCACTTCCACCGCCGATTCCGCTTTGCAACTCACCCTTAACAACGCCACCAACCAGGGCATCTACCTTGTGGCCTCGGCGGGTAACTGCGGCGATTCCAACCTCACCTACCCCGCGGCCTGGGCCAACAACGGCGTTAGCAACCACCAGTTCCTCCTCAGCGTGGGCAGCGTCAGCAGCGCCTTGGCCCTCTCCGCTTTCTCGTGCAACGGCCCTGCCCTGGAGTACGTGGCCCCAGGCATGCTGGTAGCCGGGGCTTACCCCGTAAACCGGTTCGCCTATTACACCGGTACCTCCTTCGCTGCCCCGCAGGTAACCGGCGCCATCGCCCTGGCCCTGTCCGAAACCGCAAACAAGAGCAGCCTGGGAACATACCTCGAGCAGTCCGCCACGAACCTGGGCATCTCCGGCGTGCAATGGGGGTTGGTCAACGTCGTGGGTCTGCTGCAGAAGGCCCCTGATGTGCCACGTAAACATGCTCTGCTGGTGGTGGGCAACACCAGTCTGAGCAGCGCCGATACCGCCCTCCGTACCCGTCTGGAGAGCATCGGCTACAGCGTAACCGTGCGCAGCGACGCTGGCAGCAGTTCTTCCGATGCCACAAGCCGGCACCTGGTGGTGATTTCGGGAAGTGTCAGCCCGAGCAATGTGGGCACCAAGTTCAACAACACGGCGGTGCCGACGGTGGTAATGCACTGGGACCTGTTCGACGAGATGCGCATGACCGGAGGCAAATCCGGCGATCGCAACACCCAGACCGGACAGACCAAGGTTGCTCTACTCAACAACACCCACCCCCTCGCGGCGGGCCTGCCTGTGCTGAGCCACGCCATTTACAGCAGTTCAGACGCGCTCAACTGGGGTAAGGTGGCCTCTGGAGGGGTAAGCATTGCCTCCCTAACCAACGACACCTCTCGCTCAGCCCTGTTCGGCTACGACATTGGGGCCGCCATGCAAAGCGGCACCGCCCCGGCCCGCCGGGTGGGCTTTTTCCCCAGCAGCACCGGCACCACCCGCCTGACTAATGTAGGAATGCATCTGCTCGAGGCCGCCGTTACCTGGGCCGTATCGGGGAACTAAGGAGCTGCCATGATGACCGAATCCAAGAAACCCCAACTGCAGGCCATCCTGGTGATGGACTCCCGCAAGACCTCGCTGGCGGTACGCCATCAGAACTTCACCGGAGCCTGGTCGCAGCTCTATAAAGCCGGTGACTTCTACCTGGACCTGAGCCTGAAACTGGATAGCCACAAAGCTTACCTGCAAGGGTACCTGGTGGCTGACCCCAGCCAGCTCGCCCAGATTCAGGGCACCACCGCCCTGCACAACGAACAAACCCAGCTGACCGCACCCCTCAGCCTGACCGGCTCGTTCCGGCTGGAGGTGCCCACCGCCGGGGCGTACCATCTGGAGATTGCCCTCCAGGATCAGGTCATCCGGCTGGATCACATCGAAATCTGACCCAATGTCTCCAAACCCAAACCCCCAGGTAGGTTCCTGGGGGTTTTGTTCTCTCGAGGGCATTTCTGCGCCCCTTGCTTTCCCGGTCAGTGGCTTTCGGATAGGCCAAACACAAAGCCCGGCCCCCCGTTCCACAGGCAGTGATCCACGTTGAAGCACAGGCCATCGTTGTACTCGAGCGGGTAGAGCACCATCTGGGGGGCATAGCCAATCAAGCTGTAGATGGGGGTGTGGCCGTGGATCAGGCGGCTTGCACCGAGTTGCCCTAGGAATTCTTCGGTCAGGGCAATGCCCCCGTTCAGGAACGAGAACCGGCTGGCAAACTGCTCGGCCAGCGCGTCCCACGCCTCGACCCTGTCCGAGCGCAAAATATCGCCCAGGCTGCGGTTGATTTGCTCCAGGTTATCGCCATACTCCAGGTAAAACAGACTATCGGCGTGCATCAGAAGGGTGCCCTCGACCAGGGCCAGGGCCGGGCGGTTTTGCAGCCATTCGATATGGCGCTCGTTCAGGCGCTCGAAGTCGGGCTCTTTGCCGCCTACCCGCTGCCAGATTTCGAAAAAGGTGATGCGCTGCCCCTGGCGCTTGAAACTGGGAATTTCGACCTGGGTAAAGTGGTGTGCGGCCAAGAGCATCAGGTCGTGGTTGCCCAAAAGAGCATGCACGCCTCCCCCGGCAGCGGCGGCCTCGCGCTCGAGGCGCATCAAGAGCTCAATCACGCCGATGCCATTGGGGCCCCGGTCGGTATAGTCACCCAGGAACCAGAGCTGGGCCTGCCCGCCCGTCCACTCGAGGGCTTCTCCCAAAAACCCCTCGCGCTGCAACAGCCGGATCAGGGTTTGCAGGCAGCCGTGAATGTCCCCCACCACGTAGTGCACCGCCAAAGTGTATCATCCAGGCGTGAAAGTACCGCTGGCCAAGCTGTTTATTGCGTTTGTGGAGGTGGGTTTGGTGGCGTTTGGCGGGGGCGGCAATGCCCAGCTTTACCAGGCCCTGGTGCTTCGGCGGGGCTGGATGGCCGAGCGGGAGTTTCTGGAAACCACCGCGCTCTGCCGCATTCTGCCGGGGCCGGTGTTTGCCAACACCGCGGCCCACCTGGGGATGCGCCTGGGGGGCGTGGCCGGGGGGGTGCTGGCCCTTTTGGGCGTGCTGACCCCTGGAGCCCTGC
Source organism: uncultured Meiothermus sp. (assembly GCA_937950405.1). Lineage (GTDB taxonomy): Bacteria > Deinococcota > Deinococci > Deinococcales > Thermaceae > Meiothermus. The sequence continues at coordinate 3,513 of CALFDH010000212.1, forward strand.
TGATGCTCTTCTTGAGCTTTGCCTATTTCCGCTTTGGCGCGGTGCCGGGCTCGCTGGCCGAGAGTGCGCTGAATGGGGTGGCGGCGGCGGCCATCGGGCTGATTCTGGCCACCATGCTACGCCAGGCCCCCATCGCGCTAGACGCTCTCAAAGCCGTTGGGCTGGCGCTGGGGGTTTTTGTCACCTATGGCCTGCTACACTGGCCGTTGCTGTTGGTGCTGCTCCTGTTTGTGCCGGTGGGTATGGCCCTCTACTGGCAGGAGGCCGCCGAAGCCTGGCCAGGCGCGGAGGTGGAGCCCCGTGGCTGAGGCGCTCGAGGTCTTCCTGGCCTTCTTGCGCTTTGGGGTGCTGAGCTTTGGCGGGGGCATGGCCAACCTACCGGAGATGGCGCGGGTCATCATCTCCAACGGCTGGGTAACCGGCCAGCAGTTTGCCGACGGCTTTGCCCTGGGGCAGTTTGTGCCGGGGCCCAACATGCTGGCGGTGCTGTTTTATGGCCTGAGTGCTGCCGGTATGCCGGGGGCGCTGGCCGCCCTGCTGGGCATGTTTATGCCCGGTGCGGTGGGGGCCATGTGGCTGGTGAAGGGCTGGGCCTGGATGGCCCGGGCCCGCTGGAGCCGCGCCCTGCGCAAGGCCCTGGTGCCCATCAGCATGGGCCTCAGCGCCAGCATGGTGCTGGTGCTGATCCAGCTGGGGGTGGATGGGCTGGGCTGGTTTGCGCTGATGGCCGCCGCCACCTGGCTGATATACCGGGGGGTGAATGTGGTCTGGGTGATTGGCGGGGGTGCGGCGCTGGGGCTCCTGGCGGCGCTCTTGGTTCAGTGAAGCAGGGCCTCGAGGGGGCGCTCCGGCGCATGAAGTATCAGCCAAAACAAACTTTTCTAGCCCACTTCCCCTGGGGTGAGCGTCGCCGTTGCCGGGTCGGTCTCCCTCTCCAACTCAAGCACAAAATCAATCCAGATGGGCTGCTTCACGAAGCCCAGGGCCTCGTTGATGGAGAGCATGGCGCGGTTGTTCGCCTCGTTGCCGGTGCGAATTTCCCTGGCTCCGTAGGCCTGGGCTAAACCGATGCCCTTGAGCTTGAGGGCCAGGGCCAGGCCCCTGCGGCGGTAGGCCCGGCGGGTGCCGGTGAGGCCGGTGCTGAGGTAGGGGCCGTCGGTCTTCCAGAGGGTGGAGAGGGCCACATACTGGCCGGTGTTTTTGTCCACGGCCATAAAGTGACCCTCGGGCAGGTAGTAGCGGCTCTCGAAAACCCACTTGCAATAATCCTCGAAGCGCACCTCGCTGATGGCCTCGGGGCGTGGCACATCCAGGCGGGCCTCGAGCCAGAGGTCGTAGGCCTTTTGCCGGTGTTGGGGGTCGTGCTCCAGTTCCTTCAGGCTTTTGAGGTCGAAACCGGCGGCCTCGACGGCCTCTATTTTGCCCGCCCAGGGGCCAAAGTCGAAGCGCGCTAGATCCAGCCGCGACTCCCAATAGCGCATCTTCTCGGCATAGCCCAGCTTATGCAGCCAGGCCAGGGCCGGGGCTTGGTCTTCGCGGGTGCTGCTCAGGATCAAGACGGGGTTGTGGGGCTTCAGGGCCTCGAGCACCGCCCCATACAGGGCCTTCCCGATGCCTTGCCCGCGAAACGGGGGCTTTACCGTGACCCACGCCCCGAACTTCTGCGGGTGGTACATGCCCTCGAACTGGGTGTACTCACCCATCCCTACCATCTGGTGCTCGAGCTCGGCCACAAAGCGCCCCCACCTGACCTCGGGGGCGTGGCGGTCGTGTTCGCGCAGCCCTGCTTCAGTGTGTACTTCGTCGGGCCAGGCTGCCTTCAGCACCTCGGCAATGGCGGGATAATCGCGCTCCTCAAAGGGCCTTATTTTCGGGTTTGCTAACATGCGTTGCTCCTGGAGTGCTAAGCTAGAACCGTGAGCAAAAAGATCCGCCAGAAGTTGGCAGCCATTGTGACCACGGTGGTGTTTGGCTTTCTGCTCTTCAAACTGCTCGAGCGCACCTTTGTACTAATCTGGGTCAACACCCCCTGGTGGGGGGCCCTGCTGATGCTGATTGTGCTATTCCTGATCATTGACTACACCATTAGCCGGGCCTTTGGGGTACGGGACTAAGGCGCAGCAACACCGTGGCGGGTTCCTTGGCAAAGCCCAGGGCCTCGTTAAGGGCCAGTATGGGCCGGTTGGTCTGGTGATTGGAGGTGCGGACGTAGCGGATGCCGTAGCTCCGGGCAAACTCAATGGCCCGCAGTTTGAGGGCCAGCGCTAGGCCCCGGCGACGGTGGCTTCTGATCACCCCGGTCAGGCCCGTGCGCAGGGTCTGGGGGCGCTTGGACTTGAAGAGCATGGTCACGCCGACCATCTGCTGGTTCTCCATCGCCAGGAAGTAGCCCTCTGGCAAGAGGTTTGGGTCGTTCAGGGTGCGATCCTGCCAGACCTCGAAGGGCCACAGGTTAATGGGCTCGGCGCTGGGGACATCCCGGAGCAGGTTGGTCTCGAGCGTATACAAGGCCCGCTGGAAGCCTTTTTCCTGCCAGGGAAGCTCGCTCAGGGGCCGTAGGGTGATTCCAGCAGGCAGGGGGAGCTCAAAGGGGCTAGGGTCGAAACCGTGCAAATCCAGTACCGACTCCCAGCGGCGCTCCACCTCGGCAAAGCCCTGGGCCAGCAGAAAGCGGTACTCGGGCCAGTCTTCCCGCACCTGCGCCAGCAGTTCTTTGGGTGTGTGTGAGGCCAGTTGTTCCATCAGAAAGGCCCACACCGCGTCTTCCAGCGATTGGGCCTCAGGGCGCAGGTGGTAGCGTACCTCGAGGGCCCCCGGCTTGGGGTCGTAGTAGGGGGTGGCGAACTCCATTACCCCCACCACCTGCTCACCCCATTCCAACAGGAAGCGCTCCATTACCCCCTCTTTGCTCCGGGTTCGATCGGTGTGTTGCAACTGGGCGATGTCCAACGGGGCCTCGGGGTGGGTGGCCTCGCGCACGGCCACGTAGGCCTGATAGTCGGCGTTGGAAAAGTCGAAAGGGCGGATGTGCAAAGTAATTCTCCTCTACATCAAGGGTCGGGCGGTATCCCGAAACGGTTGGAGTGACCTACAGAGCCGGAGCGTCAGGTCTGCCCCCAGCTTGGACGAACGCAGGTGCCTATGCCAATAACGCAGCCGCGGGGCGGCAAACCACAGCTGGAGCTCTAGGGGCTGAAAAGCGGGAAAATATCATCAAGCCCTCACTTCCTTGGTGGTACTCATGAACGGCTGTTAGGGTAGCACATGGCACACAAGCCCTGCAAGACGGGTTGGATTTGTAGCCTCCAACAAGGGGAGGGCTCAGAGGTTGGGGAACTGGGTTCTGGGCGATGGAGTCTCTCCCGTTCACCCTGAATGGTTGCTTGGCCCGACCATACTTACGTAACGTTTCGTTTGCGAAAATGGTGCAAATATCCGCCGCGCTGGGGGGCTAAGCGTTAATCTGAAGACGTGGTGGAACTGGTTGGGGCCTTCATCTCGGTAATTGCTACGACCCTGCTGCTAGCAGCGCACGTAGGGCGCGAGCGCTGGGGCATGACGCCATTCACCATGCTGGTCTCAACCATTGGCCTCACGGCTTTGGTAAGCGCTTTTTTTGTGGATTTGCTGGGGCTTTATTTTGGCCTGTTGTTCAGCTTGCAGGTGGGGCTTTTGCTGCTCGTTGTGCTCGATGGCGAAAAACGCTGGAGAAGCACCCTGGCGGGCTTGCTGCTGATCAACGTGTTGGCCCTGGGTTTGCACACCTTGGCGCATTGGCTGGACCTACCGATTGTCCAGGTGGCGCAGACCGTGAGCACCGTCAACCTCCGCATGGGGGCGCAAGGGTTAGCCCTGCTGCTGGGGGGGATGGTAGCCTGGTGGCTTTATCCCAGGCTGGTGGTGCGGAACCGTATCCAGGCGCTGGCGGCGGTGCTGGTGGTTTTGAGCCTGCTCAATAGCGGCCTGTTGTTCCTGTTAGCCCGCGAGGGGCTGGGAGAACTGGTTGCCAGCTTCTTGTTGCAAGCGATGTTGACCGGGCCCTTGCTGGGGCTGTACCTCGAGTGGTCTCGTCGGCAGACGCAAACCAGGCCCATCGAAACCGCCTACACGGCGCTATTGAGTACCGTAGAAGCCCTGGCCCAGGGTTCTGAGGAGGAGCTCTGGCCCCGCCTGCTGGAATCGGCGGTGCGGGTGGTGCCGGGCGCGCAGGCTGGCAGCATCCGCTTGCGCCAGGGTTCCGATTTTGTTTTTGTGGCCCAGCAGGGCTTTGGCGAAGGTATCCTGGGGGTGCGGAGCAGCGAGGCAGAAACCATAGCCTGGCACGGCAACCCGCTGGCCTGGCGGCGAGGCCAGCCCCGCATTGCCAACTATGCCGACATCCAGCGCACCCTGGCCGCTCACCAGGAAAACGAGCAACTGGCCCAACAACTCGATCAGGTCAGTGCTAACATGGTCAGCCGGATCCGCTCTACCCTGTGTATGCCCATCCTGCTGGGTGGGGAAGTGGTGGCCGAAATCAACCTGGATGCCTTTCGGGATCGGGCTTTTAGTGAGCAATCGGTGGAGGTGGCCCGCCAGTATGCTTTGCAGGTCACGGTGTTGCTGGCGGCGCACCGCCAGCAGGCCGAGCTCGAGGCCCGCATCCACGAGTTCGAAGTGATCGAGGCCCTGAGCGCGGCCTTGCGGGGTCTCAAGGGCACCGGCGAGATTACCAAGCGCCTGGTGCGCGAGACCATTCGCCTGATGAACTCG